>CANGJB010000003.1 GCA_947453945.1 Sphingomonadaceae bacterium
ACAACATTCGCGCAGGATGCATCATCTCAAAATGATGCAGGTGCCGCGATCGGCAACCTTTTCAAATCCTTCGTGCAGGCGGTCCAGAAGGCTGGTGATGATGTGGATAAAGGGCAGACTCAAGCCGCCCCGCAAGCTGCTCAATCGCCAGTAGCGCCCCAGCCGCTTACGCCATCCAGCGCGGCGTTAGATTATTATGTAGCGATCTACGAAAATGCCGACGCTGGTGAGATAAGGGACTACGTTTCAAAGATAACCAGCCCGACAAAGGTTCTGAAGTGGTCCGACACCAACGATTTTATCGTCGCGCTCGGCCCCTATGATAGCGAGGCTACCGTAAAAAAAGTTATAGACCTCCTTTCTAGCAAGAACGCGGAACTTAACGCTAGCACCCTCCCTGTTTTTGTTTTCAGGAAGGGAACTCCGGACAGTCAGTTGGTGACGTCGCAGAGCGCCCAGACCGCGCTGCGTTCTAATCTGCCCGCTTCGGCCACGTCTAGTCAAAGAGATGGGAATCCAGTCCAGTCCCAAACAAAAAATTTGAAATGGACGCCAATTATATCAGATGCAGTCACTGATGTTTATATAGATTTTTCGAATATACGAAATAATGGTTTAATTAAAGAATTTACTGTTTTGAATTCATGGGCTACGCCACAAAAGACCGATGGTGGCGCTTATTATAATTCATCAATAAATACATATAACATAAATTGCAAAGATAATACAATAAAATATATTGAAGAGAACGCATTTGCGGACAAAATGGGTAATGGAGATACAATTCAACGAACAGTCATTAATGGAAATTGGGAATTAAAATCATCAAGTGTTTATCGCACGTTTTTATATTTAAACATTTGCACCTCTTTAGGATCAAATCCAGGATCCGATAGATTTATATATCAATATCTCATAGATGATTTTGATATTTTCCCAGCAACTGCAAAAGGGCGGCAGGATGACTATCAGGAGCTAGGAATAGCTACGGAATATCAGCTGAAAAGAGAGATGCAACGGTTCTTTAAAAAATATAATATTGTCATTAGTCCCTCTCCTGATCTCCAGTACTATCCAGATAAGAAATTCAAAGACTTTATATGGGACGATATACAATCGACTGTAAGAGGTGTTGGATTTGAGACTTTCGAATCGGAGAGGACGATTGCAGAGAAGGCTGAGAATGATGAGATTGATCGTAAAAATAGGGCCTCGAATGCCGCTGCATACGCTAATTCTGTAAGGGATTTTCCCTATACAGCTGTCATTTCGTGCGGAAAGAGCGAATGGGAAAACATAAATTCTCTCGCATGCTTTGCCGGAAGCAGCAGTGGAGCAGAGACTGAATTGGAGTTGCGCAATGGCAGCGACTATGGAATGTACAAAGTGTACGAAATTAATCAAAAATTTCGTCAAACATCTCGTGGAATTGAAATTCCTCTTCGGAAAATTTTTTCAATTAAAGCGCAAAATTCAAATCGATTTTTGAAATTAGGGATACGTATTTTCGATAGATCCGGGGCCGTGATATTTCAGCAGCAGGTGGCTCAATATGGGGTTATTGCGAAGCAGGTGAAATAGAAAATCGAGGCAACAAATTAGGAGCAGTCGGAGGGCAAGGTTTTGGTGAACACATTGTTCAACGAATGTTGCGAGCAGAGTGCTTGCAGCAGCGCCAGCAACCTCAGTCCGCTATTTGGCTATCGCACGGCAGCCCGAGATGTTGAGTTACTCAAGAAAATGATGGCATGGCGCCAAAGGGAACGAGAGCGCCATGCCATCAATGTGATCGTGCGAGGCAAATGCGCACGGTTCGGGCTTATGCTACGGTTCAGTAGGCGCGGTCTTCGTCACCGCTTGCTGTTCCGCTTGACGGTCTTGCTGCGCTTCTTTTGCCGCTTTCCCTGCGCCGCAGTGGTCCCAATGGTGCTCGGCAGGCCTTGGATCGACGCGAAAAAGGCATCGTCTTTGGCCTGCTTGGTTCGTGCAGCCTTTGCCGCTCTCTTCGCGTCCTTCGCCAAGCGTTCGATTGTTAGCGGTTTGCGCGGGGGCATTTTCTCAGTCCTTGTGAACCAACCTGACTGTGGCCCGATGATCGTCGATCCCCCGGTATAGCTGCCTTTTCCCATGACATTTCCTCCTTTGGATCACCGCAGCTCGTCCCAGTAGCGCCCGACATCGCCGTCATCGAATTTTTGGGAATGACGCAACCGGTCGAAGGTGGTTGATTTGTAGCGTTCCAAATCAGCCATCCCGCCCGTCTGAAAGACCCGGTCGATGATTTCGACTGCCGCGCCCTCCGACTTCCCGATTTTGTGGCTGTGATTGACGCTTGAAACGTCAAAGATGCGGTTCGCAGTCGTCACGCCCCAGCACAACGCGCCAAGGTTGTGATGCGCTAGCAGGACCTCGCTGAGCCTGTCACGGAAGTGGCCACTATTCAGCGAACCCGTCACGCAATAGTCGCCCATGACCATCCGATTGCCGATTGGGCTTGGCCACGGCCATGGCAAATTGCGCTTCTTGTCCTCACGGAATAGCCTGTCCTCAGGGACCTTCAATGTGCCCATCACCATCCTTTCTGTTTCGAACGTGGGCAACGTGAACATCCGGTCGAACGCCAGCAGCCGGAACGGGGTGCTTGTGTCAAAGCTGATGCGCAGGTTGGGATTGATTGTCCGGTTGATGGCCCGCTGCAATGCCGTGAGCAGCACCGCAGTGTCGAGTTCATTGGTCCCGAGAATGTGGATCCAATGCTTGTTCTGCAATTGGTTCTGATCAGCCATTATCAAAATGCGGCGGCACAGCTGATAGAAATTGTGGCGCAATTGCCCACCAAAAGCCCAGCCCTCAAACTTATAAGATTTGACGGCGTCGTACCATTGATCGGCCTCTGCGGGAGTGTTCCCCTGCAGAACATTCAGAAAACGGACCTTGCCGGGTTCGCGGTGGCGGTGAAAGTAGTCCAGGTGCTCCAAGGTAGCCGTAAGGCATTCCCCTGACGTCTTAAATTGGTAGGCACCCGGGTTGCTGATCAATGGGCCAGTGGGCACATCCAACGTCATCGCCACGTCGGCGGTGTTTTCGATCCATTTCAAAATCCGATGCCGATCTGCATCACTCTTGATCTGCAAACGATCATTCGCAATCTGATAGCCGCCGCTGTCCGCGATCACCAAAGTGTTGGCACGGTCACGCTCGGTAATGATGCAAGGATTGGCCTGTTTAGCAGGGCATTCTGCTCGCAAAGAATGGCGATGAGGTCGCTGATGTCACGCGGCCGCATCGGAAGAGCAACGTTTGCAGCGAGCGTTGACCCGACCGGGATGCGCTTTTCGAGGTGCTTCGCGTGATTAAGCGACAGGGTGACGCCATCGCAGCTCAGTTCGAGAGGAAGAAACACCTTCTTTGCGTTCTTAGGTGCCTTTTCCCACTTCGACGTATAGCTTTCGTGGATATCAACCACATCACTCTTGTTCAACACGACTGTGAACTGCGCGTTGAAGCGATTGACATTGACCGGATAACGCTTCTGCTTTGCCATGATGCCCCACACGAATTCAGGAGCGGGCGACAGGTTTTGAGGGTCGTTTGACAGTGCGCTCCAAACGACCGGCGCGTCACTTACCTCTTTGGTCGCAGCGAAGCGGAACATGATACGATCCGCCACGCTGTTAACCAGCTTCACCATGTCCTTGCCAGTTTTGAAGCCCGTAGCAGGCTCAGTCGGGAGCATGAGAAACTGCTTCGGCTTGAGTGTGCCGAGCATGACGGGCGACTTCGGGCGGGCAACGATTACCGCAGATGCCTCGGTGTAACGCGCCGAAACATGCATGAAAGTGGTGCCATCTGTGGCATCGCAAAGTGCATAGGCGCGCGCCACCTTCATTTTGTCACCGCTCTGCGTGCCGTCAACCGTGTAGGCGCTGGCACTACCTTCACGCACAAGACTGCCGAGCTTTGCTACCCGCGCGACAAATTCGGCGAACGGGTCCAGCGTGCTGATAAGATCGGTATCGATCTTCATCACCAACGCATTTGCTTCGTTTTCGCTGAGGTCTAGCTCCCCATACACAGCCACGTCCGCGCCGCGCCTACGGCCAATCATGAACACATAATCGTCGTTTGCGAACTTGGGCTCGTAGCTGAAGCTGGTGAGCGTTGCCGAATTGCTAATCGCCACCTTCAATGCGCGCACCTTAGCATCACGCTGCGGATCACCTGCGCCGCCGCCGGCGAAATTTGCGTGACCATCTTCGCCATTGCGGACTGCGTTGATAGCACCTTCGAGACCGCCTGCCTTATCCAGCAGCGCAACGACACCATCGGCAGTGAGTTCAGTAAGCGCGCCATGACGAGCCTGCACATATTCCAGCGCCTTCGCATAACGGGAGATATTTGATGCATCAGACGCGCTGTCGAAGCCGAACACGAACTTGACGACTTCCGTAAACGGGCTTGCGCCTTCGCGAGCCTCGATTTTGGTCTGAACTGCCTTGTCCCAATCCGTGTCGGTATAGGCGAGGTAGGGTTCGATTTCGGCCAACTCCACAGCGGTGACGCTGGCGATTTCGCTCGCCTTATACGCATTCACGCGCTCCTTGAGCGATGGCAGATTGTCGTTGTGACGCTCGATTTCGGCGTTTCGATCAGCGATCTGATCCTTGATCCAATCGCGAGCCATGTCGGTCGCCTGATCAGAAGACGTGAAAAGCCAGACGAGATAGCAGTTGGCTGCCGAACGCATGGCGGTGGTCTTGTAATTTTTATAGGCATCTTGCGCCGAGCGCACATATTCGGCGAGTTGGGCAGCTGACAGGGTGATGACGGCGGCGATGTTTGCAACATTGTTCATAGTAGGTACTCCGTGAATGCACCGGCACGGATTTGTGGCGGTGGAGAGAACCGGCTACATTTAGAGCTACCCCCGTCTCAAATGGCAGGTCGACCCTGGGTCACGGGCGTTAAGACTGCTCGAGGCAGTGTAGATATGATGGGAGATGCGAGGTATGTACGAGCAGTCGGTGCTGGAACGGCGCAACCAGACTCTTTTCTATTTCCGCCACGCTCCACCACTGCTTGAGCGCCATCCGCCTGAAGATGCCTTCGTTGGCGAGCGCCCTGAACACCCAGTCAAGGGCATAGAGGGCTGGAAACGCTCCATATTTTATTATTGGTGGCGGTTTGTTCGGGAAATTCCGGGGCTGCGTGACGAGATCGAAGCCGGGCTGCCACATCCAGTGGGCTCGATCCATCAGGACTTCCGCCGGGCATTCGATAGCAACTTCCGCGACTGGTGGATCATCGAGGGGCGCTATTTGTTCTGCGAACCGCGTACGAGCGGCATCGCACTGGAGAAGCCCCCACTCCCAGTCGACGGCTATGACGATAGAGTGGTCTTATCTGTCCCACTCCAAGGCGACCTTGAGCAGGTAATGGCCGAAATGAAGCAGCTCCTCAAACCCGAGATGAGCAAATTCAAAGCGGAGCAAGGGCCGAGCCGAGCCCGTTATCCCGTCTTCGGCAAGCCCGTCCTGAGCTCTCTGCACATGCATTACACCGTGTGGCGAGCACGGCAGGACAACCCAAGCTTAACTCTCTACCAAATTGCTGACCTTGCAGGCGTCATGCCCTCTCTCGGAGAGAATGACCCACATACAAAGAGCAGGAAATCAGCTTCTGTCAGTCGTTATCTTCGGCAAGCGGAGACAATCATTGAATTTGCGGCGCAAGGGCTTTTCCCGGTGGTGAATGAAAACCAGCGGGCGCAAGCTCAGGCTTTGGCCAACGACCTCGTTCAGAAGCGGAGGGTACGGGACATAAAGCAGATTGCCGAGAGCAGGCAGCGGTAATGCGGCAGGGCTGCATGATCTTGAGTGGCTCAAGATCATGCCGCTTTCTTTCCTGCCAAGCAAAAGGAAATCGGTAGACATAACAATGCCTTGGCTACAGCGTGTCGCTATCAAACGATGGAGAAACGCTATGTCCTACCTTGCAAAATTGAACCTCAAGACCGTGCAGCGCATTGTCCAGAAGGACCCCGTCATCATGCGCCGTGACAAACTGCTTGCAGGTATCGCCGAACAGAAGCTGGTGCTTGACGCAGCTGGACGCGGTGAAAGCTACATCACCAAGATCAAGCGTTGGAGGGCTGATGGGAACGGGGACAAGGCCCTCGTTGAAGTGCCCAAGCGCGTTCGCCCGTGGTTTTTCCAGCAGGACAACGGCTGGTATGTGCAATGCCGTTATGGCGCTCGCATTCTTGCAATCAGCGGTCGCAGCAATGCGGTGTTCGTGAACAAGCTGGAGGAAGTGGCGGCTGTGCTGGAAGCGTTTAAGGCTGCGACGGAAGCAGGGGAATTGGACAGGGCGTTGCTGCTGGCTATGAAGGCTAAGACGGCTACGGGCTAACTGGAAGCTGGTTTGCAAGGCGCGTACAAAATCGGTACAAGAAAATTTTGTGCATATATTATTATTTTATAACAATGTGTTGCAAAGCTACTAGTTAGGCAAGCGCTAAAAGCATCGGCGATCGTCGCCACCGACCATCGCTGCAAGATCAGGGGATCGTGGTTCGCCACGGTCCCTTTTTCTTTGTCCGGGGGAGCCCTGCCCCATCTGCCCGCAGCGATTAAATCGCTCTCATTCCGGCACCAACGCTGCTTGCCTCGTCACTTTCCCGGCCATAGCGAAAGTTCGCTAAAAACCGGATGAATACCAATAGGTGTTTATTTTTTTGGGGAATTTCGATGATCAAGAACGCAAGACTTCTGCTCGCGGCAACGGTTGCCGGCGCGCTGCTCAGCGGCTGCGCAACGGTCGAATCGGTCAAGCGCGCGCAGTCGACGGCCGATCAGGCCGTGGCGCTCGCCCAGCAGGGTATCGCTTCCGCACAGGGCGCTCAGGCAACCGCCGATAGCGCAACCTCTGCCGCCAAGGCTGCACAGTCGACGGCCGATGGCGCCCAGATGGCTGCCAATGCCGCCCAGGCAGCCGCAAACACTGCCGATGCGAAGGCCGTCATGGCTGGCGCCAGTGCAGACAAGGCGCAGAAGGCGGTCGACAAGCACCTCGCTCATCTGCGTCGTCATCACCACCACAGCAAGATTCACCACAACAAGAAGCACCACAACAAGAAGAAGTAAGCCGTTGCGGGGAGGTGCCGTCCGTTATCGGCGGTGCCTCCCCGGCGCATCTCTGCTCGATTGCCCTGCGTCAGGATGGCTCCGCGCAGGATGGCCGCATTGTGGCGGCGGGGCTGCCGCCCCATCTTCTTGTGCGTGCCACGTGGCTTCAGTGCCCTGGCGCGTTGCGCTTCACGCTTTCGGCCATGCGGGCAAGCTGCTCCGGCGTTGCCTCGGTCTGATAGCGGGTCTTCCATTCGGCGGCGGGAAGGCCGTGGATCGCCTCGCGCGCGGCGGTCTTGTCGAGCGCCGCGCCTGCATCGACGATCCAGTCCGCCAGACAATTGCGGCAAAACCCGGCCAGCCCCATCAGTTCGATGTTCTGTGCATCATGCCGGTGGCGCAAGTGCCTGACGAGGCGGCGGAATGCCGCGGCCGCCACCGTATCGGGCAGCGCATCGAGCGCATCGGGAGCAGAAGCGGCCTCTGAATTCGTATCCATATCGTTCGTCCTTGGGTTTTGTGGATAGCTAGGCCATAGGGCAGCCGCATACAAATACGCGGTTTTTTGATCGAGGTGATGGACGTGGCAAAACTGGATCCCCGTGGCCGCAAGGTGAAGATCCTGGCCACTGTCGGCCCGGCCAGCCGCTCTCCGGAGATGCTGGAAAAGCTGCTCCGCGCCGGCGTTGATGCCTTCCGCGTCAACATGAGCCACGGCGATCACACCGTGCATGCCGAAACGATTGCCGCGATCCGCGCGCTGGAGCGCAAGGCGGGCCGGCCGATTACCGTGCTGTGCGATCTGCAGGGGCCGAAACTGCGCGTCGGCACGTTCAAGGAAGGCCGGGCGGTGATCCGCCATTCGGGCCACTTCACGCTCGATCGCAATCCCGAGCCGGGCGATGAAAACCGCGTCCAGCTGCCGCACCCCGAACTCTTCGGAATTCTGCGCCCCGGCCAGCGCCTGCTGATCGATGATGGCAAGCTGCGCCTGCGCGTGATCCGCGCGGACGACAGCGAAATCCTCTGCTCGGCCGAAGTCGGCGGGGTCATTTCCGATCGCAAGGGCGTGAACGTGCCTGATGCGGTGATTCCGGTTCCTGCGATGACCGACAAGGACCGCCGCGATCTCGCCTTTGCCGTCGCGCAAGGAGCGGACTGGATCGCGCTGTCCTTCGTGCAGCGGCCTGAAGACGTGGCCGAGGCGCGCCGCCTGATGGGCGGCCACGGCGCGCTCATGGCCAAGATCGAGAAGCCGGCAGCGATCTCGCGGCTCGACGAGATCCTCGAGATTGCCGACGGCCTGATGGTCGCGCGCGGCGATCTGGGCGTGGAGCTCAACCCCGAGCAGGTGCCCCCGCTGCAGAAGCGCATCGTCGAAAAGGCGCGGCGCGAGGGCAAGCCGGTGGTCGTTGCCACGCAGATGCTCGAATCGATGATCGAGAGCCCGACGCCGACCCGCGCCGAAGTCTCCGACGTTGCGAATGCCGTCTATGATGGCGCCGATGCGGTCATGCTTTCGGCCGAGACGGCGGCAGGTGCCTGGCCGGTCGAGGCGGTGACGATCATGGACCGCATCGCCAGCGAGGTCGAAGCCGATCCCGGCTATGCCGCGCGCGTCCATTTCATCGAAACGCGGCCCGATCCCACCACGGCCGATGCGTTGGCCGAAGCCTGCGCCAGCATTGCGCGGGCGGTGCCGATTGCGGGCATCATCGTGTTCACCGGCTCGGGCTCGACCGCGCGGCGCGTGGCGCGTGAGCGGCCCGGCGTGCCGATGCTGGTGCTCACGCCTTCGATCACGACTGCGCGCAAGGTTGGCTTGCTGTGGGGCGCACATGCCGTCGCCACCAAGGATATCGGCAGCTTCGAGGAGATGATCGCCAAGGGCAAGCGCATGGCGCTGCGCCACGGCTTCGCCACGGCTGGCTCACGCCTTATCGCGCTGGCCGGTGTGCCGTTCGGCACTCCGGGTTCCACGAACCTGCTGCACATGGTGACCCTGAGCGGCGACGAACTCGCCAAGCATCAGGGCTAGTTCATCAGGCTGAACTTGGCGAACACGGTCGCTCCGATGGGGTTCTTGCCATAGGCTGCGCTGAGCGCCGCCGGCTTCGCAAAGAGCGCGCCGGTGCCGCCCACTGCCACTTGCAGCGGCCCGGCAATGCGCAGGCGATAGGCATAGCCCAGCTCGAACTTGGTCACGCGGAACGCCACATCGTGCAGCGGATCGTCGTGATCGGGGAAGAGCTCGTCGTTGCTGACGTTCTCGATCCGGCCGAACAGCGTGTCGTGCGCGTTGGCATCCCAGTTGAACTCGCCGAGGAAGGCCGTGCGCGTGTCGCCCGGCACGCGCTTCTTCGCGCTGAACGCAGCCATCGCCGATAGCCCGCGCCCATTGTTGTAGTGCACCGAGGCGGTGGTGCGGCGCTCGTTTTCGCCGGGGTGTGAGGCTTCGGGCTGCTTGAGCTTGCCATAGCTTACCTGCAGCGCCCACGCGGGTGAGGGCGTGAAGGTGGCGCGCAGGCTCCAGCTATCGAGTTTCGCGCGCTCGATGGCCCAGCGGTTCTCGTCGGGCTCGCGGCCCCGGAAGGCGCTTGCCTCGATCTGCCAGGTTTTTCCGGCAAGCCCCGCGGTGACTACGCCGTACGTGATATGCGTTGAATCGAACCAGTGGTGGGTGATCGGTGCCTCAGGATTATACTGGGCAGACGCGCGGTGCATGAAGGCCGAAGGGCCCAGCGCCGGCTCGCCCACCGGACCGCCATAGACGAAGGCCTTGAGCCCTGGCGCCACCGGCACATCGAGCCGCGCCGAAAGCTCCATGAACAGGTCGTGCGGGTGCTGCCGATCGACCAGTGCGCGGCCATAGGCTTCCTCGCCGGTCGCGAACAGGTTCGGGTAGCCATCATGGCGCATGGCGGGTTCGAGGCTCATCATCGCCTGCCCGGTCAGCTTCGCGCCGCCGCCCAGATCGTGGATCCACATGGCCATCGCCATCGACTGGGCGTAGAACTTGGTGCCCCCGCGCGGCCCGACCTGGTCGGTATAGACTGGCCAGACATTCGTCTGCACCATCACCATGTCGCGCGCGCTCGGCATCAGGTGCACGCCGCGCATCACTTCGTTCAGAGGAAGGCGCGAGGTGCCCGAACCCATGCCGTTCATGGACATCCACGACATGTCCATCGCGCCATGGTCCATCGCGCCGTGGTCCATTTGGGAATGGTCCATCTGCGCCATGGCCGAAGCAGGGGCCAGCAGCAGTATAAGCGGCAGCAGGCGCTTCATTTCAGCTCCGCGCCCCGAACAGCGCCGAGCCCACGCGCACATGCGTTGCGCCAAGCATAATCGCGGTCTCGAAATCCTCGCTCATGCCCATTGAGCGCCCGGCAAGTCCATGATCGTCCGCCAGTTTGCCCAGTAGTGCGAAGAACGGCGCGGCCTCGATCCCGGCAGGCGGCACGCACATCAGGCCTTTGATCGGCAAGTCGGTGGCGCGCGCCTGCGTGAGTAGTGCGGGCAGATCGGCGATCACGCAGCCGCCCTTCTGGGCTTCGGCGCCGATGTTCACTTGCACGAACAGCGGCACGCGGCGGCCCACTTTGTCCATCGCCTTGGCCAGCGCGGTGAGCAGCGAAGGCCGGTCGAGCGAGTGGATGCAATCGAAGCGGCGCACCGCTTCTTCTGCCTTGTTGGACTGCAGCTGGCCGACAAGGTGGAGCCGGATATCGACATGGGCTTCCTGCAGCGCGGGCCACTTGGCGTCCGCTTCCTGCACCCGGTTCTCACCAAACACGCGCTGGCCTGCGGCGATCAGCGGCAGAATCGCCTCGGCCGGGCGGGTCTTGGACACGGCAACGAGCGTGACGCTCTCTGCCTTGCGCCGGGCGACGGCAGCGGCGTGGGCGATACGCGCCCGGATTGTGGCAAGCGGGGCCTCTGGATCGGTCATGGTGCGGTGCTATAGGCCGGGGATGCACCGGTGTCATCCTGTCCCGCGGGTCGTCCTGCTCAGCGATGCGCGCAACGATCATCGGCTGGAATCCGCCATTTCCCGCCTGCCGCGCGGCAGTGCGCTGGTGTTCCGGCACTATCACCTCCCGCCAGTTGCCCGGCGCGCGCGGTTTGAAGTGTTGCGGCGGCTCTGCGTGCGGCGCGGCGTGCTTGTTATCACGGCTGGCGAGGCGCGCGGCTGGCGCGCTGATGGGCACTACGGCGCCCCGCAAGAGCTGCGCCGCCCCGCCGGGCTGCATCTCGCAACCGTACATTCGCTGGCCGAGATCGGCGCGGCGGTGCGCGCGCGCGCCAGTGCCATTCTGCTCTCGCCGGTTCATCCCACCCGCTCGCACCCCGGCGCGCCGGTGCTGGGGCCGCTGCGCTTCCTAATGCTCGCGCAGCGCTCTCCGCTGCCGGTGATCGCGCTGGGCGGAATGACGAAGCGCCGCGCCGCGCGGCTGCCGGTCTGGGGCTGGGCCGCTATCGACGGGCTCGCGTAAACCCCGCAGAAACCCGCGACTCGCCGGGATTCCTTGCGTTTCGCCTGCCGAGGATTCTTGACGCCATCCCCCCTTCGGGCGCATGAAGGCGGCGAGAAGGGACAGGTTTCATGGCATCTCGCGCACTCGTTTCGCCCGCCGGAGGGCGCCCTGCCAAAGGTGCGGACTGGCGCGCGATCCTGCGGCGCAGCTTCCGCCGTAGTGCCGAGTTGATCGGCGCGACCGCGCTGTTTGCTGCCATGGTCATGCTCGCCCTTGCACTGGCGAGCTATACCCAGACCGACCCTTCGGGCAGCACTGCATCGGGCAGCCCTGTCGAAAACTGGATGGGCCTGCCCGGCGCCTGGGCGGCTGAGCGCGTGCTCCTGTTCTTTGGCTTGCCCGCCGTGCTGCTCCTGCCGCTGCTCTATGTCTTCGCGCGGCGGCTGTGGGATGCCGCCGGTGATCTCATCGACGTCGATGAGGATGAAGAGGCGCTGGCGCCGCTGCCCTCATGGTGGCGGCTCGTCTTTATGCTGGCGCTGGCCATGGCGCTGCTCGGCACGGCCTTCGCGCTCATGCTCACCGGGCCGGGCGGCACGCTTCCGGCCGGAGCGGGCGGGCTTGGCGGGCTCCTGGGTGCGGCCGTGATCCGCGCAATTGCACAACTTCTGCCGGCGGCTGAACTGTGGATCGTGCGCGGCGCGGCGCTGCTGACGGCGCTGACCGGCCTTGTCGTCACCGCGCAAGTCTTCGCCCTAGATTGGCACCGCCTGCCGCGCATGCCCGGCTTCCTGCGCCGAGCGGACCGGCCGGTGGGCGAAGCTGCAACCGGGGTCGCAGCGCTCCTGCCCAAGCGCCAGCCCAAGCCGCGCGCAGAGCCTGCCGATGATGCTGTCGTGGCCGCGCCCGATGCGTCGTCCGCACGCCGCCGCCCGACCGAGATCACCGATCCCTCGCGCCCGCCTGCGCCCGCGCAGCTTGCCGGAAAGGCACGGCAGGGCGATCTGTTCGATCAGTATGAGCTGCCCGGGCTCGATATTCTGGAGCCGCTCCCTGTCGCGACGGGACCGAAGATCGACAAGCTGGCGCTCGAGCGCAATGCGCGCCTCCTTGAAAACGTGCTCGATGATTTCAACGTGAAGGGCGAAATCACCGCGGTCCGCACCGGCCCGGTCGTCACGATGTACGAGCTGGAACCCGCGCCCGGCATCAAGGCCAGCCGGGTGATCGGTCTGGCCGACGATATCGCCCGCAACATGAGCGCGATTTCCGCGCGCGTGTCCTCGATCCCCGGCCGCACCGTCATGGGCATCGAGCTGCCCAACGCGGTGCGCGACATGGTCTCGTTCCACGAGCTCGTCTCTTGTGACAAGTTCGTGAACTCCAAGGGCATGCTGCCGATCATTCTCGGCAAGGATATCGCAGGCGAGCCCATCGTGGCGGACCTTGCCACCATGCCGCACTTGCTGGTTGCGGGCACCACCGGCTCGGGCAAGTCGGTCGGGCTCAACTGCATCCTGCTGTCGCTGCTCTACCGCCTCACCCCGCAGCAGTGCCGCCTGATCCTCGTCGATCCCAAGGTGCTCGAACTCAAGTCCTACGACGATATCCCGCACCTCCTCTCGCCCGTGGTGACCGAGCCGGCCAAGGCGGTCCGCGCGCTGAAGTGGGCGGTCGAGGAAATGGAGCGGCGCTACCGCATGATGTCCTCGGTCAGCGTGCGCAACATTGCGGGCTTCAACGAGAAGGTCCGCGCCGCCGCCAGCAAGGGCAAGCCGCTTGGCCGCCGCATCCAGGTCGGCTTTGATCCCGATTCCGGCGAGGAGCTGTTCGAGGAGCAGCAGCTCGATTATCAGGCTCTGCCGCAGATCGTGGTGATCGTCGACGAACTCGCCGATCTCATGGTCACCGTCGGCAAGGAAATCGAAGTCCTGATCCAGCGCCTTTCGCAAAAGAGCCGCGCCGCGGGCATCCACCTCATCATGGCGACACAGCGCCCTTCGGTCGATGTCATCACCGGCGTGATCAAGGCCAATTTGCCGACCCGCATCAGCTTCGCCGTCACCAGCCGCATCGACAGCCGCACGATCCTTGGCGAGCAGGGTGCCGAACAGCTGCTGGGCAAGGGCGACATGCTCTACAAGCCCAGCACCGGCGCGATCAGCCGTGTCCACGGCCCCTTCGTCAGCGACGAGGAAGTGGAGCGCGTGGCCGATCACTGGCGCGGACAGGGCAGCCCGGACTACGTCGATTCGGTGACGGAAGAGCCCGAAGACGGCAGCTTCGGTTTCGACGATCTCGACGCGACCGCATCAGACGCACCCGAGGAGCGCAAGTATCGGCAGGTCTGCCAGCTCGTGTTCGAAAGCCAGAAGGCTTCGGCCAGCTGGGTCCAGCGCCAGATGGGCGTGGGCTACAACACCGCCTCCAAATGGATCGAGCGCATGGAAGCGGACGGCTTCGTCGGCCCCGCAAACCATGTTGGGCGGCGCGATATTTACCGCGACAAGGACGGCAATCCGCTGTGAGGGCGCCCTTCGCGCCCGCTTGCCCTTAACTATCGCGCCAAGCCGCCGTCCTCACCTCATGTCCGGCAGCGATGCCCTATGCCCCCCCGGCTCCTTTCGGGGGACGCCGGGCAACGAGCGAGAAAGGTCAACGCGTGCCCTACGTAGCCCTGTCCCCGTGCTGGTTCACGAGGGCGCATCAGCCGACCGCATGGCGTGCGCGCGAGGATGATGGCGGCATCTACAGCATTTGTCGCCACTGCGGCCGCCGGATCGTCACCTGGGGCCGGCATCGCTGGACGATTGCCGACGGGCTCGATGTCTCGCATCTGGCAGAGACGGTAACCGGGCGCTTCCTCACCGTGCTCGACAGCGCCGATGAATTCGTTGTGCGCCGCTTCACCGTTGATCACCTGCCTGATGAGGAAGCGATCAAGGCGTTCAAGGCCGAATTGCGCGAACGCTATGACATGGACGAACCGGGCAGCGATCTCACTCTGCTCGACAGTGCGGACAAGAAGGCCCCGCGCGCCAAGAAAGCCCCGCCTATGGCCGCCCGCGCGGCACCGGATACCCCGCGAACCGCTTGATCCGCCTGAGCGAAAAGCTTGAGCGCATCGAGGAAACCCCGGGCAGCCGCGCGAGGCAGTCGCGGTGGATATGGTCGTACTGATCGAGATCTGCCGCCGCCACGCGCAGCAGGTAGTCGGCCCCGCCCGACATCAGATGGCATTCCAGGATATCATCGAAATCGCTCACCGCGCGCTCGAACCGGTCCATCGCCTCGCGGCTCTGGCTGGTGAGCGTGATCTCCACGAAGACTTCGACGGCCAGCCCGATCCGGCGCGGATCGATGCGCGCGGCATAGCCGCTGATGACCCCGGCCTCCTCCAGCGCGCGGATCCGCCGGTGGCAGGCCGAGGGCGAGAGCGCGACCGCTTCGGCCAACGCTGCGATTGGCCGGGCCGAGTCGGCCTGCAGCGCGTCAACCAGCGCGGCATCGATCCTGTTCATGCAAGAATTTCCCGTAAAATAGCTCCGCAACAGGAAATATCATCAAAACACCCGCCCGCAAGCGGCCAATCAGGTGAAACAGCGCGCCCGAACGCGCGTATCCTGCTCTCAGCAACCAGTCACAGGAGCCTGCCATGCGTGTCGGTACCGTCCGGGAAATCAAGAACCACGAGTATCGCGTCGGGCTGACCCCCGAAAGCGTGCGCGAATTGGCCGCGCATGGCCACGAAGTCTGGGTCGAAACCGGCGCCGGGCTCGGCATCGGCGCGGCGGACCGTGATTACGAAGCGGCCGGCGCAGTCATCAAGCCGGATGCCGCCGCGATCTTCGCGGGATGCGAAATGGTCGTGAAGGTCAAGGAACCGCAGGCCATCGAGCGCGCCCAGCTGCGCGAAGGCCAGGTGCTGTTCACCTATCTCCACCTCGCGCCTGATCCTGAGCAGACGGCCGATCTCGTGAAGTCGGGCGTTACCGCGATCGCCTATGAAACGGTCACCGGCCCCGGCAACCAGCTCCCGCTGCTCAAGCCGATGAGCCAGGTTGCAGGCCGCATGTCGATCCAGGCAGGCGCCACCGCGCTGGAAAAGGCGCATGGCGGGCGCGGCGTCCTGCTCGGCGGCGTGCCGGGCGTGCTTCCGGGCAAGGTGGCAGTGATCGGCGGCGGTGTCGTCGGCTTCAACGCGGCGCAGATGGCCGCTGGCCTTGGCGCCGATGTCACGATCCTCGATCGTGATCCCGAAGTGCTCGAACGGCTCGGCACCCACTTCGAAAGCCGCGCCAAGACGCGCTTTTCCAATCAGGCCAATCTTGCGGACTGCATCGCGGAGGCGGATCTGGTGATCGGCGCGGTGCTCATCCCCGGCGCGGCCGCGCCCAAGCTGGTCACGCGCGCCATGCTCGCCACGATGAAGCCCGGCGCGGTGCTGGTGGATGTCGCCATCGATCAGGGCGGCTGCTTCGAAACCAGCCATGCCACCACCCATGCCGAGCCGACTTACGTGGTCGACGGGATCGTCCACTACTGCGTGGCCAACATGCCCGGCGGCGTTGCCCGCACCAGCACCTACGCGCTCAACAACGTCACCCTGCCGCACACGCTGAAGATCGCCGATCTCGGCTGGAAGGCGGCGCTTGCTGCTAATCCCCATCTGGCCGCAGGGCTCAATGTCGACGCAGGCGCGGTGACCTATGAAGCCGTCGCGCGCGAACTGGGCTATGCCTACCGGCCAGTCGGGGATTTGCTGGCCTGAGTTAACGCCGCCCCAATGCTGGCGTGGTTCCGGGCCTCGGCATGTCGCCCCCGGCAGCATGGGCCCGGTGGAACTGGATCTGGCGGGCAAACCCCATGCCGGGTTCGGGCCACTGCGACCTTATGGCCGGTTTCACGCCCGATTTTCAGGCGATCACAGCCTAGGCGATAAAGAGCGCGGCCATCTCGGCCGGCACGCGCTGGATGCGCCTGCTGGCCTTGTCGATCAACACCCACTGCGTCCGCGCGCTGACGATCACCTTTCCGGCGGAGTTGCGGAAATCGACCCGCCGGTCGAACCGCGCCCCGCGCGGGGCATCGGGCACGAAAGTCTCACCCGTCACGCTTTCGCCCAGCGCGATATTGCCGCGATAGTCGATCTCGTGCCGCGTCACGACCCACACATGGGACGCCTGCCACTCCGCCGGGGCCAGCGCCTCCCAGTGCGAGGTGGCGAGCGCTTCCATCCATTGCACCCACACCGCGTTGTTCACATGGCCCAGCACGTCGATGTGCTCCGGCCCGGCGGTGAAGGTTTGCGTGTGCATGGTTAAGCCGGAACGCCCAGCTGGGCGAGGATGAAGGCAAACTCCTCCGCCGTCTCGCGCAGGCCCTCGAACCGGCCGGACTTGCCGCCATGCCCCGCGCCCATATTGGTCTTGAGCAGCAGTTCGTTGTCGTCGGTCTTCAACTCGCGCAGTTTCGCCACCCACTTTGCGGGCTCCCAATACGTCACGCGCGGATCATTGAGGCCCGCCGTCACCAGTATCGGCGGATAGGCCTGGGCCAAGACCTGATCGTAGGGGGAGTACGAGCGGATCAGCTCGAACGCGGCCTTGTCCTCGATCGGATTGCCCCATTCGGGCCACTCGCCCGGTGTCAGTGGCAGTTCGGCGTCGAGCATGGTCGCCAGCACATCGACAAACGGCACATGCGCCGCCACTGCGCCCCACAGCGCGGGATCGGAATTGATCACCGCGCCCATCAGTTCGCCACCCGCAGAGCCGCCCGCAATCGCGATCCGCCCGGCCTCGGTGAAGCCTTCCGCGATCAGCCCCTTCGCCACATCGACGAAATCGTGGAAGGTGTTGGTGCGCTGCTCGAGCTTGCCTGCCTTGTACCAGCGCCGCCCCAGATCATCGCCGCCGCGGATATGCGCGATGGCATAGGCAAAGCCGCGGTCGACAAGGCTCAGCCGCGTGGTTGAAAAGCCCGGCCCGATGGCAATGCCATAGGCGCCGTAGCCATAGAGATAGAGCGGCCCGCCCTGCTGCCGTCCCTTGCGCCACACCACCGAGACCGGCACCGCCGTTCCGTCACGCGCCGTGATTTCCAGCCGCGCCGTCTCGTATAGCGAGGCGTCATAGCCGCTGGGGATTTCCTGCGTTTTCAAAAGTTCGAGCCGCTGTTCGCCCACGTGATAGTCATAGACCGAGGCCGGGCTCGTCATCGATTCATAGCTGACCCGCAGCTTTTCCATTGCCCATTCCGGGTTGTCGCCCAGCGATGCCTCATAGCTCGCCTCGGGAAAGGCGATGGCCTCGATCCGCGCCGGATCGTTGTAGTAGCGCACCTCGATCCTATCGAGCCCGCGCACCCGTCCTTCGATCACGTAGAAATCGCGGAACAGGTCGAAGCCGGTGAGGTAGAACTCGTCCGTCCCCTCGATCAGCGTGGTCCATTCGCCGGGGCTGGCGAGCGATGCCATGGCGAGGTGGAAGTTCTCGTGGCTGTCGTTGGTGTGGATGAACAGCGTCTCGCCGCGCAGGTCGACATCGTATTCCACCCCCGTTTGCCGTGGCCGCACCAGCAGCGGCGGCGCCAGCGGATCGGCCGCAGGCACCAGCCGCACTTCGCTCGTCTCGTGGTCGCCCGTGGCAATCACCAGCCATTCGTCATTGGCCGAAAGCCCGGCTGAAACGCGGAAGCCCTCGTCATCCTCGTGATAGAGCTCGACATCGCTTTCCACTGGCGTTCCCAGCCAGTGCAGCCGCGCATTGTCCGTCCGCCACTGCGCATTGGCGAGGCTGTAGACCAGCGCCTTATCGCCGGCCGCCCAGATGAGCGCGGAAAGCGTGCCGGGGATCACATCGGGCAGCACTTCGCCGGTCGCGATCACCTTGATCCGCGCGGTGAAGCGCTCCGATCCATTGTCGTCCACCGCCCAGGCGAGCAGCCGTCCGTCGCGGGAGACCGAGAGCGCACCAAGGCGGAAGTACTCAAGGCCCTCGGCCAGCGCTACCTCGTCGAGGATCAGCTCGTCCGCGCCTCCGGCCACGGGCTTTCGCCACCATTTCTTGTATTCGGCGCCTTCCTCGTATTCGATCCAGTAGAGCCAATCGCCGTCCTTCTGCGGCACCGATTTGTCGGCTTCCTTGATGCGTCCGCGCATCTCGGTGAGCAGCGTCTCGATGGTCGGCTCAAGCGGCTTCATCTGCGCGTCGAACCAGGCGTTCTCGGCTTCCAGATGTGCCAGCACCTCGGTGTCGGTCACCTCGGGATAGCCCGGATCGCGCAGCCAGTGGTACGGATCCTCGATGGTCACGCCGTGGTGGGTGAAAGAATGGGGCTTCTTGGCGGCGACCGGAGGCGCAGCGGCTGGGACCTTGGGGGTGGTTTCCGTCATTCCCTGCATCTATGGTGTGCAGCATAAGCCCGCAAGGCGGGTCATACGCTTCAGGACACGACCCATGCTGATGAAAGTTGAACAACAGGGGCATGAAGCCCGGCTCGAAGCCCTGCGCAAGGAACTCGCGCGGCAAGAGCTCGATGGCTTCGTCATCCCCATTTCCGACGAGCACATGAGCGAATATGTCGGCGCCTATGCCCAGCGCCTCGGCTGGCTGACCGGCTTCGGCGGCTCGGCCGGCACTGCCGTGGTCCTGAAGGACAAGGCCGCGATCTTCGTGGACGGGCGCTACACGCTGCAGGTGCGCGAACAGGTCGATGGGCGGCTCTATCAATACCAGTCGGTCCCGCAGACGTCGGTCGCGGCATGGCTAGGCGAACAGGCCCCTGAAGGCGCGCGCATCGGGTATGACGCGTGGCTCCACGGCAAGGGTTGGGCCGATAGCGCCGCCGCCGCGCTGAAAGCCCGCAAGGCCGCGCTGGTCGCCGTGGTGCAAAACCCCGTAGACGCGATCTGGCAGGACCGCCCCGCGCCCTCCGCCGCCCCCGCGCTCGTCCATGCAGACGAATATGCCGGCGCCTCAGCCAACGAGAAACGCGCCGAAGTCGCCGCTTGGCTCACCGCGCGCGGGCTTGATGCCGCGGTCATTTCCGCGCTCGATTCGGTCGCGTGGCTGCTCAACATGCGCGGGTCGGATGTAGACTGCACCCCCGTCGCGCTCTCCTTCGTGCTCGCCCATGCAGACGGCACGGCAGACCTGTTCATCGCGCCCGAAAAGGTCACGCCCGAACTGGCCCAGCATCTCGGCAACGCCGTTCGCGTGCAGGACCGCGCCGCCTTCACCCCCGCGCTCGCCGCGCTTGCGGGCAAGAAAGTGGCGGTCGATCCCGAACGTGCGGTCGCAGCCATCTATGCCGAGCTCGCTGCTGCCGGGGCCGAACCTGTCTCGGTCACCGATCCCACTGTTCTGCCCAAGGCTCGCAAGAACCCGGTCGAACAGGCCGGCCACCGCGCCGCGCAGGAGCGCGATGGCGCCGCGATCACCCGCTTCCTCCACTGGCTCTCGAACGCCGCGCCGAACGGCACCGAAACCGAACTGTCCGCCGCCGCCGCGCTCCGCGCCGAGCGCGAAAAGACCGGCCTCCTGCGCGACTTGTCGTTCGACACGATCTCCGCCGCTGGCCCCAACGGCGCCAGCCCGCACTACAAGGTGGACGAGCAGTCCAACCGCCAGATCGAGCCGAACAGCGTCTATCTGGTCGATTCGGGCGGCCAGTACCTTGATGGCACGACCGACATCACCCGCACTGTCTGGATCGGCCCCGATGCGCCCCCGGCTGAAGTGAAGGACCGCTTCACCCGCGTGCTCAAGGGCCATATCGCGCTCGATCAGGCGGTGTTCCCCGAAGGCACCAACGGCAGCCAGCTCGATAGCTTCGCGCGCCAGTTCCTGTGGTCCGCCGGGCTCGATTATGCCCACGGCACCGGCCACGGCGTCGGCAGCTTCCTTGCCGTGCATGAAGGCCCGCAGCGCATCGCCAAGGCGGCGGGCGGGCAGGCCGGCACCGGCCAGGCCCTGCTCCCCGGCATGATCCTCTCGAACGAGCCGGGCTATTACAAGGCCGGCGAATACGGCATCCGCATCGAGAACCTCGTGCTGGTCGAGGAGCGCGCAATCCCCGGCGCGGAAGGCACGTTCATGGGCTTCGAGACGCTGACGTTCGCGCCCATCGATCGCACGCTGGTGGAGCCGTCGCTGCTGCTGGCGCACGAGCGCGACTGGTGGAATGCCTATCACGCCAAGGTTCGCGCGCTGCTCGCGCCGCAGCTCGAAGGCACGGATCTGGCGTGGCTGGAGGCTGCCTGCGCCCCGTTGTAAGCATTTTTGTTCGTGTTATGTTCTGATTATCGCGACTCGATAGTGAGGGTTGGGCGTAAGAGGAGGTACACATGATCGGCTACGTAACTTTGGGAACCAACGATCTCGCGCGCGGCGCGGCGTTCTATGATGCGCTGGCCGCCGAAATGGGCACCAAGCGAATGTATGAATGGGATGGCGCCATCGCTTGGGGTGAAGCTGGCGGCGCTGCCGGCATCGGCCTGATGAAGCCCTACAATGGCGAGCCCGCCACCGTGGGCAACGGCGTGATGGTTGCATTGGAAGCGAAGGATACAGCGCAGGTGGACAGGCTCCATGCTGCCGCGCTCGCCCATGGCGGCACATGCGAAGGTCCTCCGGGGCCGCGCGGCGAAGGCGGGTTCTACGCCGCCTATTTCCGCGATCCCGATGGCAACAAGCTCAATGCCTTCGTGATGGGGAGCTGACACGCCATGGCGCACCGGCTCGATAGGCATCCCATCCATATCGGGCTCGGTGCGCAGGCCGTGCCGCAGCCCGCCTTCACCGGCATGGAATGGTACGGCGATTACATCGCCCGCCACGGCGCTGACGGGGCAGAAGGCCGCCTCGTCAGCCAGCACACTTTCACCGAAAGCTGGGACAGTTGGGAAATGCACCCGGCGGGGGATGAGGTCGTGCTGATGCTGAGCGGGGAAGGCGTGATGCATCAGGAACTGGCCGATGGATCGACTGCCGAAGTTCGCCTCGTTGCCGGCGAATA
Source organism: Sphingomonadaceae bacterium (assembly GCA_947453945.1). GTDB lineage: Bacteria > Pseudomonadota > Alphaproteobacteria > Sphingomonadales > Sphingomonadaceae > Novosphingobium. Next base: position 21,629 of record CANGJB010000003.1, read on the forward strand.
TGCGGTCAATCCGCCCGGCGCTTGGCATACGATGGATCTGGTTTCGGCAGAAGCGACGGCGCTTTTCATCACCGCCGGCCTCGGCACCGAACATCGCCCGCGCTGAACCTCCGCGACAAAGTGCGACAAAACACCCCGCTGGCGGCATAACTGCGCGACAAGTCCGGCTTAGGAAGCACACAGCCGGAAAGGGGCTTTTCCCCCTGTTCCGTCCGAACAAGGACCGAGACCGATGAAGAAAACCACCCTCGCCGCCTCTGCGGCTGTCGTGCTCACCGCCGCCACGGCGCTCTATGCCGTCCACCCAGCCTTTGCCGAACCTGCCCGCGACCCGATGGGTGGCGCCACGGTGACATGGGCCGACGCCAAGGCCAAGGCCGACGCGTTCTGGACTAAGCTGGACGTTAACAAGGATGGTGTGCTCAATGATGCGGACCGCGCGGCTAAGATGGGCGAGATGTTCGACACCATCGACGCCAACCACGATGGTTCGATCAGCAAGGCCGAATTCATGGACCACCACAAGGCAATGATGGAAGGCCGCTCGAAAAGCCGCGATGGCGCCGAAGGCCGTCCGCCGATGGGTGAGGGCATGGGCATGATGATGGGCCCGGGCGCGCACAAGCTGCGTGAAATGGCCGAGAAGGCCGATACCAACCATGATGGCACGATCACCCGCGCCGAATTCGACGCCGCCGCCAAAGCGCGCTTCGATACGGCCGATACCAACCACGATGGCAAGCTGACCCCCGAGGAACGCCGCGCCGCGTGGAAGGCGATGCGCGGGGATCGCGCCAGTGGTTGGGGCGGCGGCTGGGGCCGTGGTCATGGCATGCGCGGGCACGGCATGGGCGGTGACATGGGCGATATGCCGCCCCCGCCGCCCCCGGCTGACTGAGCATGGCGGCAACACCTGCACTCACTCGTGTGCTGGTCGTCGATGACGAAGCCGCATTGCGCGAGCCCCTGGCGGACTATCTTGTCCGCCAGGGGTTTGCCGCGAGCCAGGCCGCCGGCGCGGCCGAGGCCCGCGCCCGCCTTGCCGGCGAAGCGTTCGATATCGTGTTGCTTGATGTGATGATGCCCGGCGAGGACGGGCTTTCGCTCTGCCGCCATCTCATCGAATCGCGCCATCTGCCCGTGATCTTCCTCACCGCGCGGGGTGAAGCAACAGATCGCATCGTCGGGCTCGAGATCGGCGCGGACGACTATGTGGTGAAGCCGTTCGATCCGCGTGAACTGGTCGCGCGCATCCGCTCGGTGCTGCGCCGTGCCGCACGCACGCCCGAACCTGCCGAGAGCGCGGCGGATGCGTTCCACTATGCCTTCGAAGGCTGGCGGCTTGATCCGCTGCGCCGCCGCCTGATCGACAACGAAGGCGCGGTTGTGGCGATTTCCTCGGCAGAGTTTCGCCTGCTCGTCGCCTTTCTCGATCATCCGCGCCAGGTGCTCGACCGTGATAGGCTGCTCGATATGGTGCAGGGCCGTGAGGCGCACTTGTTCGACCGCGCGGTGGACAACCAGATCAGCCGCCTGCGCCGCAAGATCGAGCGCGACAGCCGCAATCCCGAACTGATCCAGACCGTCTGGGGCGGCGGCTACATGCTTGCCGCCGAAGTGCGCCGGGTCCCCTCCGATGGCTGAAACCGGGCGAAGTCTGCGCCTCTGGCCGCGCAGCCTGCAAGGCCAGATGCTGCTCGCCATCGCGCTCGCGCTGATGGTTGCGCAGGGGCTGTCCGCCGCCTTGATGTGGCGGATGCAACACGAGCGGCACTTCGCGGGCCTCGTCAATTATGCCGCGTTCAGCCTGCTCGGCCGCAATCCGCGTGCGCAGTTCGGCCCGCCCGGCGGACCCCCGCCCGGCCTCTTTCCGGGCGGCGAAGGTCCGCCCGAGGTCGGCCTGCGCATGCCGCGCCCACTGCGGGTGCAGGAAGAACAGCGCGCGCCGCAGCAGGCCGGCGATCGCCGCCGTCCGGATATCGAACAGGGCCTGCGTCAGGTGCTCGAAGCGCAGGGCGTCGATGCCGCGCGCCTGTTCGTGGCCGAGCGCGATCCGGCGCGCGATCCGGTGATTGCCGTATGGCTCGCCCAGCCGCGCGTGCGCATGACGCGTCCGCCCGGCGCGCCGCGCCCGCGCCTGATCGTCGCGGCAATCGGCCGCGCCGATGGCACCTGGCTCACCGCGCGCTTGCTCGCTCCCCGCAACGAACGCGCGATGCTCACCACGCTCGTGCTGCAGACGCTGCTGCTTTACGTCGTACTGGTCGGCGCGGTTGCGCTGATTCTGCGCCGCATCGCGCGGCCCTTGCGCGCGCTGACCACGCAAGTCGAAGGCTTCGCCCGTTCGCGCGTACCCGGCGGGCAGCTGGCGCCCGAAGGCCCGGACGATATCCGCCGTCTGATCGTGGCCAACAACGCGATGGAGCGGCGCGTCGGTGCGCTGCTCGATGAGAAGGACGTGATGCTCGGTGCCATCGGCCACGATCTCAAGACGCCGCTGGCCGCGCTGCGGGTGCGGGTCGAGGTGGTCGAGAACGATGCGGAACGATCGCGGATGGTCGCCGGGATCGAGGACATCAACCGCTCGCTCGACGATATCCTGAGCCTGGCGCGCGTTGGCCGTCCGTCCGACCCGCTTGAGCCAACCGAACTCAGCGCGCTCGTCGCCGATGTGGTGGGCGAATACGAGGACATGGGCGAGGATGTGATCTTGGGCGAGGCGCAGCGCATGGTCATGCCGCTGCGCGCCACCTGGCTGCGCCGGGCCATGCGCAACCTTGTCTCGAACGCACTGCGCTATGGCAGCCGCGCCCGTGTCAGCCTGCAGCGCGATGGGCAGGAGGCGGTGCTGGTGGTCGAGGATGATGGCCCCGGCATTCCGAGCCACGAGATCGCCCGGATGCTGGAGCCGTTCACCCGGCTTGAAGCCTCGCGCAATTCGGCCACGGGCGGCGCGGGTCTTGGCCTCACCCTCGCGCGCGCGATTGCCGATCAGCACGGCGGCTCGCTGCACCTTGCGAACCGGCAGGATGGCGGCGAGACCAGAGGTCTCACCGCCACGTTGCGCCTGCCTTTGGGTCTTCCGCTTACTTGAGCTTGGCGATGGCCGCCGTCAGCTCGGCCCCGCGCGCATCCTTGAGCATTCCGCACGCGCGCACGCGCTCGATCGTCCGCTCCAGTTCCAGCGCGCCGGACTTGCCGGCGAACTTGGTGCGCAGGCCGTCAAACTCGGCGGCCTGGGCGACCGAGCAGAAGTTGCCAAGGATCTGCGGCAGACGCGCGCCGAAGAAGATGCCTGCGCCGCCGCCCAGCAGCTCGTCGAGGTGGGCCTTCATCCAGCTATAGCCCCAATCGCGCGTATCGGCGGTATAGACCACGCCGCGCACGAAGTTGAGCTGTTCGGACTGGCGCAGGCGCTTGTCCTTGAACTCTTCCAGCAGCCACTTGGCCGTGGGGAGATCGCCGCTGGTGCTGATCGCGCCCAGCGCGGCCGGGCGGAACAAGGGATCTTCCGAAGCGAGCGCCTTGTCGATCAGGGTCTTGGCCCCGTCCAGCTTGTGCGCTCCCAGCCATGCATCGAACGCCGCGCCGAAGTAGGCCGGATCGAGCGCGCCCGCATCGCCCGCCAGATAGGCATCGACCGCGGTGGCCAATTGCGCCCGCAGCGGCGCGTCCTGCGCCGTGGTGGCAACCAGATCAATCAGCTGCGCGCGCTTCTGCTGCTTCTCCGGATCATCACCGCTATGCGCCCCGGCGCGCGGATCAAAGCCGATGGCCTTGAGCTGCCGCGCATAGAGCGCATCGACAAAGGCGCGGAATTGCGGCTTCGCGCTCGCGGCGATCACCCCCCGCTGCGCCATCGCCTCAAGCAGCCCGACCGCGTCGCCGCTGGCATAGCTGTCCGGGTTGGCGGCCAGCGCGCGCGAACCGGCGATCAGCTGGTCGGCGGTAACGCGCCCCGCGTAGAAACTGGCATTGAGGCTGTCCATCACAGCCAGCGCCTCGCTGCCGCTCAGCGTCGGCGTCGCCGCGATCAGCGCATCCCATTCCTTGGCGGGCAGCTCGAAGCGGTAATAGCCGGTGCCGCCCGCGTTGGGCATGATCGGCCCGGCGCTCTTGATCGACACCGTGGCGGATGTGTCGGTCAGCAACGTGCACTGGCGCAGATCGCCTTGGCGCAGGCACAGCGGAATGCCCCACTTGGTAACCGGGCCCTTCATGCCAAGGCGGGTGTAGCGGCTCTGCGTCACCTTCCAGCTATTTGCGCCGGCACGCTGCAGCGTCACCAGCGGCACGCCCTGCTGATCGGTGAAGCTCTGCATCGCGGGCAGGATGCGCGGATCGCCGGCCGCTTCGGCCATGGCCTTGAAGAATTCGGCGCTGGTGGCGTTGCCATACTTGTGCGCCGCCATGTAGCCGCGCACGCCGTCGCGGAACTTGGTGTCACCCATAAAGGCCGCGATCATGGCGACGACATGGCCGCCCTTGCCATAGGTAATCGTATCGAAGGCCGCGTCGATCTGGGCGTTCTTCTCGATCGGCTGATGGATCGGCCGTCCGGCGACGAGCGCGTCGATGCCCATGGCGCTGAAGCCTTCGGCCAGCGCGCCCGCGCCGATATTGAGATCGGGCCGCCATTCGTTGCCGATGCGGAAGCCCATCCAGTTGGCAAAGCTCTCGTTGAGCCAGATGTCGTCCCACCATGCCGGGGTGACGAGATCGCCGAACCACTGGTGCGCCAGCTCATGGCTCACCACCATGCCGAAGGTGCGCTTCTGCGCGGTAGAGGCCTTGTCATCCATGACGAGGATGCTGTCCGCATAAAGGTCGGCGCCTGCGTTCTCCATCGCGCCGGGCATGATCGGCGAGGTGATCTGGTCAAGCTTGGGATAGGGGAAGCTCTGGCCGAAATAGGCCTCCAGATGCTCGACCACGCCCTTGGTGCCTTCCAGCGCGAAATCGAGCTTGCCTGCGTTCTGCTTGGTTGAAACCACACGGATCGGCAGCGGCGTCGCGCGCTGCGGGGTCGGCGGCACCACGCCTTCCACGGTCACGAAGGGCCCCACCATCATCGCCACCAGATAGCTCGGCAGCGGCAGCGTTGGCGCGAAGGTATGGACGGTCATGCCGTTCGCGGTCTCGGTCTTCACCTCGGGCGCGTTGCTCACCGCTTTCAGGCCCTCGGGCGTGCGCAGGGTCACGTTCCACGGCACCTTGAAGCCGGGCTGGTCGAACGAGGGGAAGCTGGCCCGGGCATCGATCGATTCGTGCTGGGTCCACGCATACCAATCATCGCCCACCTTGACGCGGAACAGGCCAGCCGGCCCTTCGCCGAACGGTGCGTCATAGTCGAAGGCGAAGGTCGTCTTGCCCGCAGGCAGCGGCGCATCGAAAGTGACCAGCGCAACGCCGGTCGGATCGACCTGGCGGAACGTGCCGGCAACGGGCTGGCCGCCGACCAGCGCGGTCACCTTGCCGACTTTGAGATCGCGGCCGTGCATCCACACGAACCGGCCGGCCTTCTTCACCTCGGCCTCGATTTCCACGTGGCCGGAGAAGCGTTCCTTCGCCGGGTCCACGGTCAGATCGAGCCGGTAGGCCTGCGGCACGACTGCGCCATCAAGCTTGCCTGCCGGCAACTGGCCAGCCTCGGCGGGGATCGGGGCCTCGGCAGCGGGCTGCTGGGCCAGCGCGGGAGAGGCAAGGAAAGTGCCCGCGAGCAGTGTCGCAGCCAGAAGAGACGCAGTGGGCAGGATCGAACGCATGGAAACCTTTCAGGTCAAACCGGGGCTGGCCCGGGATGGAATGTCGCTTGCCTGCCCCGATCCCGTTTCAACCTCAACCGCATTCGACGAACCGCGCCTGCCGTTCGTCGAATGACCAGAATCAGAACCGCGCCGCGCGCAAGCGGCCAGACGCTCTCAGCGCAGCAGGCCGCCCAGCAGTCCGCGGGCGAACCGGCCAAAGGCCGCGCCGCCGATTTGCGTGGCGATGGTGCCGACAATCGCGCTCGCGCCGGATTCGATGGGGGATGCGCGCGATTTCCTCCCGGTCATCTGCGCGGCGATCACCGATCCGGCGGATGCCGCAATCGCGCCGACTGCGGCCTTGCCCGCCTTGCCCCACATCGAAGGTGTCTGGCGTGCCGAAGCCTGCTGGGCGGCAGCCCCTTCGGCCTCGACCTGCTGCGCGGCGGCGGCGGCATCCTGTGCCTTTTGCGCCAGCACTTCGGAGGCGGATTCGCGGTTCACCGCCGCATCGTACTTGCCGTCAAACGGGCTGACCGACTGGATGATCGCGCGCTCCTTGGGCTCCAGCGGCCCCAGCCGCGAACGCGGCGGTGCCACCAGCGTGCGCTGCACGATCCCCGGCGCGCCATCGGCATCGAGCGTCGAGACCAGCGCTTCGCCCACCTTCAGCTCGGTGATCACCGTTTCGACATCGAGATCGGGATTGATGCGGAAGGTTTCCGCCGCCGCCCGAATCGCCTTCTGATCGCGCGGGGTGAAGGCGCGCAGGGCGTGTTGCACGCGGTTGCCCAGCTGGCCTGCGATCTTCTCCGGAATGTCGATCGGGTTCTGCGAGATGAAATAGACACCGACGCCCTTTGAACGGATCAGGCGCACCACTTGCTCCACCTTGTCGAACAAGGCCTGCGGGGCATCCTCGAACAGCAAGTGGGCCTCGTCGAAGAAGAACACCAGCTTGGGCTTTTCCGGGTCGCCCACTTCGGGCAGCGCCTCGAACAATTCGCTCAGCAACCAGAGCAGGAACGTCGCGTAGAGCTTGGGGCTTTGCATCAGCTTTTCGGCGCTGAGCACGTTGACCATGCCGCGCCCCTGCTCATCGATCTTGATGAAATCGTTGATCTCGAACGCCGGCTCGCCGAAAAACCGGTCTGCGCCCTGGCTTTCGAAGGCGAGGAGCTGGCGCTGGATCGTGCCGACGCTGGCCTTGGAAACGTTGCCATATTTGCCGGCCAGTTCGCTCGCGTTCTCCGCGCAGGCCATCAGCGTGGCTTGCAGGTCGGGCAGATCGAGCAGCAGCAACCCGTTATCGTCGGCAAAGCGGAACGCGATGTTGAGCACGCCTTCCTGCGTTTCGTTAAGGCCCAGCAGGCGCGCCAGCAGCAGCGGGCCCATTTCCGAAATCGTCGTGCGGATCGGATGCCCCGCCTCGCCGTAAAGATCCCAGAACACCACCGGGTTATCGGCATACGTAAACGGATCGATGCCCAGTTCCTTGGCGCGGCTTTCTATCTTGTCGGCGTGCTTGAAGGTGGGGCTGCCGGGCATGGCGATGCCTGCCAGATCGCCTTTCACGTCGGCCAGGAACACTGGCACGCCGCGCGCGGAAAACTGTTCGGCCATGCCCTGAAGGGTGACCGTCTTGCCGGTTCCGGTGGCTCCCGCCACAAGACCGTGGCGGTTGGCGCGGTCCAGTCGAAGCATCTGGCGTTCGCCTGTTGCACCAAGACCAATGTAGATATCGTCCATGAGAAGTATCCGTGAGTGTTCTGGTTGAAACGTAATCCCGCTTTTCTTGTCCTCCGGAATGAAACTGGAGGGAAGCGGTTTTTACCACGCTTTTTGAACCGTTTTTTGCATCTGGGGCAGAGCGCCGCTAAAGCCCGCCCGCAACCATGACCCAGCCCCCCTTCATCCTGCTCGACGATGCCCGCGTGGAAGGCGCCGCGCCTGCGCGCCTCTACACTGCACCGGAGGAGATCATCGTCGCGCGCCGTGCGGACGAAGTGGAGGCTGCGCTCGCCCGTATCGGCAGCGCGCCCGGGCACTGGGCGGGCATGATCGCCTACGAGGCCGGCCTCGCGCTCGAACCCCGGCTCGCCGCGCGCTTGCCTGCGCGCACCGGCGCGGCCGGGCCGCTGGTGTGGTTTGCGCGCTTCAGTACGATGCGCGAGATGACCGGCGCCGAGGCGCAAGGCTGGTTGGACGAGGCCGTCTCGGGCACGGGCCGCCTCGGCCCGCTCGATCCGCAAGTCACTCCTGGCGGCTATGCGCGCGGGTTCGATCAGCTCAAGGCGGCGATTGCGGCGGGCGATATCTATCAGGCGAACTACACGTTCGAACTCGGCGGTTCGTGGGCGGGCGATCCGCTTGCGATCTACCGCGCGCTGCGGGCCGATGCGCGCGCTGGCTATGGCGCGGTGCTGTGGGACGGGGCGCACTGGCACCTTTCGGTCTCGCCAGAACTGTTCTTCACGCTGGAGGGAGGCCGCGCAGAAGTCCGCCCGATGAAGGGCACCGCCCCGCGCGGGCGCACGGCGGAAGAAGATGCGCGGCTCAAGGCGGCGCTGGCCGCCAGCGTCAAGGATCTGGCCGAGAACCTGATGATCGTCGATCTCATGCGCAATGATCTGGCGCGGGTGGCAGAGGCTGGCAGCGTGCGCGTGGCGCAGCCCTTTGCGGTCGAGACTTATCCCACCGTCCATCAGATGGTGACGACGGTTCACGCGCGGCTTCAGCCCGGTGCGGGTGCGCGCGATCTGGTGCGCGCGATCTTCCCTTGCGGCTCGATCACCGGCGCGCCCAAGATCCGCGCGATGGAATTGATCGACGAAGTCGAACGCGATGCGCGCGGGCTCTATTGCGGCGCGATCGGGCGTATCGATGTGCCTGCCGATCAAGCCACTGGTGACGCTGTGTTCAATGTGGCAATCCGCACCGTGCGGCTGCTGCCCGATTATCCGGGTGCGGGCCGGGGGCGCGCGACCATGGGCACAGGGTCTGCGGTCGTGGCGGATTCGGCAGCGCTGCCCGAATGGCGCGAATGCCTGGTGAAGGGGGATGTCTTGCGTCTGGGGGCCAGCAGCGCCGATCTGATCGAGACGATGGCGTTTGATCCGGCACACGGCATCGGCCTGCTCGAACTGCATCTTGAACGCATGAAGGCCAGCGCCGCCGAACTGGGCTTCGAATTTGATCGCCATGCCTTGCGCAATGCGATCCACGTGCTGTGCTTCGATCTCGATGCGCCCTCGCGCGTGCGGCTGGTCGTTTCGCGCAGCGGGGCCCACGCGCTCGATGCAGCGCCTATGCCGCCTGCCTTGCCCGATCCCGCGATCTGCGCCGTCCTGCCGCTGCCCGTGGCGGAAGGCGATTGGCGCCTGCGCCACAAGACGAGCGACCGCCATTTCTACGAAGACGCGCTCAGCGCCGCGAAGGCCGCCGGGGCGCACGAAGCGCTGCTGCTGCGCGATGATGGGCGGCTCACCGAAGGCAGTTTCACCAATATCTTCGTGCCGCGCGGAGAAAGGCTCATCACGCCTGCCGCCGCGCTCGGCCTGCTGCCCGGCGTGCTGCGCCGCAGCCTGATCGAAAGCGGCCGCGTGATCGAAGGCGATGTTACCATGGACGATCTCAAGCAGGGCTTCTTCATCGGCAATGCCCTGCGCGGCCTGATGCCTGCCAAGCTGCTCGGCGCATGAGCGGGCCGCATTTCAGCGCCGCGCTCCAGCGCATCGCCGCCTCGCGCACCACGGTGATGACCGACCGCGCCATCGCGCTGCGCGCCGAAGGCCGTGACATCATCTCGCTTTCCGTGGGCGAGCCTGATTTCCCCACCCCGCCGCACGTGATCGAAGCCGCCAAGGCCGCGCTCGATGCGGGCGATACGCGCTATACCGCGGTCCCCGGCACGGCGGCCTTGCGGGAAGCGGCGGCGCTGCATTTCGCGCGCGATCTCGGAATCCAGGTGCCTCCTCCGCAAGTCATCGTCAGCGCCGGGGGCAAGCAGGCCATCTTTCTCGCCATGGCCGCCACCACTGGCCCGGGCGACGAAGTTCTGATCCCCGCGCCGTGGTGGGTGAGCTACCCCGAAATCGTCCGATTCGCCGGGGCCGAGCCCGTTGCCATCCCCACCACGCCCGCCGCTGGATACCGCATGAGCGCGGACCAGCTCGAAGCTGCGATCACGCCGCGCACCCGCTGGCTCCTGCTCAACAGCCCCGGCAATCCCACCGGCGCGACGTATTCGGCTGAAGACCTTGCCGCGCTGGGCGAAGTACTGCGCAGCCACCCGCAAGTCCTCGTCCTCAGCGATGATATCTATGCGCCGCTGCGCTATGGTGCGGGCGCGCACGCCACACTCGCGGTCGTCTGCCCCGATCTGGCGGAGAGGGTGCTCACCGTTTCGGGCGTCTCCAAAAGCCACGCGATGACCGGCTTTCGCATCGGTGTCTCCGCTGGTCCGCTCTGGCTCGTCGGCGCGATGGCAAAGCTCCAGTCGCATGCTTCGGGCAACCCGTGCTCGATCAGCCAGGCCGCGGCCGTTGCCGCTTTCACCGGTCCGCAGGGTTTCCTTGCGGATTGGCGCGAGCGCTTCCGCGTCCGGCGCGATGCCGCCGTCTCCGCGCTCAATGCGGTGCCCGGCCTTTCCACCCCCGTGCCCGATGGCGCGTTCTACTGCCTCATCGATGCCGGGCCGCTGATGGCGCGCTTCGGTGATGATGAGGCGCTGGCCCTCCACTTGCTCGATCAAGGCGTCGCGGTGGTTGCAGCCTCCGCGTTTGGCGGGCAGGAGGGTTTCCGGATCAGTTTTGCGGCGGATGATGCGCGGCTCGCAGAAGCGCTTTCCCGCATCGCAAAGGCACTGACATGAGGTTTTCGGCATGAACTCGCCCGCCGATCTGTTCGAATTCGCCATCCTGTTCGAAGACGGCGAGGCGCTGGTGATCGACAAGCCTGCCGGTCTGCCGATCGACCGGCCGCGTGCCGGGGGCGCCGCGCTTGATGATCATCTCGATGCCTTGCGCTTCGGGTTCCAGCGTCCGCCCGCAGCCGTCCACCGGCTCGATCAGGATACCTCGGGCTGCCTGCTGCTCGCCCGCAACGCCAAGGCGCACAAGCGCTATTCGGCGGCGTTTGAGGCGCGGCAGGTCGGCAAGGTCTATCTCGGCGTGGTCGCGGGCGAAGTGGCGGAGGATTCGGGCACGATCGCGCTCAATCTTTCCAAGATCAGCAGCGCGGAAAAGGGCTGGCGGATGATCCCGGCGCGTGCGGGCAAGCCTGCCGTCACGCACTGGCGCGTGGTTGATCGGCGCGAGGGGCCTGCTGGAACGCCGATCACGCTGGTGGAGTTCAAGCCCGAAACCGGCCGCACCCACCAGATCCGCATCCATGCGCTTGCCGGGCTGGGCGCGGCGCTGCTCGGTGATCCGATCTATGGCACCGGAGAAGGGGCCGCGCGCACCATGCTGCATGCCGCCGCGCTCACGGTCCCGCGCGAAGGCAAGCCGCCAATTGTCGCCACGGCGCCGCTTCCAGAGGATTTCCTCGAACTCGGCTTTGCCGTGCCCGAAGCCGCTTCCACCGAAGAACCGGACGCGTGTCAGCCGACGCCCTGATCGCGCGGGCGCTTGGCCTGATCGAGGAAAGCTTCATCGCCTCGGCGGGCCCGGGCGGGCAGAATGTCAACAAGGTGGCGACGGCGGTGCAGATCCGCCTCGATGTCTTTGCGCTACGTCTTGAGCCGCAAGTATTCCATCGGCTGAAGGAACTCGCGGGCAGCAAGATGACCGCGCGCGGCGAGATCGTGATGACGGCCCGCAGCTATCGCACGCAGGAGCAGAACCGCGAGGATGCACGCAGCCGCCTCGGTGCCCTGCTGCGCGACGCGGCCACCCTGCCGGCCCGCCGCGCGAAAACGCGGCTCAACCGCGTGGGCAAGACTGAACGTCTGGCAGGCAAGAAGAACCGCAGCGCCATCAAGGCCGGCCGCGGGAAGGTACGGCTGGACTAGGGCTCATCTTCCGGACTTCCCCTTGCTCCCAACCTCGTCATTCCCGCGAAGGCGGGGACCCAGGGCCATGCCCGCTGCGGCACGTGGCAACCCGCTCTGGACCCCCGCCTGCGCTGGGGTGACGAAGATCGACGGCAGGGGAGGTTGCGGCTGGACTAGGGTTTCGCGCTGGCGCCGTCCGCTGCGACGGAGGCAGGTGGGGCCGCAAGATCCGCCGGCACGGTCGCATCCGCGAGTGGCGGCGCGGGTCGGCTCTCGAGCATTTGCGCCGCATCATCAAGCGCGCGGGCTTCACCTACGGTCACGCCGCCGGGCCCAGGGTCGGTGTCCTTCTGGCAGCCGCCGAGGCAAAGGGCTGCGGGGAGCAGCAAGGCGGCGGCCAGCGCCGCCCGCATGCGCCCCGCATCTGCAATCACTGCGGCTTCTCGGCCTCTGCTGCGGCGGCCTTGGCGGCTTCGGCAGCCGAAACGGCGCTGTCGGCAGCGCTCTTGGCGGCATCTTCGGCGCTCAGCGCGGCCTGCGAGGCATCGGCGGCCGGAGCAGGGGCGGGGGCTGCAGCCGAAGGTTCGGCAGAGGGCAGTTCATCCGCCGGCATTTCCACGTTGTCGGCCGTCGCGCCCGAGGAAGCATCGTCTGTCTTGCCGCAGGCGCTCAGCGCAAAGGCTGCCGCACAGGCCAGCACAGTGGCAAGGCGCTTGATCTGGGTGGTCTTGGTCATGATAGTCCCTCAGGCTTGTCGGATGTTTGCATCGATGCGGCTATGCGCCGCGATGCCCGCAGTTCTAATGCGCGCGCTCCGCCATGGCAAACCTCAAACCGACGAATGGAGCCCACTCGCCAAGACTGTTATACGATATAAGGAAATCTTTATATCGCTTGCATAATATAAAGAATGCTTTATATAGATTCCCATGTCTTTGATCGAAGCTCTTCGCGCGCTGGCCGACCCCACCCGGCTGAGGATCATGCGGCTGCTCGCCAGCATGGAGCTCGCCGTGGGCGAACTTGCCCAGGTTCTCGGGCAAAGCCAGCCACGCGTTTCGCGCCATATCAAGATCCTGTGCGATGCCGGATTGGCCGAACGCCGCCGTGAAGGCGGCTGGGTGTTTCTGCGCGCTGCCGTGAGTGAAACAGGCGCGCCCGAATATCTCGGCACCGCGCTCGCCCGCGTGCTGGTGAGCGCCGAATCGTCCGATCCCGCCTTCGGCAGCCAGTGCGCCGAAGACGGCCAGCACCTCGTTGCGATCCGCACTGCGCGTGAGGCGAGCTCTGCCGATTACTTCGCGCGCCACGCTGCTGAATGGGATGAACTGCGCAGCCTCCACATCGCCGATGGCCCGGTCGAGACCGCGCTGGGTGAGATGCTGGAGGGGCCGGTCGGCCGCCTGCTCGATGTCGGCACTGGCACTGGCCGCATCGCCGAATTGTTCGCCGGGCGCGCCAGCCATCTGACGGGGCTCGACAAGAGCCCGGAAATGCTGCGCCTTGCCAGAACCCGGCTGCAACACCTGCCTGCAAGCGACGTCACGCTGGTCCAGGGCGATTTCGCGCAGCTGCCGTTTGCCGATGCCAGCTTCGATACGGTGCTGTTCCACCAGGTCCTGCACTATGCCTTCGCGCCGCAGGCGGTGCTGGCAGAGGCCGCGCGTGTCACGGCGCCGGGCGGGCGCGTGGTGATCGTCGATTTCGCCCCGCATGACCGTGAGGAACTGCGCACCGCGCACGCTCACGCGCGCCTCGGTTTCTCCGATGCGCAGATCGCGGCGCTGCTCACCGCCGCCGGGTTCGAACCCGCAGGCGACCGCGCGCTCGCCGGCCGCGAGCTGATCGTCAAGATCTGGGCCGGGGTGCGTCGCAGCGAACGGGCCGCGCAGCCTGAATTTCCAAGGCTGGTCACGCAATGACCACCAGCTTCGATCAACAGCGTGAGGCGCGCACCGCGCTCGATACGCCGCTGTTTGCAGGTCTGCCGGGCGATATCCGCGTCTCCTTTGAATTCTTCCCCCCGCGTACCGATCCGCTGATGGAGCAGCTGTGGGACGTCGTGACGACGCTCGCGCCCTTTCGCCCCAGCTTCGTTTCGGTCACCTACGGTGCTGGCGGCTCCACCCGTGATCGCACCCACGGCACTGTCGCGCGCATCATCAAGGAAGCGCGCCTCCCCGCCGCCGCGCACCTCACGTGCGTGGAAGCCAGCAAGGCTGAAATCCGCGAAGTGGCGGAAAGCTATTGGGAAGCGGGCGTGCGCCACATCGTTGCGCTGCGCGGGGATATGGGCGCACCGGGTGTGCCGTTCACCCCGCATCCCGATGGCTATGCCAGCGCCGCTGATCTGGTCGCGGGCCTGAAGCAGATCGCACCGTTCGATATCTCGGTCTCGGCCTATCCCGAAACGCACCCTGATGCTGCCAGCCCGCAGGCGGATATCGACAACCTCAAGCGCAAGCTCGATGCCGGGGCCAGCCGCGCGATCAGCCAGTTCTTCTTCGAGCCCGAAACCTTCTTCCGTTTCCGTGACAAACTCGCCGCGGCCGGGATAACCGCGCCGGTGCTGCCGGGCATCCTGCCTGTCTCGAATGTCGCGCAGACGCGCAAGTTCGCGGCAGCCTGCGGTGCGCAGATCCCGGCTTGGATGGACGGCCTGTTCGAAGGGCTCGATCATCATCCGGCCTCACGCCAACTTGTCGCCGCCACGGTCTGCGCGGAATTCTGCCGCCGGCTCTATGCGGGCGGCGTACGCGATTTCCACTTCTACACGCTCAACCGTGCAGAACTCTCTTATGCGATATGCCACCTGCTCGGCCTGCGTCCCGAGCAGGCACCGCTGGAGCAAGCCGCATGACCATCACGCCCTCTGCCGCCCGCGCGGCCCTGCTCGAACAGGCGCAGAGCCGCATCCTCATCACCGATGGCGCCTTCGGCACCGAAATCCAGAACTGGAAGCTGACCGAGGCTGACTATGCCGGCAATCTGGGCCTGACGCGCGATCAGAAGGGCAACAACGATATCCTCGCGCTCACTGCGCCCCACGTGCCCGAATCGATCCACCGCGCCTATTTCGCGGTGGGCGCAGACATTGCCGAGACCAATACCTTTTCGGCCAACCGCATCAGCCAGGCCGATTATGGCGCCGAGCACCTCGTGCGCGAGATCAACCTTGAAAGCGCCAGGCTTGCGCGGCGCGTGGCGGATGAATTTCAGTCGGATGATGGGCGCCCCCGCTTTGTCGCCGGCGCGATCGGGCCGACCAACAAGACGCTGTCGCTATCGCCTGACGTCAATGACCCGGGCTTTCGTGAGATCGACTGGGATTTCCTTGTCGAGGTCTACCGCGAACAGGCCGAGGCCCTCGTCGAGGGCGGCGCGGACTTCATCCTCGTCGAGACGGTGTTCGATACGCTCAATGCCAAGGCCGCGATCATGGCCGTCCGCCTGCTCGAACAGCAGCTGGGCCGCGAAGTGCCGATCATGCTCTCGATGACGCTCACCGATCTTTCCGGCCGCAACCTCTCGGGCCACACGGTCGAGGCATTCTGGTACGCGGTGCGCCATGCCCGGCCCGTCACCATCGGGCTCAATTGCTCGTTCGGCGCCACGCAGCTGCGACCGCATGTTCGTGCGCTCTCGCAGATCGCGGATACGCTGATCATGGTCTACCCGAACGCGGGCCTGCCCAACGAGCTTGGCCAGTACGATGAGCTCCCCGCCACCACCGCTGGCCTCGTCCACGAATGGGCCGAGCATGGGCAAGTCAACGTGCTGGGCGGCTGCTGCGGTTCCACCCCGGAACACATCGCCGCCATCGCCCGTTCGGTGCAGGGCCTGCCGCCGCGCGTGCTGCCGCAGCACCAGACGGCAACTGCGCTGGCCGGGCTCGAACCGTTTGTGATGGCCTGAAGCTCTTGCCCTCTCCTCTTCAGGGGGAGAGGGTTGGGAGAGGGGCCTGACCTTCAAAGCAACCTTATGGCCGGTGGGAGGCTCCCCTCTCCCCGGCCCTCTCCCCTGAAGGGGAGAGGGAGATCAGAATGACCACCGACACTGCCCCCCTTTCCGGCACCGAAACCCGCCCCACCGGCTCCTCGTTTGTCAATGTCGGCGAACGCACCAATGTCACTGGCTCGGCCGCGTTCAAGAAGCTGATCCTCGCCGGCGACTATACCAGAGCGGTCGAAGTCGCGCGCCAGCAGGTCGAAAACGGCGCGCAAATCATCGACGTCAACATGGACGAGGGCCTGCTTGATGCGGTCCACGCCATGACCACGTTCCTCAAGCTCATCGCCGCAGAGCCCGATATCGCCCGCGTGCCGGTGATGATCGACAGCTCGAAGTGGGAAGTGATCGAGGCCGGGCTCAAGTGCGTCTCGGGCAAGCCCATCGTCAATTCGATCTCGATGAAGGAAGGTGAGGAAGCCTTCCTTGCCGCCGCGCGCAAGTGCATGGATTATGGCGCCGCCGTCGTCGTCATGGCCTTCGACGAGAAGGGCCAGGCCGATACCAAGGCGCGCAAGGTCGAAATCTGCGCGCGCGCCTATGATCTGCTGCTGGGAATCGGCTTCCCGGCTGAGGACATCATCTTCGATCCCAACGTGTTCGCCGTCGCCACCGGCATCGAGGAGCACGACCGCTACGCGCTCGATTTCATCGAAGCCGCGCGCGAGATCCGGGCCCGCTGCCCGTATGTCCACATCTCGGGCGGCCTTTCCAACCTCTCGTTCTCATTCCGTGGCAACGAGATCGTGCGCCGCGCGATGCATTCGGTGTTTCTTTACCACGCGATTCCGGCGGGCATGGACATGGCCATCGTCAACGCGGGCCAACTCGATATCTACGACCAGATCGATCCGGTCTTGCGTGAGGCTTGCGAGGACGTGCTCCTCATGCGCGGGGTGGGAGGGCCGGATCAAATGACTCCGACCGAGCGGCTCATCGCGCTCGCCGAAAGCTATAAGGGCAAGGACGCCGTCGCCGAAAAGGCCGCCGAGGAATGGCGCGGCTGGGACGTCGTCCGCCGGCTTGAACACGCCCTCGTCAAGGGCATCGACATGTATGTGGTCGAGGACACCGAGGAAGCGCGCGCGGAGATCGCAGGCCGCGGGGGCCGCCCGATCGAAGTGATCGAAGGCCCGCTCATGCAGGGCATGAACACGGTCGGCGACTTGTTCGGCTCGGGCAAGATGTTCCTGCCGCAAGTGGTGAAGTCCGCGCGCGTGATGAAGAAGGCGGTCGCGCACCTCATCCCCTTCATCGAGGCGGAAAAGCAGGCGGGCGCGCGCCCAAAGGGCCGGATCATCATGGCCACGGTGAAGGGCGACGTCCACGATATCGGCAAGAACATCGTCGGCGTCGTGCTCCAGTGCAACGGCTACGAAGTGATCGATCTCGGCGTCATGGTGCCGTGGTCGAAGATCCTCGAAGTGGCGAAAGAGCAGGATGTCGACATGATCGGCCTCTCCGGCCTCATCACCCCCTCGCTCGATGAGATGGTGACCGTGGCCGAGGAAATGCAGCGCGCCGGGTTCACCATTCCGCTGCTCATCGGCGGCGCAACCACCAGCAAGGTCCACACCGCGCTTCGCATCGATCCGGCCTATGAAGGCCCCGTCGTCCACGTGCTCGATGCCAGCCGCGCGGTCGGCGTCGCCAGCCAGCTTCTGTCAGATACGCAGCGTGACGGCTTTGTCGAAGCGACGGCCCGTGAATACCAGCACGTGCGCGATCTGCGCGCGGGCAAGGAGCCTTCCGTGCTCCTCTCCCTCGCCGACGCCCGCGCCAATGCCTACCTTCCGGACCTGTCCGAAAAGGCCCCGCCGCCCGAACAGCCCGGCATCCACGTCTTCCCCGAATGGGATCTCGCGGACCTTGCCGAATGCATCGATTGGACCCCGTTCTTCCGCGCATGGGAACTCGCAGGCAACTACCCCGCCATCCTCGATGACGAAGTGGTCGGCGAAAGCGCCAGCAGCCTCTTCGCCGATGCACAGAAGATGCTGGGCCAGATCATCGCCGAAAAGTGGTTCACCGCGAAGGGCGTCGCCGGCTTCTGGCCCTGCCACCGCGAGGAGGACGACGTGCTGCTTTATCTCGAGGCCGAGGAACGCCATGTGCGTCTCCCGTTCCTGCGCCAGCAGATCCGCAAGAGCCGTGACCGCAAGAACATGTGCCTTGCCGATTTCATCGACCGCCAAGGCGATTGGATCGGCGGATTTGCGGTCGGCATCCACGGCATCGAACCGCACCTCGCGCGCTTCCAGGCCGCGCATGACGATTACAACGATATCCTGCTGAAAGCGCTGGCAGATCGCTTCGCCGAGGCTTTCGCCGAACGGCTCCACCAGCATGTGCGCACCACGCTCTGGGCCTATGCGCCGGGCGAACAGCTGACGACCGAAGCGCTGATCCGCGAGCGGTTCCGAGGCATCCGCCCCGCGCCGGGCTATCCCGCCTGCCCCGATCACAGCCTGAAGCCGATCCTGTTCGATCTCCTGAATGCGACCGAAAACACAGGCATCACGCTGACCGAAAGCCAGGCCATGCTGCCCACCGCCGCTGTCTCGGGCTTCTATTTCGCGCACCCCGAAAGCGAGTATTTCGGCGTGGCGCGGATCGGGCGCGATCAGGTGGAAGACTATGCCGCCCGGCGCGGCTTTGATCTCGCCACCACCGAACGCTGGCTGCGGCCCAATCTGGATTGAGTTGCCGAGGTCGCTTGCTTGGCGTCAACGCGCGCAAACTTGCGGCACTCCCAATCTCGTCATTCCCGCGAAGGCGGGAATCCAGAAGCGGCGTAACCCGGCCGTTGTGGCAATGCGCCCTGCCCCCCTTCGCGCGCGTGACGGGATGGGAGACGCAAAGCGGCGGGCCGATCAGGAGCAGGTCCCCGCATCGTGGCCGGGGATTGGGGATACGTGCGCAATGGCCCTACGCTGCCGTTGGCATTAAACGACTTCCATGCCCACGATGAGCACCTCCGAGATATTCCTGATCGCGCTGACGATCATCCTCGCAGTGCCCTATGCGTTCTGGCGCCTCCTGCGGACCGACACATATGCCCCGCTGGTCGTGGTGCAGATCGTCGGCGGCATCATCCTCGGCCCCGGCGTGCTCGGTGCGGCGTTTCCGAGCTACTATAGTTTCGTGTTCAACCCGCAGGTGATCGGCGCGCTCAACGGCGTAGCGTGGTGGGCGGTCATGATGTTCGTGTTCGCAGCGGGGCTCGAACTGGATCTTGGCGATGCGTGGGAAAACCGGCGCGAGACAGCGATCACGGCGGGCTGCGCGCTTGCCGTCCCGCTCGTTCTGGGGGCTGCGGCGGCGGCGCTTCTGCTGCGCCAGCCCGGCTGGATCGGCCCCAAGGGCGGCTATGCGCAAGCCGTGCTCGGCATCGGCATGGCCTGTGCGGTCACCGCGCTGCCGATCCTGGTGCTGCTGATGGAAAAGCTCGGCATTTTCCGCACGGCGCTCGGCCAGCGGCTGCTGCGTTATGCCAGCCTCGATGATGTGCTGATCTGGGGCGTGCTCGCGCTGATCCTCGTCGATTGGGAGCGGGTTGGCCGGCAGGGTCTGTTCCTCGTGTTCTTCGCCCTTGCCGCATGGGCCGTGCGCCGGCTGGTCGCGGCGGTGGAGCAGAATGACCGCTGGTACGTGAGCCTTGTCTGGCTGGCCGCCTGCGGCTTTGCGGCGGATTGGTCGGGCCTGCACTTCATGGTCGGCGCGTTCCTCGCGGGCGCGGTGCTCGATGCCAAGTGGTACGACCGCGCGCGGCTCGATGGCTTCCGCGAATTCCTGCTGCTCGCGGTCATGCCGGTGTTCTTCCTATCGACGGGCCTGCGCACACAGTGGGGCGTCGGCGGTGCGGCCGTGTTTGGTGCGGCGGCCTTGTTCCTCGTCGCCTCTGTCGCCGGCAAGCTCATCGGCGTGCATCTTGCGGGCCGGCTGCTGGGCTGGGCCAAGGGTGAAGCGGCGGTGATCGGCTGGATGCTCCAGACCAAGGCGCTCATCATGATCATCTTCGTCAACGTCCTGCTCGACAAGCAGATCATCACCGCAGAGACGTTCACCGCGCTGCTGTTGATGGCGGTGGCGAGCACGATGCTCACCGTGCCCAACGTTCGGCCTCGCCTTGCCAGACTGGGCCTTGCAAAGCTGGCGGCGGGATGAAGGGCGTCCTCCGCCTGATCGCGGCGCTCTCGCTGCTGGTCGCCACGGCGGTCCGCGCCGAGGTGCCGGTGATCTTTCCCGCCACGGTTGCTGTCACCTTCGATCGCCATGGCATCCGCCCGGTTCTGGCCGAGGGCACGGCAGACCAGACCGTCGGCCGCGCCGTCACGGCGGATGATCCGGTGCGCATTGCCTCGATCTCCAAGCTCGTCACCGCGCTCGGCGTGATGCGGCTGGTCGATGCCGGCGTGCTCGATCTGGACCGCGATGTTTCGGACTATCTTGGCTGGCAGCTGCGCCATCCGGCTTTCCCGGACCGGCCGATCACGCTGCGTCTGCTGCTCTCGCACCGCTCGGGCCTTACCGACGGGGCGGACTACATCATCCCGCTGGGGGAAACGCTGCGCCAGCGCCTCGCTGATCCCCGCGCGTGGGACAGCGCCCATGGCCCCAGCGGCTATGGGGGCGAAGACTGGTTTCACTACACCAACCTCAATTTTCCCGTGGTCGCATCGGTGATGGAAGCTTCGACTGGCGAACGCTTCGACCGCCTGATGCGCGATCTGGTGCTGGCCCCGCTCGGGCTTTCCGCCTGCTACAACTGGTCCGGCTGCAATGGGCTGGCGGCCTCACGCGCCGTGGTGCTCTACCGCTACGATGGCAGCGTGGCGCGCGATGATCTGCGCGGGGCGCTGCCCGCCTGCCCGGTGGTGGTGGAGGCAGGAAAACCCTGCGATCTTGCCAGCTACACGCCCGGCTGGAACGGCGCGCTGTTCTCGCCCCAAGGCGGGCTGCGCATCTCGATGAACGACCTTGCGCACATCGGCCAGATGCTCGCGCGCGGCGGGCAGGGCTTCATTTCCAAGGCCAGCTTTGCCGAAATGACCACGCCGGAATGGCGCTTCAACGGGCGCAACGGGGTGGGCGAAAACGGGGAGCCCGACGGGTTCTTCTGCGCCTACGGTCTGGGCGTCCAGCTGATCGGCAACGATACCGCAGGCTGCCGCGACGATCCCTTCGGCGATGGCATCCCGCGTCTCGGCCACCCCGGCGAAGCCTATGGCCTGCGCTCCGGTCTGTGGCTTGATCCGAGCACAGGGCGAGGCATCGCCTTCTTCACCACCGCCGTGCCGGATGATGCCGCCAAGGGCGCAAGCGCCTTCACCGCCGCGGAAGAAGGCGTGCTGGCGCGGGTGCGCTAGCCAGAGCAAGACCGCATCGGAGGCAAATCCGCTTTGCGCCTGTGCGGCTTCTGGCATGGTGGGAGGCATGGACCTGCCCGGGCAGGCATGGGGGCATCATGCAATCACTGAACATCGGCCAGACGATCTCGCGGGCGAGCGGCCTGATGGGCGAAACGCTGCGCAGCGTCGGCCTGTTTGTCGTGGTGTTCCAGATGATCACCGGCGTCAGCAGCACACTGCTTCGCGGGCAGCTTGTCTCGGCAGTCGATGCGGGCGCGGCGGCGCCGCTCGCCATGTTCCAGTCAGGCTCCTATTGGGCCACTATCGCCATCTCCATGCTGCTGGCCACGCTGGTTGCCACCGGCGCGACGTTTGGTCTGCTGAAGGCGGATCGCGGAGAGCTGGTATCCTTCGGCGCGTGCGCCGCGCGGGGCACGGCCAGATTGCTGCCGGCGCTTGGGCTCATGATCCTCAGCGTTCTGGGCATTTATGGCGGCT
This sequence comes from Sphingomonadaceae bacterium, assembly GCA_947453945.1. GTDB lineage: Bacteria > Pseudomonadota > Alphaproteobacteria > Sphingomonadales > Sphingomonadaceae > Novosphingobium. The sequence continues at coordinate 43,228 of CANGJB010000003.1, forward strand.
TCATCCTCCTGCTGGTGCCCGGCTGCATCCTGCTGGCGATGTGGAGCGTATGCTTTCCGGTCCTTCTGGGCGAAGACACCGGCGTGATCGAAGCGTTCGGGCGCAGCTGCGCGCTCACCAAGGGATACCGTTGGAAGATATTCCTCCTCTTCCTCGTCATCTTCGCGGTCTACGCCGCCGTCGGCGCGGCAAGGGTGCTGGTGCTCACCGCGCAGACGGGCAGCCTGGCTGCGGCGATATCCCCGCCGCTCACCCTGCAGATCGCGTCCGGCGCGATCAACACGGTGCTCACGCTGGCCACTCTGGCGCTGCAGGTTGCGCTTTATGGCGAACTGATCGATCTCAAGGGTGAGCGGGTGAGCGAGGTGTTCGGCTGATCTGGGCGGGGGATAAACCGCTGCGGAGCCAATAGGGCTTTTCCTTAGTCGGCCCGATCTGCCATGGCATCTGCGTGAGTACGATCAGCCCCGATATCCGTGAAAACGCGCAATCAGCGTCACTGGCTGCGTCATTGGCCGCTCTTGCGCGCGTGTTCGGCTTTTCGGCCTTTCGCGGGGTGCAGGATCAGGTCGTCAGCCGCGTGCTCGCCGGGCAATCGACGCTCGCGGTCATGCCCACCGGCGCGGGCAAGTCGCTCACGTACCAGCTCCCCGCCGTCATGCTTCCGGGCACCTGCGTGGTGGTGTCTCCGCTCATCGCACTGATGCATGATCAGCTGCGCGCCGCCAATGCCAACGGGATCGCCGCCGCCGCGCTCACCAGTGTCGATACGGACCGGGAGCAGACCATAGAACGGTTCCGCGCCGGCCAGCTCGATCTGCTTTATGTGGCGCCCGAGCGCGCCAGCCAGCAGCATTTCCGCGAACTGCTCACCCGCGCGCCCATCGCGCTCTTCGCGATTGATGAAGCGCATTGCGTTTCCGAATGGGGCCACGATTTCCGGCCGGACTACCGCCTGCTGCGCCCGCTGCTCGATAGCTTCGCCGATGTTCCGCGTCTGGCGCTCACCGCCACGGCAGACCGGCACACCCGCGCCGATATCCTCGCCCAGCTTGGCATTCCGGATGATGGCCTGATCATCGCCGGGTTCGATCGGCCCAATATCCGCTACCGCATCACCCCGCGTGATAACGCGCAGCGCCAGATCAAGGCCTTGCTGGCCGAGCAGCCAGGTCCTGGGATCGTCTATGCACCCACGCGCAACGGCGTGGAAAAGCTGGCGGAGCAGCTTTCCGCCAGCGGCCGCCGCGTCCTGCCCTATCACGCGGGGCTACCGGCCGATGTGCGCGCCGCCAATCAGGCTGCTTTCGTTGCCAGCGAAGATATGGTGATGGTCGCCACCGTCGCTTTCGGCATGGGGATCGACAAGCCCGATGTCCGCTTTGTCGCCCATGCCGGCCTGCCCAAGTCTATCGAGGGCTATTATCAGGAAACCGGCCGCGCCGGGCGCGATGGCGATGATGCGGTCGCGCTCATGCTCTGGGGTGCAGACGATTTCGCCCGCGCCCGTATGCGCATTGGCGAGGTGGAAGAACACCGCCGCGCCAGCGAGCGCCAGCGTCTCGATGCCCTTGCCGGCCTGGTCGAAACCCACACGTGCCGCCGCGCCGTGCTGCTGCGCCACTTCGGCGAACACCCGCCCGAAGCTTGCGGCAATTGCGACAATTGCCTTCATGCCCCGGGCGTGACCGACGCGACGCAGCTCGCGCGCAAGCTGCTCTCCGCCGTCTATCGCACCGGGCAGGCCTTCGGGCTTGGCCATCTCGAAAAGGTGCTGACCGGCGCGGCAGACGAGCGCGTTAGCAGCAAGGGCCACGATCAGCTGTCGGTCTTCGGCATCGTCAAGGGCGATGAAGCGCCGCTGCTGCGCTCCGTGGCGCGGGCGCTGCAGGCGCGCGGCACATTGGTGCCCAACGAACACGGCGGCCTCGCGCTCGGCGGCGATGCCCGTGCGCTGCTTAAGGGCGAGGGGCGCCTCGATCTCGTCATGGCACCGCCGAGCGAGCGCGGCACGCGCCGCCGCCGGGGGGCAGAGGCCGTGCCCAATCCGGTCGGCGATCCTCTGTTCGAGGCGCTGCGCGCGCTGCGCCGCGAACTGGCGGAAGAAGCCGGGGTGCCGCCTTATGTGATCTTCCACGATTCGGTGCTGCGCGAAATGGCGGCGCGCCGGCCCACGGCGCAGCTGGATCTCGGCGCCATCGGCGGCGTCGGCGCACGCAAGCTGGAAGCTTACGGCGACCGTTTTCTCGAGGTGATCCGGCAGTATTGAGCGGAATGTCCGCCGCCGGGCTTCGTCCTCGCTCACCCACCCTCGTCATTCCCGCGAAGGCGGGAATCCAGAGCGGCTGGCGCTGCGCTTGAGGTCCTGGATTCCCGCCTTCGCGGGAATGACGAGGGTAGCCTTAGAAAGGCACTTGCGCCCGATCCCACGCAAACAGCCCCCCACTCTGCGCCGGGGTCAGCCCATCCAGCATCGAAAGCAGCGCCCCAGCCGAGCGCTCCGGCGTGAACAGTTTCTCCGCCGCCACCCCGCGCTGGAACGGTGCGGAAAGGGCGGTGTCCACCGTGCCGGGATGCAGCGTAACGGCCAGCGCTTGCGGGTGCGTCCGCGCCAGTTCGAGTGCGAGGGTCTTCACCAGCATGTTTAGCGCGGCCTTGCTGGCGCGGTAGGCGTGCCAGCCGCCCAGCCGGTTATCCGAAATCGAACCTACGCGCGCGGACAGCGCGGCAAACACCGCGCGGCCATCCCGGCGCAGCAGCGGCAGCGCGTGCTTGGCGATCAGCGCCGGGCCGATGGTGTTCACCGCGAAAAGCTCGGCCATGCCTTCGGCGCTCAGTGCGCGGTATGATTTTTCGGGGCCGGTGCCATCGGCGCGGGTGAGGCGGCCGGTGGCGATCAGCACCATGTCGAGCGGCCCGCCGATGGCGGCGCAGGCGGCAGCGATGCTGGCCTCGTCGGCGAAGTCGAAGGCAAACGGGGTGAGCTTGTGCCCGCGCGGCGCTTCGCCGCGGCGTGATCCAGCGTGGACTTCGGCTACATCGGCCCGGTCGGCGAGCGCTGCGGCCAGCGCGCCGCCAAGGCCGCCGGAGGCACCAAACACCGCGCAGCGCAGGGCAGGGGAGGTCGTGTTCATCTGCCCGGATTGGGCGCTTGGCGCTCCGCTGTCGAGCAGGTCCGAAGGGCAGGTCCAATGGCCATTGCTGTATTATCTTGCCAATACAGCTTGCGAAGCGGCGGTGGGCACGCCACATTGCCCACACATGCGCTCCGGCAGGTGCAAGGGGCGGGAGTGAGACGCGACGCCATGGCCAGCAATTCGACCGATCTGCAATCCCCTATTACCCTCACTCCGCCCGATCCGGTGCCGGTGGTCGCGCCCACGCAGGCGGCCGGCCTCGTGCCGGTGGCCGATGATACCAAGTCCAAGCTCGAGGCGCGGGCCGAGGCTTTTGTGGCGGATCTGGTCGCGCAGGATGCGGCGAGCCCGGAATTCGGCAAGCGCGTCGATCAGCTTTCCAACATGGGCCGCAAGGAAATCGTGGCGGCCTCTGGCATGTCGAACCGGTTTCTGGATCGGCCGGTGCGCGCGATGGACAAGGACGGCGGCGTCGGTGCCGATCTCGCCGCGCTGCGCCGCACGGTGGAAGAGCTCGATCCCGGCCGGCAGGGCAAGCTTTCCGGCCCGCGCAAGATCCTCGGCATCATTCCCTTCGGCAACAAGCTGAAGACCTATTTCGATAGCTACCAGTCCTCGCAAGGCCACATCAAGGCGATCCTCGACCGCCTCGCCTCGGGCAAGGACGAGCTTCTGATGGACAACGCCGCGATCGATGTGGAGCGCGGCAAGCTCTGGGAAGCGATGGGCAACCTGGAGCAGATGACCCACATCTCCAAGGTGCTCGATCAGAAGCTGGAAGATGCCGCCGCCGATCTTGATCACACCGATCCCGCCAAGTCCAAGGCGATCCGCGAGACCGCGCTGTTCTACACCCGCCAGCGCACGCAGGACCTGCTGACGCAGATGGCCGTCACGGTGCAGGGCTATCTCGCGCTCGATCTGGTCAAGAAGAACAACGTCGAACTGGTGAAGGGTGTGGACCGCGCCGGCACCACCACGGTCGCCGCGCTGCGCACCGCTGTCACTGTCGCGCAGGCGATGACCAACCAGCGCCTCGTGCTCTCGCAGATCACCGCGCTCAACACCACGACCGCGAACATCATCGATTCGACCGGCAAGCTGCTGCGCGAACAGACCGGCAAGATCCACGAGATGGCGGCCTCCAGCACGATCCCGCTGGAAACGCTGCAGCGCGCCTTCCAGAACATCTATGAGACGATGGACACCATCGACACCTTCAAGCTGAAAGCGCTCGATGCGATGAAGCAGACGGTCGATACGCTCTCGGGCGAGGTCGAGAAGTCGAAGGGCTATATCGCGCGGGCCGAGGGCCAGGCAGCAAGTGCTTCCGGGGCCAAGCTTGCAGGAGACGCCACCTCCCCGCTCCTGAGCCTTGAGGGCTGACCCTCAGATGGCAGAGACCGCGAGCGAGAGCAGCCGAATCCTTGCCGAAGCACGCTCCAGCCTGCAGCGCCAGCAGGCGGGCGGGCGCCGTGTTGGCGTGCGTTCGATCGGGCGGCGCTCGGCGGAATTGAAGCGCCTGCACATGCTGCGCAAAGCCGCGCGCATGGCGTTTGCGGCGATGGCGATTCTGTTTGCCGCGCTGGTGACCGGGCTGGTGATCGACGGGATCGGCTTTACCGGCATTGTCGTCACGTTCCTCGCCGTGATTGCGGCCATGGGCGCGTTTGCCGCGTTCCCCCGGCTCAAGGTGCCTGATCTTGCCGCGCTGAACCGGGGCGACACCCGCTCGATGGTCGCCCGCACCGAACTGTGGCTCGAAGCGCAGCGGCCCGCGCTTCCCGCGCCCGCGGTGAACCTGATCGATCAGATCGGTGTGCAGCTCGATGGCCTCGGCCTGCAGCTCGAAGGCGTCGATCCGGCAGAGCCTGCCGTTGCCGAAGTGCGCAAGCTGGTGGGTGAACACTTGCCCGGCATGGTCGAAAGCTATCGCCGCATTCCCGCAAACCTCAGGCGTGAACAGCGCGACGGGCGCAATGCCGATCAGCAGCTCACTGATGGCCTCGGCAAGATCAGCCAGGAAATCGATGCGGTGACGCGCCAGCTCGCGGCCGGCGATCTCGATGCCCTCGCGGTGCGCGGGCGGTTTCTCGATTACAAATACGGCGATGGTCTTGAGCAGGTGCCGCCGCAGCTCGCCGCGCCAAAGGCCAATCCCTGATGCGCGTCTCGATCCCGCACACGCTGGGCAAGGATGAAGTCCGCCGCCGGATGCACGCGCGGCTGGGCGATGCCGAGGACAAGGCGAAGGGGCTGCTCGGCAGCCTCGCCTCGCTCGAAACCGAATGGACCGGCGATGACACGCTTGCCATCACGGTCAACGCCATGGGTTATTCCATCCCCTGCACCGCCGCGATCAACGAGACCGCGCTCGATTTTGATGTCACAATTCCGCCCGGCGTGGGCTTTGCGCGCGGCATGATCGAGAGCGCCATCCGCGAGAAGGGCGAACGCCTGCTGGGATAGTGCTTCCCCTTGGCTGGGGGAGCGCTGTAGCGGCTAGGCTGAAATAGCCCTCGACGACGCCAAGCGCACTTCCATCATGGTGATGAGCGCATCGAGTGAGCCGAGGCTGTCGAGGGTTGGCGCATCGATCAGAACCTCGATCTCCCCGCCGCGTTCGCGCAGCACCGCTGGCAGCGCCACATGTTTGTGCGGCGTATCGTCCTTGTGCTGAAACACGGCATGCATGGGCAGCGCCCGCAGCCACTTGCGCCACTTGGGGTCCATCCGCAGCGACCCATAGGTGATGGCGCATAAGCTGCAGGGATATGTCGAAGGCGACAGGGTCTTGTGCAGCGAATCGAGCGCCATCTGCACCAGACCGCCGTCGGCGTTGTAGATGAAGATCAGGCGGTCTGGTGACGAGGGCGCAGGGACGCTCACGCCGCCAGGCTATACGGCTCGATCTCGCCCGAAAGGTACTGCTTCTTCGCCTTGGCGCGGCTCAGCTTGCCAGAGCTGGTGCGCGGCAGGGTGCGCGGCGGCACGAGCTCTACCACGCAGTTCATGCCGGTGATCGCGCGCACCTTGTCGCGGATCGCATCGCGCAGCTTCACGCGCTCTTCAGGGTCTGAAACGCGGCAATGGACCAGCACCGCCGGAGTTTCCTCGCCGCTTTCGGTCTCCACCGAAAAGGCAGCGATATCGCCCTGGTGGAAGCCAGGCAGTTGCTCCACGGCCCATTCGATATCCTGAGGCCAGTGGTTCTTGCCGTTGATGATGATCATGTCCTTCGCCCGGCCGACGATGAACAGGTAGCCCTCTTCGTTGAGGTAGCCCATGTCGCCGGTATCGAGCCAGCCACCGACCATGCAGGCCTCGGTCGCTTCCGGATCACGGAAATAGGAGTGCATGACCGAGGAGCCGCGGCACCATACTTTGCCGATATGGTGGTGCGCGAGGCTCTCGCCCTGCTCACCGCGCACGGCCACTTCCATCCCGCGCACCGGCACGCCGCAATTGACAATGGCGCGGTAGCGCGCCGGGCGTGAGAGATCGCGCGGGGCGCCCGAAAGGCGCTCTTCCTCGACCAGCTCGACCCGGATGCCCTCGCCCGGCGGCATGACGGTGACCGCCAGCGTCGCTTCGGCCAAGCCGTAGCTGGGCAGAAAGGCGCTCGCCTTGAAGCCGGCATCGGCAAAGGCGTTGACGAAGCTCTGCATCACGTCGGGCCGGATCATGTCCGCGCCGTTGCCCGCAATCCGCCAGCGGGAAAGGTCAAAGCGTTCGGTCACGTTGCTCTGGCTGGAGATGCGGCGCGCGCAGATGTCGTACCCGAAGGTCGGCGAATAGGACATCGAGGTGCCCTTGTTGCGGCTGATGAGATCGAGCCACGCCAGCGGGCGGCGGGCGAAATCTTCGGTCTTGAGGTAATCGGCAGAAACCTGGTTGGCGATGAGCGAAAGGAAGCAGCCGACGAGGCCCATGTCGTGATACCACGGCAGCCAGCTGATCGCCCGGTCGCCCGGCTGGAATTCCATGCCGTGCGAATGGCCGGAAAGGTTCGCCATCAGCGCGCGGTGGGTGACCGCGACACCGTGCGGGAACCGGGTCGAGCCGCTCGAGTACTGGAGGTAGGAAATCGCATCCGGATCGGGCGTCGGCAGCGCCACATCGGCCGGCTCTGCGGCTGCGGCGAATTCCAGCCAAGTCAGGCCCTTGCAGCCGCAGCGTTCGGCAGCCGCCGCGCAGATCGCGGCGATCTCGTCCGGATAGAGCAGCATCGTCGGATCGGAGCTGGTGATCTGCACCGCCAGCTGATCGATATAGTTTTCCTTGCCGCCGAAGCTGGTGGGCAGCGGCAGCGGCACCGGCCACGCGCCGGCATACATCGCGCCGCAGAAAAGCGCGGCGAAATCGGCGCCGGTTTCGGCGATCAGGGCAATGCGGTCGCCAGCCTTCACGCCCATCGCGATCAGCCGGCGCGCGGCGATCAGCGCATCGGTGCGCAGCTCGGCATAAGGATAGACGCGTGAGAGTGTGCCGCGCGCATCGTGAAAATTCAGGCCGCACGGTCCCTCGGCGGCGAAATCCAGCGCCTCGCAGAACGTGGTGAAATCGGCGAAACGCCGGGGACGCCCATCATCGTTGGGCGTGGGGACCAGAGCGGCCGAGCGGGCGGCGGCGTCCAGGACAGTCATGCGTTACCCCGTTTATGGTTCTGGGTTGAATGCGATAGGGGCCCAAACGGGCTGTCATGCCCCCGCAGAAAACTGCGAGATGTTCCCATTTACGCGGGACTGTGGCACGAATGTGGCATGTCGTTTACCAGTTCCGGACGTGCGCCGGGCCGATCCGGCGGGGCACGGCAAAAGGCCCCGCCTCCGCCGCTTGATGGCGCGGCGCTTGATGCGCTGGCGCTGTCCTATGTCGCGCGGTTTGCCGCGAGTTCCGGAAAGCTGGCAGACTATCTGAAGCGCAAGCTGCGCGAACGCGGCTGGGATGGCGATGCCGCGCCCGATGTCTCCGCGCTGGTCGAACGGATGGCAGCGCGCGGCTATGTCGATGATGCCGCCTATGCCGCGGCAAAGGGCGATGGCCTCAGGCGGCGCGGCTATGGCGCAAGGCGGATCGAAAGCGCGCTGGACCATGCCGGGATTGCCGCCCCCTTGCGCGCGGCGGCGCGCGGCAACGAGACGGAGCGGCGCCACGCCGTGCTCGCTTTCGCACGGCGCAAGCGGTTCTGGCCCTATTCAGCCGCGCCCTGCCATGATCCTGCGCTGCGCCGCAAACAGATGGCGGCATACCTTCGTGCCGGGCACGGGCTTGACCATGTGCGCCGGGTGATGGATGCGACGGATCTGCACCAATTGGAAGAATGGGCTGATGAACATGCCGAAGACGCTGTGGAATAGAGCCGCCAGCCTTGCCCTGCTGATTGCCGCGGTCGGCTGCTCTCCGCTCGCCGCAGGCTCCACCAGCGCAGCCGGCGCCGCTGCAACCGCCTCGGCTGCGCAGCTCGCCGTTCACCCGGTTTCGGGGCTCACCGTGGTGCCGCTCACAGTCACCACCGCCAGCGGGGCCTATGCCTTCAAGGTCGAGGTCGCTGCGACGCCGGGCGAGCAGGAGCGCGGCCTCATGTTCCGCCAGGTGATGGGCGCCGATGAAGGGATGATCTTCCCGATGAACCCGCCGCGCCCCGCTGCCTTCTGGATGAAGAACACGGTGATCCCGCTCGATATCATTTTTATCGGTGCGGATCACAAGGTGCTCAACGTGGCCGCCAATGCGGTGCCCTATGATCTCTCGCCGCTCCCTTCGGACGGCGCTGCGGCCGGCGTGCTGGAACTGATTGGCGGGCGCGCGGCGCAGATCGGCCTGAAGCCGGGCGATACGGTGAATTGGTAGCCAATCCCTGCTTGCCGAAACCGCCTGCGAGCGGCTAAGCGCGCTTCCCATGAGCTTTCTTGGCAAGATCTTCACCTGGTGGGACGGAGCCACCTTCGGCACCATGCTCGATAGCGCCCGCAATGGCCAGAAAGTCGGCCATGATGCGCAGGGCAACACCTATTTCCGGTCGCGGCGGCCCTATCCCAAGGGTCATCCCTTTGCCGGGCGTGAGCGGCGCTGGGTGATCTACAACGGTTCGAACGATGCCAGCCGCGTGCCCGCCGAATGGCACGGCTGGCTCCACGGCAACTTCGATGGCGTCCCTGAAAGCAACCTGCCGCCCGCGCGCATCTGGGAGGTGGAGTTCACCCCGAACGCGACGGGTACGTCCGCAGCCTATCGCCCCCAAGGCGCGCTGGAGCGCGGCGGCAAGCGGGCGGCTGCCACGGGTGACTACGAAGCCTGGTCGCCCGAGGGCTGATGCGCCGCTTCGCACCGCTGATGCTGGCACCGCCGCTCCTGGCGCTGTGCGCATGCGGCGGCAACAAGAACGCCGAAGCCCCGCCGCCGAGCGAGGCGACGCAGGCCGCAGGCGTCTCTGCCGGCCCTTCGGGCGGCGTGGTGGAAAGCGAGTTCGGCACGCCGGTCAAGGACCGGGTGGCAACGCTCGGCTTCCTCAACAAGCGCAACAACATCACCCAGATCATCCAGCTTAGAAGCGGTGAGGCGCGCCGCATCGGCAACGCCATCGTCAAGCTCGCCACGTGCGAGCGCACCGCGCCGTGGGAAGATCCGCCAGAGACCGGCGCCTTCGTCCAGCTCTTCGTGGAGGAGCGGGCCACCACCAAGGACAAGCTCGCGTGGCACAAGGTGTTCTCGGGCTGGCTGTTCCGCAATGCCCCCGCGATCAACGTGGTCGAGCACCCGGTCTATGACGTGTGGATCAAGGACTGCGCGATGAAGTTCCCCGGCGAGGAGGACAGCCCCGCCGCCGCCGCATCCACCAGCAGCGCGGCAAAGCCGGCCGGCACCCCGCCCGCCGCAGCGCCTGCGCCGGGGCCCGCTGCCCCCGCAGCCGATTCGCCGCCTGAGTGAGAAGGCGCGTGAGGGTCTGAATGCGGGGCCAATGCGGCCTGCAGCAGATCAAGATAGCGCGCCTGCGGGATTTCCACTGCACCCAATGAGGCGAGGTGCGGCGTGGTGAACTGGCAATCGAGCAGCTGCGCTCCCGATCGCCGCAGCGCCGCGACCAGCCAGGCCAACGCGACCTTGGATGCATCGCTGGCGCGGCTGAACATGCTCTCCCCGCAAAATACCCGGCCAAAGCCCACGCCGTAAAGCCCGCCGACAAGCACTTCGGTTCCGCCGGGGCCATCCTGCCAGGTCTCGATCGAATGGGCATGGCCCTGCCGATGCAGCTCGCGGTAGCTTTCGGCGATCCGGTGGCTGATCCAGCTGTCTTCCGCGTCGATCCGCGGGGCCGCGCAGGCATCGATCACCGCATCGAACGCCTCGTTGCAGGTCACGCGCAGGCGCCCCCGGCGCAGCGTCCGCGCCAGGCTGTGCGAGAGGTGGAACCCGTCCAGCGGCAGGATCGCGCGCATCTTCGGCTCGACCCAATAGACTTCCGGATCGTCGCGGCTGTCCGACATCGGGAATATGCCCGCGCGATAGGCCTGGAGCAGAAGGTCCGGCGGGATGATGGGGGTATCGTGTCGGGACATCTTTGGCAGAATGTTCTTTCCCTTGGTTGCGCTGGCCGCGTCAACCCACTAAGGGCGCTTCACCGGCACAGGAGTGTAGCTCAGCTGGTAGAGCATCGGTCTCCAAAACCGAGGGCCGGGGGTTCGAATCCCTCCACTCCTGCCACGTCCCGCTAGCGGGGCCTTCTCCACTTATCATCGCTGGGCCACTCCCCTATTGGGGCAGCTTTCCCATTTTCGAGAGTTTGTGCCCGGCCCCGCCGGCTGCAAGGTACGCCTTACCGCGCGCTTCCTCCTGCCGAAAGCTCTCCGCCATGACCGTCAAGGCCTACGCCGCCCAAGCCGCCGACCAGCCGCTCGGGCCTTATGCCATCGAACGCCGCGCGCCAAGGCCGGACGATGTGGTGATCGAGATCGCCTTTTGCGGCGTGTGTCATTCCGATCTCCACACCGTGCGCAGCGAATGGGGCGGCACGCTCTACCCCTGCGTTCCCGGGCACGAGATTGTCGGCACGGTGAGCGCCACCGGCAGCGCCGTTACCCGATTCGCAGCCGGCGATACCGTGGGCGTGGGCTGCATCGTCGATAGCTGCCGCACGTGCTCCGCTTGCGGGGAGGGCCTTGAGCAATTCTGCGAAGGCGGGCTGATCGGCACCTACAATGCGCCGACGCCCGACGCGCCGGGCCACACGCTGGGCGGCTATTCGCAAACCATCGTGGTGGATCAGGCCTATGTGCTGGCGATCCGCCACCCCGCGGAGCAACTCGCCGCGGTGGCCCCGCTGCTTTGCGCCGGGATCACCACCTGGTCGCCACTGCGGCACTGGAAGGCGGGGCCGGGCAAGCGGGTCGGCATTGTCGGCATCGGCGGGCTGGGCCACATGGGGATCAAGCTGGCCCGCGCACTGGGCGCGCATGTCACCGGCTTCACCACCAGCCCCGGAAAGACGCAGGCGATTCTCGATCTCGGCGCGCATGAAGTCGTCGTCTCGACCGACAAGGCCGCAATGAAAGCGGCCATGGGCAGCCTCGATCTCATCATCAACACGGTCTCGCACAGCCACGATCTGGATCCGTTCCTTGGCCTGCTGCGCCGCGATGGCACGATGGTCATGGTCGGTGCGCCTGAAAAACCGCACCCTGCCATCGGCGTGTTCAATCTCCTCATCCGTCGCCGCGCGCTGGCAGGTTCGCTGATCGGCGGAATCGCGGAAACGCAGGAAATGCTCGATTTCTGCGCCGAGCACGGCGTGGTTTCCGATATCGAACTGATTCGCATGGAAGAAATCGAGGCGGCCTATGCGCGCATGCTCAAGGGCGATGTGCGCTACCGCTTCGTGATCGACACTGCGACTTTGTAGTTTGCTGCGCTGATATGGACAGCGGCACTGGCTCACTTCCCCGCCCACTTGCCAAGGGCGGGGCTTACGCCTAAATGCGAAGTCCTTCCGACATCGGAAACTTCACCTGCCCCTCCCGGACTTGTCCGGGGCGGCGATGAAGCCTAGCCGGAAGCCGTGAATGCGCTCCTCCTCATCGGGCGGGGCGGCGCAAGCGAGAGCAGGAACGCGTGATGGCAAAGCTGAGCCCCAACGAATTCATCAACCAGGTGCGTGCGGAAGCGCGCAAGGTGATCTGGCCGACCCGCGCGGAGACAACCTCGACCGCGATCTTCGTTGGCATCATGATGCTGATCCTCGCGGTGTTCTTCCTCGGCATCGATTCCATCTTCAGCCTGATCGTGCGCTCGCTGCTGTCCCTTGCCTGACGTTTGGCACCTGACGGCTCGCGCCTGATCACCTGCACCCCATTTCTCTCAAGGACTGCCCCAATGGCCCGTTGGTACATCATTCACGCTTATTCCGGCTTCGAGAACAAGGTGAAGGAAGCGATCCTTTCCGAAGCCGAGCGCATCGGGCTCTCGCAGCTGGTCGAATCGGTCGAAGTGCCAACGGAAACCATCACCGAGGTGAAGCGCGGCAAGAAGGTGCAGGTCGAGCGCAAGTTCATGCCCGGCTACGTGCTGGCCAAGCTGGCGATGAACGATGACATCTACCACCTTGTGAAGAACACGCCCAAGGTGACCGGCTTCCTCGGCAACAACAACAAGCCGCAGCCGATTTCGGACAAGGAAGCCGCGCGCTATTTCGGCGCGCGCGATGCCGCCGCCGCCGAACCGCGCAAGCAGGTGCTGGTCGATTACGAGATCGGCGATTCGGTCAAGGTCAACGCCGGCCCGTTCGCCTCGTTCAATGGTACCGTGGAAGAGCTCGATTTCGAGAAGCAGCGCGTCAAGGTCGCCGTCTCGATCTTCGGCCGCGCCACACCGGTGGAACTGGCGTTCGAGGAAGTCGAACTCGTCAAGTAAGGGCGGGGGCTGCTCGCCCGCGTTCTCCGCGCCCCGGCTTCGGCCCGCGCCTCTGCGGCGCGAGCGGGCGGCCGAGCCGCGCCTCCATATCCGCCAGCCACTCGGGCGAGCCCACCGGCCGCCCCACGCTTTCGGCATTGCGCAGCGCGGCATAGGTCAGCGCCTCGTCAAAGGGTTCGCCCAGGAACGCCGCAAAGTCCGCCACCCGCTCCAGCGCGGGCGCCACGGTCACGACGTGATCGTCCCGTCCCGTGAGCAGCGCCCGCGTGCTCGACCACGGCCAGTCCTCCGCGCGGGATACAAGCCGTGCCCGCACCGGATTATCGCGCTCATGAACCGGAACGCGACTTCAACGCTCGCGCAAGCAACGTGCTTGGTCGGGGTATGGTGTTTGCCTGCTACGCTACTTGAAATTTTCTTGGCGTTCACCATGTTGGCAAAACCAATCCAATAGGGGTTTTCTGTGACTGATAAACTTAAGTTCAAGGCGGGGGATTTGGTTCAGCTTAAGTCTGGCTCACCCGTGATGACCGTTGAAGAAGCGGACCGTGATTATACTGGCCAGTGGAAGGGAACCTATAGCTGTTCCTGGTTTGCCGGGGCAAAGAACAACCATCGCAGTTTTACCGAAGCTTCGCTTAAAGTTGCCGAAGCCGATTAATGACCCCCGCCGAAGCTGCCGAATGGATGTTTGGCGAGTTGCAGCGCGTCGGTTGGCTTGACCAAGAAGCCGTTGCTGGGGAACTTCTCAAGCGCGATAAGTCGCTTGTTTACATGAACAACAACGGAAACCCGGCAATTGATCCGAAGGTTTTGAAGGCGTTCAACAAATTGGCCCCGACAAGCGATTATGTTTGGTCCCGGTCCGAACGCCATTGGCGAAAGCGGGCCAAATATGACGTGCCTGACAAGCGGATGCAGGATTAAACAAGGGGTTCCATCATGGCTTCAGAAAAGAAAATCTTAAAAGCCTCGCATGGCGTTACGTTGACCGAGGTAAGCCTCCGCAACGGCGGCGCTATCGTTGATTGTGGCTATGTGGTCCAAACCCGTCGCTCGCCTGAAGTTTGGACGTTTGGAACGCTTTCCGAAGCTGAAGTCAGATATGGCGATGAAGTCAGTCTGTGCGCCAACTAGGCGGATGATGGGATTACGGTGGATGGGGGTTACGGATTACGGTGACACTTTACTAAATCCCCAATTACCGCACCCCGTCGGCCACCCACCCAAAGACCCACCCTCAAGGCTTGATCCCAAAGTGCGCGTAGAAGTGCCCGACATTGGGGAACAGCGTCTTCGCCGCCTTGGAAAGCGCTGCCGCCTTGGCCTTGTCGCCCATCTGCTGCGCCACGATTGAGGCCATATAGAGCGAGGCAGACTGTTCCGGATCGGCAGCCAGCGCCGCCTCATAGTCCGCCATTGCTTCCTTCAGCCGGCCCGCGCGGAAATGCACCAGCGCGCGGCTGTCCATGTAGGTCGCCGGATCGGAGTCGAGCTCGATCGCCTTGTTGCAATCGGCCAGCGCGGTATCGAGCGCGGTGTTCCTGAGCGCGAGATACCAGCACCGCGCATTGCGCAGCCGCGCAGAGGAACTGCGCTTCTCCAGCGCCTCATCCAACATCGCCAGCGCCTCGTCGTGGCGGTCGGCCTGTTCCAGCCGGTCGACTTTCTCGAGGTAGTTGGAAAGCCCGTCGTCGGTGGTGATGTCCATGCTGGTCGAAAGCAGGTCCAGCCCCTCGTCGGCCTTCCCCGCCTCAATCAGTTCATAGGCCAGGCTGCTGCGCGCCTCGGCATTGCCTTGTTCGAGATCGTAGGCGGCCTGCGCATCGGCCAGCGAACCGGCGCGGTTGCCCAGCTTGCTGCGCAGTTCTGATCGCTTGAGATAGCGATCTGCCGAAGCATCCAGCGCGATGGCGCGGGTGTAGTCTGCTTCGGCGGCGGCCCAGTTGAACAGGCTCCGTTCGAACCATGCGCGGTCGGTCAGGCGGGTGGCGTCGTCGGGCTTGTCGGCAATGCGCGCGTCAAAGATTGCGCGCACTTTGGCGATGGCGGGGCTGCCCTTGCGCCGCGCGACATCGTCCCACCACTTGGGATAGGCGGGATCGAGCGAGAGGCGCGCGGTGCGCTCCATTGCGTCGGTGATCGCCTTGGCGGTGCTGCTCGCCTTGTCCGGCGCAATTTCCGCCCCGCTCTCGCGCGATGTGATGTCTTCCGAAAGCTCGCCGCCTGCCAGCGCGATGCGGCGCTGCCAACTGGCGGCCGGGAATTCGAGGCTCCCCGGATCGCCGCCGCTTAGCGTCACGCCCTTGCCCTCATCGGGCAGGCGCCACACGGTGTGGAGCCGCGCGTGCCAGGGTTCGCTGATCAGCGCAGGGATCGCCCGCCAGGCCGCCCGGTCGCGCGGGGCATCGTAATTGACCCGCAGGCTGGGCGGCACGGCAACGGCATAGTGCCCATCGCGGTACTTCCAGTTGGGATAGGCGATCCCGTCGAACTCCAGCGTCCACACTGCTGCTTGCGCATCCCACACCGAACGCGGCTGGCCAACAAAGGTATCGCCGATCCAGCTGGTCGCGGCCTTCTCCGCAAAGGCGGTTAGCTTCTCGTCGTAGTTCGGGCCCGGATCGACCTTGTAGGCCGCGCCATACGTCCCGTTGTAGCGCAGGGTCATGTGGTAGGGCGTGGCAAGGTGCGGCCCTGCGGTCATGTCATAGGCGACATCGGCTTCGATATCAGGGCGGGTATGCGCGCGGTCGGGCAGATCGAGCAGCACCGGCTTGCTGCCCTCGATCGTGCCGCCCATCGGCAGGACATGGCCATAGCGCGGCACGTCGCGGAGATCGGCGAGGCGCGAACCCAGCATCGTGCCGTCGAGCCAGAAGTCCTCCTCTCCCACTTTCGCGTGCACGAACACGTGATCGAACGCGAGCGCGGCAGGCACCATGTCGGGCACCGCATCGCCGCGCTTGCTGCTGGCCATCACCGGTTCGGCCTTGATCCCCAGCCGATCGAGCACGGCGAGGAGCAGCATGGTCTTGGCCTTGCAGTCGCCATAGCGCTTGGCCCAGGTGTCGGCCGGAGCCTGCGGCACATAGTTGCCATTGCCCATCGCGATCAGTTCATAGCGCACCTCGTCCTGCACCAGCCGCAGCGCATCGGCCATGCGGCGCAGCGGATCGGGCGAGCGCGCGGCGATGGCATCGACCCGCGTGGCCAGATCGGTGCCCGGCGCGATGGCGTCCTTCACCGCATAAAGCGGCGCCATCACCTTGGCGACGGCGGCCCAATCGGGAAAGCTGGAGTACTGGAGCAGCGGCAGCGGTGTGAAGCGCGATGGCGCGTTCTTGGGCACTTCGGGCAGCTTGGGCACGGGCAGCGGCACCACGATTTCGGTCCATGTGCCATCGATCGGCCTCGGCACCGGGACAACGCCGGGGGCCAGCGATTTCACGGTCAACGGGTTTGCCGTCTTCCATACCAGCCGCGCGCGGCCGAAGCCTACCTTGAGCGGAGCGGGCAGCAGCACCAGCCCGTCCTGCACATGGCCAGCCAGCGCGCTGTCGCGCTCGGAAATGCTGAAGACCATGCGCAGCACATCGCCCACGCGCAGCCCTTCGATATGCTTGACCGCAGTGAGCTGGCCATCGACCATCAGCCGTTCCAGCCCGGCCTCGCGGCGGATCACGCTGATGCCCTCGCCCTTGCCCAGCACATCGATCACCTGATCGCCGCGCAGAATCTCAAGCTTGTGCAGCGAGAGATCGCCGTGATCGGGCTGCCAGCCGAGCGTCAGCGTGCCCATCTGCAGCAGCGCCTCGGGGCTGGAGGCCTGGCGCTGGGTGTCGATATAGACGGTGGTGGTGTCGCCATCGACTTGCACCTGCTCGTCGAAGCGCACCGCACCATCGGCCTTGAGCACGGGCGGGGCCGGCGTGACCCAGGCGGGAACGGAAGCGACGAGGACCTTGTCGGCGGCCTGCACCGGGCAGGTGGACAGCGCGGACAGACAGACTGCGCCGATAAGCTTGTTTCGCAAGTGAGGCCCCGAAATATCAGATTGAACACCAAGCGATAACCGAACCCGGCCAAAGCGCAACGGCAGGTCAGACCGATTTGGTCGGCTCTTCGCAGGACCGGGCAGGACCGGGCAGGGCTCAGGGCCATTGCCAAACCCGCGCATGCCCGCTATGCGCGCCGACTTCCGGCAAGGGCTTGCTCTTGCCTGATTCCGCGCGGGAGGGTGCAGCTTGCACCTGTCTGACCGCTCACTCTGCGGGGCCAGCTGGCCCCAACAGGACGAAAGGAGGCCTCCGTGGCCAAGAAAATTGATGGATACATCAAGCTGCAGGTTGCAGCTGGTGAAGCGAAGCCCTCGCCGCCGATCGGGCCTGCGCTCGGTCAGCGCGGTGTCAACATCATGGGTTTCTGCAAGGAATTCAACGCCGCGACTCAAGAGGTCGAGAAGGGCACCCCGCTGCCCACGATCATCACGGTCTATTCGGACAAGTCGTTCACCTTCGTGACCAAGACTCCGCCGGCCACCTTCCTCATCAAGAAGGTGCTGGGCCTGAAGTCGGGTTCGAAGGAGCCGGGCAAGATCTCGGCCGGCACGATCACCCGTGCGCAGCTCGCTGAAGTGGCGCAGACCAAGATGGTTGACCTTAACGCCAACGACATCGACGCTGCGGTCAAGATCATTGAAGGCTCGGCTCGCGCCATGGGCCTTCAGGTTGTGGAGGGCTGATCCGATGGCAATTACCAAGAACCAGAAGTCGCTCGCCGAAAAGCTGGGTGACAACCAGAAGCTCTACAAGATTGATGAAGCGATCCAGCTTCTGAAGGACCTCAAGCGCACCAAGTTCGACGAATCGATCGAAGTCGCGCTGAACCTCGGTGTTGATCCGCGCCACGCCGACCAGATGGTCCGCGGCATGGTCACGCTGCCTTCGGGCACCGGCAAGGACGTCAAGGTTGCCGTGTTCGCACGCGGCGACAAGGCCGAAGCGGCTCTCGCCGCCGGGGCTGACAAGGTCGGCGCCGAAGACCTGCTCGAGGACATGCAGAACGGCAACCTCGATTACGGCCGCGTGATCGCGACGCCCGACATGATGGGCATCGTCGGCCGCCTCGGCAAGGTTCTGGGCCCCAAGGGCCTGATGCCGAACCCGAAGCTCGGCACCGTCACGCCGAACGTCGCTGATGCGGTCAAGGCTGCCAAGGCTGGCCAGATCGAGTTCCGCGTCGAAAAGGCGGGCATCATCCACGGCGGCATCGGCAAGATGAGCTTCTCGAACGAGCAGCTGCGCGCCAACTTCGATGCCTTCGTCGATGCGATCGTGAAGGCGAAGCCCGCTGGCGCCAAGGGCAAGTACCTGCGCCGCGTCGGCCTGTCCTCGTCGATGGGTCCGGGCCTCAAGGTCGACGTCGCGGAAGTCCACGGCGGCTGATCTGGCCACACGGCTGAAACACAAAAGGCCGGGAGGGGAAACCTTCCCGGCCTTTTTTGCTGAGCTTGGGGCTTCAGCGCAGCGTGGCGAGATAGGCGACCACGTTGTCGCGATCGGAAGGCTTGGGGATGCCAGCATAGGGCATCTTGTTGCCCTTCACGAGGCCCTGCGGGTTGGTGAGGTAAGCGGTGAGCTTGTCCTGGCTCCAGGCAAAGCCCGCCGCGCTCATCGCGGCGGAATAATGATAGCCCGGCAGCGAGCCAGCCTTGCGACCAACGACGCCATAAAGCCGCGGACCGATGCCTGGCGGCGAATTTGTGGTGTTGCCGTGGCAAGTGGAACACACGCGCTTGAAGAACGCGCCGCCGGCGGCAGCGTCACCCGCCAGTGCCGGAGTGGAGCCAAGCGCAAGTGCGGCGAGAGACGCCGCGATCAGAATGCGAGCCATGTGAAAATTCTCAGTGCGTTGTTGTCGGAGGCATTGGCGCCCGATCCATCGTAGTTGCGGCGCGCGCCGTCGAAGCGGCCATAAGCGGTGTACTGGACGCCGAGCCGCGCGTTGACCAAGGGCCCGAGCGGCGAGGAGCCGTCGCCCCAGGGCGTGTAGTCGAGCTGCGCGATCAGGCCGTTGCTGTCGGGCCGGAGCGCGGGCCCGCCATAGACGACGGCGTTGCGTGAACCGGTGGTGGCAAACGCGCCGAGCGTGGTGCCAAGCTTGCCGCGCCAGCTGTAACCCACGTCGCCGCGCACTTCGGTCAGCCGCGTGCGTGCGCATTCGGCTGGGAGCAGCGCGAGCGTGCAAGTGGCGGCAAGGTTCGACGATTCGTGGGTCAACCGCATTTGCGCGGTGAACGTATCGCCCTTGTCGTCGGGCTTCTGGAACGAGGCATCGAGCCCCACGTCCGAATAGTGATCGGTGAAAGGCGTGGAGCGATCGCGGCCCGGGTTAAGCGCGGCCTTGAGCGCGATAGCCCCGAGTTCGAGCGTGCCGCCGCCGAAATCGCGCTGATAGGCGACGCGGGCATATGGTGCGAGGCCGTGGATGTCTCCGGGACTCACCGGATCCGCGCCGAGCCAGCGCAACGTGCCCGCACGTGGCGAGGTGTAGGCCCCCGCTTCGAGATAGAGCTTGTGGTCGATCCAGCTGTAGGCGGTGAGGCCCACCGCGTTTTGCGCGAGGCCGCCGTTGATCAAGGGCGCGGCGCCGGGCGTGCCCGAAACTGCGGTGTCGGTGTAGGGAAAACTCCATGCCGGGGTGGTGTTCCACACGTCCTGCGTGGTCGGGCTGTTGTTGAGCGAGAGGCCGAACACGGCATCGGAGCCGAGCACGCGGCCCTGCGTCACGGCGCGCAGATCGACATTGTCCCAGGCGTTCTGGTGGCCGACCCCATCATGCGTGATCTGGACAAAACCGCCGAAATGCTTGCCGACGCCGCCCGCCACGAAGAGGCTGACCTGATCGAGCGCAAAGTTGTTGTTGGGCTCCAGATGATCGGGCGCGGGCACCTGATCCTTCTTCGTGTGGGTGTAGGAGGCGATCGCCATGGCGGCGAGCGGCACGTTCCAGCTCTTTGCCCGCATCGTATAGCCGCCGAGCTTGAACTCGCGGCCGAAGGGGGTGAGCTGTGGGCCAAAGCCGCCGACATGGCAGGCCTGGCAGGGCTGTCCGGTCTGATCGGCAAAACTTGGTACCGCTTGCGCCGGCCGCGCGAGTGTGAGCGCCAGCAGGCCCAGCCCTGCCGGCACCGCGACGCGCATGGCCAGACGGGCCAGCCCCGCGTTTTCATGGATGTTTTGCATAAATCCCTCTGCATCAGTTGCGGTGCAGCATTGCCCACACTGCGCCGGATAGCCGGGCAACGTGCATTTGTAGACAAAGGATAAATTAAATTTTTTTAATGGAATAAAACTTAATTCGAGTTTTTAAGTAAATATACTTAAATCATGACCTATAAAGGTCGAAATATTTTGAAATGTCTTACTAAGGACTGATTAATTTTGTTCGGTCTCGCCGCTTTGTTGCAATAGTGGATTTACCATCTGGCTGGGCTGTACCGCGTGTGCCCGGCAATGATGGGCGAGGTGTAGGTCGGATCATGCGCGAAGGGTAGCGGAGCCTGATCGCGCAAGGCCTGCAGCACGGCGGCAAAATCGGTCCGGCAGCGAAAACCCAGCTCCCGTTCCGCTAGCGCGGGATCATAGACCCGGCCCAGGCTGGTGGGCAGTTGCCAGCCGCGCGCCGCAAACAGCGCCTCCGCATCGGGAAACCGCTCCCGGATCAGCGCGGCGGCATCACGCTTCAGCGCCTCCGCATCGCCGCGCATAAAGGGCGGCGGCGCGCTCACAAGGTAGAGACCGAAGCCGATCCCCGGCGCCTTTTCCAGCGCCAGGACATGCGCGGCAGCGGCATCCTCCACGGTCAGGCGGCGGTGGAGCAGCTCGATCGCCTTCAGGTTCTCGCCACTGGGGCGCCGCAGCGTATCATCGTCCTCCGGGAAGAAGCGTGAGGTGCGCAGCACCGCGCAGGAAAGGCCATGGTCCGCCGCATAGAGCCGGCACAGCCCCTCGGCCGCCAGCTTGGTCACGCCATAGATATTGCGCGGGGCAAGCGGGCCGGTCGTCTCGTCCAGCCAGACAGCGGCAGGCGCATCCTCGCGGCGGACCGCCTCGCTGATCATCAGCGACGTGGTGGAGGTCATCACGAAGCGGTCATGCCCCGCCGCCTTTGCGGCCTCCAGCAAATTGAGCGTGCCGGTCACGTTTACATCGATGAACGTCTGCGCCGGATAGCGCGCGATATCGGGCTTGTGCAGCGCGGCGCTGTGGATCACCGCGTCGATGCCGAGCCCCATGGCCCGGTCCACCACCGCGCGGCTGGCAATCGTGCCGACAACATGCGTCTCCGGCCCGGGGACGACGTCGAGCCCCGTCACCGTGTGCCCCGCAGCCCGCAGCGCCGGGGCAAGAAACCGCCCCAGCCAGCCGGAGGAACCAGTCAGCAGCACGCGCATCAATGGCCTCCCGGTCGCTGCAAATTAGCCTTGGTATAGCACTCGGCGACAATGCTGATCCCGCGCCCGTCGGCCAGCCGCAACACGGCCTTGTGCGATAGCACCGTGCCCGCCGGGCATTCCGGCGAACGGCCCCGGCGGCTCTCCAGCCGCACGCGGTGGAAACCCAGCGGGCGGACGACCATACCGAACGGTATGCCGGTCATCAGCAGCGTAGCATGCATGCCGGGCGCGAGCCGGGCAGGAACGTACCAGTTCCGCGCGTCAGATAGCACCGCCGTGCCGCACAGCAGTTGCACATGGCGGAAAGCGACCGGCTCCTCCGGGCCAATGCCCAGCGCGGCGCGGGTGGCGGGGGAAGGGGCTTCATAGGAGGAACGATCAGCCAGTGCATGGATCGTGGGCGGCGCCGCGATCCCGCGCGCCGCGCACCATGTGCCCAGCGCCGCCGTCGCGCTGTCGTCCGCCGCAAGCGTGCTTTCAAAACGGCTCAACGTGGGGGCGCAGGCGGCCAGCGAAGCCACCAGCGCAAGCGCAAGGCCTGCCGCAAGCGCAGGCCGCAGGTTCAGATGCCCCCCGGCACCGAAGCGCGGCCAACCGCGGCCAGCCCGTCCACCAGCACTTTCGCACAGGCATCGAGCAACGCCTGCTCGGTCGAGCGGATCACGAAGTTCGCGCCCACCTTGCCCTCGCGGAAGAACGGATAGCTGCCGATCTGGCAACCTTCATGCGCCTTCTCGGTTTCGCGCAGCAGGTCCGCCACTTCGCTCTCCGCCACCCAGCAGCCCACCGTGGCTGAAAGCAGCGGCAAGCCGCCTTCCAGCGTGCCGGTCAGGCCATCGAGCATCTGCGCGGTAATCCCCGGCACACCGGCCATGAGAAACACGTTGCCCGCCTTGATCCCCGGTGCGCCCGAAACCCGGTTGGGAATGAGATCCGCGCCATCCGGCACCCGCGCCATGCGCAGTCGCGCCGGATTGATCCCCCCGCGCGTCTCGTAATAGCGCGTGAGCATCGCCTCAGCCTCGGGATGGATCACCACCGGTACGCCCAGCGCCTCGGCCACTGCGTCCACGGTAATGTCATCGTGCGTCGGCCCGATGCCGCCCGTGGTGAACAGGTAATCGTTGCGCGCGCGCAGCGCATTCACCGCCTCGACAATCGCGGCCATGTCATCCGGCACCACGCGCACTTCGCGCAGGCGAATGCCCTGCACGCCCAGCCACGCCGCCACTTGCGCAATGTTCTTGTCATGCGTGCGGCCAGACAGGATTTCGTCACCGACAACGACAAGCGCGGCGGTCCAGATACGGGAGGTTTGGGTCATGGAAAGAGCGATAGCGCATTGGGTGAGTGGCGCAATGGGGCTTTGCGGGTCGGCGTCGCCACAAACACCTTTCCTACACGCCCCCTCTTCGCGCATCATTCACGTCGCTCTTTGAACCGTGGTTTGCGCAAAGCCGCACCCGCCGCCTGATCCTTTCCGTGCCATGCTGGCCGGGAGGGTTTGCGGTGTGCCTGGAGAATGTTTCCAACACGCACCTTCCTGCCACGCGGGTGCGGGCGGGCAGGGCCTTGGAAGATTGTTATTATAATTCAGCAGCATGGCGATTATGAGCCGGGATGACAAATTTCCCTCTGGACCGTGTCAACCGTGTCAACTTGCCCCGGCTCCAGCAGTCCCAAACCCTCGTCATTCCCGCGCATGCGGGAATCCAGAGCGGATGGCGCTGCGTATGTAACGTTGGATTCCCGCCTTCGCGGGAATGACGAAGGGTAGTGGACGAGGTGCAGGCGACGTTATTCGGCCGGTTCCACCATCTCGCCAGACTTGGCCGCCACCGCGCCCGTAGCCTTGCCGAAGCGCAGGATGCCGTCGTCGAGCGGGTTTTCCTTCAGGTACTTGCGGTCGAACACATAGTCTTGGTTGAGCCGCCACGGCATTTCGGGTGCGTTCTTCGGCTGGAGCGCCTGGCCGCGCTGGATATAGCCGGAGGAAAGGCCGGGATCCGGGTCCTCGGTCAGGCCGTGATCGGCGGACAGGAACGGCGTGGCGCTCTCAGCGCCGATGGCCTTCATGTGGTTGAGCAGGCGGCAGACATAGTCGGAATTGATGTCTGCCCGCAGTGTCCACGATGCGTTGAGATAGCCGAACACGCGCGCCAGATTGGGCACGTTCGAATTCATGCAGCCCTTGTAATAGAAGGTCTTGCTGAAATCGACCGGCTGGCCGTCCATGCTCACGGCGATGTTGCCGGCCATCGTCATGGTGAGGCCGGTGGCGGTCACGATCACATCGCAATCGAGCCGCTTGCCCGATTTGAGCAGGATGCCCTTGGCGTCGATCCGCTCGATATGATCGGTGACGACATCGGCCTTGCCCGCCTGGATCGCCTTGAACAGATCGCCATCGGGAACGAGGCACAGACGCTGTTCCCACGGGTTGTAGGGCGGGGTGAAGGCGGCTTCATCGTACTTGGGGCCGAGCGCTTCCTTGAGCTTGCCGGTCAGGTATTCGCGGGCCTTTTCGGGCTCGGCGCGGGCACGCTTGTAAACCATGTCCTGCATCGTCACGTTCTTGAAGCGCGTGATCTTGTAGGCCAGCTTTGCAGGCAGGAACTTGCGCAGCGTGTTGGCGATGGCATCGCGCGCTGGGCGGATGGCATACCATGTGGGCGTGCGCTGCAGCATGGTGACGTGGGCGGCGGTCTCGGCCATGACGGGGACGATGGTGACGGCGGTCGCGCCCGAGCCGATCACGACCACGCGCTTGCCTGCGTGGTCGGGGTCTTTCGGCCAGAACTGCGGATGGAGAACCTTACCGGCAAAGTCCGCAATGCCCGGGATCTGGGCGTCATAGGGCTTGTCGTAATCGTAGTAGCCCGAACCGAGATAGAGGAAGCGCGCGGTTGTACGGCTGCGCTGGCCGTCGGCGGCTTCGGAGGTGATCGCCCAGCAGGCGGCGGCGCTGTCCCAATCGGCGGAGACGACCTTGGTTTCGAAGCGGATGTGGCAGCGGATATCGCGCTCATCCACGATGCGGTTCAGATATTCGAGGATCGAGGGACCATCGGCGATGGATTTTTCATGCTTCCATGGCTCGAACACGAAGCCCAGCGTGTGCATGTCGCTATCAGACCGGACGCCGGGGTAGCGGAACAGGTCCCATGTCCCGCCGAGCTGGGGGCGCCGCTCGAACAGGGCGTAGCTGCGATCGGGGCAAAGCATCTGCATGTGCGCGGCCATGCCGATGCCCGAGAGCCCGGCGCCGATGATCGCCACATCGATATCCGGCTGCCCGGTGCGCTTCGTACCCTCGAAACCCATGCTGTCCTCCGCTGTTATTGACATGCATGATAGCAGCGCGGGACGTGATTGCCAGTGGGTTTCCGGCTCTGTTTCAAAGGGCGGGGAATCCGGAACGATTGCGCTTTGCCAAGCAGCGCGACAGAAAGGGTGCCATGCCGATCATTGCCGCGCGCCGCTATACTCAGGGCAGACCTCATCCCGGCGATGTGGCCGTGACCGGGGTGCCGATGGAGGATTGCCTCTCACCGGGTTGCTTTGACTGGATCGGCCTCGCTGATCCAACGGCGGAGGAAATGGACTGCGTTGCCCGCCAGTTCGGGCTGCATCCGCTGGCGGTCGAGGATGCGCTAAATCCGCGCCAGCTGCCCAAAGTCGAAATCTATGGCCACCAGCTCTTCGTGGTGGCGCGCACCGCGATGATGGGCGGGGCTGAAGACGCGATCACCTATGGGCAGACCGCCATGTTTCTGGGCGAGCGGTTCATCGTGACAGTGCGTGTGGGATCAGCGCGCGCCCATGCGGATCTGCGCCGTGCGCTTGAAGCAGACAGCGAGCACCTCGCCGAAGGGGCGGATTATGTGCTCCATGCCGTGCTTGATTTCATCGTCGATGGCTATCTGCCGATCGCCGATCAGTTCGAGGAAGTGGCGCATTCCATTGAGGAAGCGGCGATTGACCAGTTCCCCGATCCGACGACGATCCGCCGCATCTTTCGCTTGCGCCGCGAACTCCGGCGGTTCGAGCGGATCATCGGGCCGATGGAGGAACTGACCATGCGCCTCGCCGAGGCGGACTTGCCGGTGATCGATCCCTCCGCGCGGATCTGGTTCCGCGACGTGCTCGATCACGTGCGCCGCGCAATGGCGCGGATGCAGAGCCTGAAGGAAACACTCGCGGCAGCGGTCGAAACCGCGGGCTTGCTTGAGCAGCACCGGCAGGGCGTGATCACCCGGCAGCTGGCGGCCTGGGCCGCGATCCTCGCGGTGCCAACGGCGATTGCGGGCATTTACGGCATGAACTTCGACTATCTGCCCGAGCTGCACTGGCGCTGGGGCTATCCGGCGGTGTGGGCGGTGATCGTGGCGATCTGCGGGGGACTATTGCTTCGGTTTCGTCGGATCGGTTGGCTTTAATCCGGCAGGCGCCAGTCTATCGGCCCACACCCCTGCTCCTCCAGAAACGCGTTCGCCCGGCTGAAGTGGCGGCAGCCGAGAAAACCGCGGTGGGCGGAAAGCGGACTGGGATGCGGGGCTTCGAGAATCAGGTGGGAGCCGCCGCTGACGGCACGGATCAGCGGCGCCTTGGCGCGGGCATGGCTGCCCCAGAGGAAATAGACGCATGGGGCAGGCCGCTCGGCCACCGCGCAAATCGCGGCGTCGGTGAAGGCCTCCCAGCCTTTGCCCTGATGCGATCCGGCCTGTCCGGCCTCAACCGTGAGCACGGTGTTGAGCAGCAGCACGCCTTGCCGGGCCCATGCTTCGAGGTGGCCATGCGCGGGGCGGGGAAGGCCGAGATCGGCTTCCTGCTCCTTGAAGATATTGGCAAGGCTGGGCGGTACCCGCTCCCCGTGCGGGACCGAGAAGGCAAGACCGTGCGCCTGGCCCGGGCCATGATAGGGGTCTTGCCCAAGAATGACGACTTTGACCGCGGGCAAAGGCGTGAGCGCAAGCGCGGCGAGGCGTGTGCCGGCCGGCGGGTAGATCCTTTTGCCTGTCGCCGCCTCAGCCTTGAGGAACCCCTCCAGCCTGCGCAGCGGGGGGCTTGTCATGACGGGATCAAGCGCTGCGCGCCAGGTTTCGGGGATTGTGGTGCCGGTCATTTCTCAAACTGGATAGCCGCCCTGGCTCCAGGCGGGAATACCGTTTGCGCTCATCATGCTGCACTTGCTAACAGGCGCGTGATAGTTGCTAAGCAGAATCAAGGATGAGCGCATGAAAATCGCAATGGTGGGCTCCGGCTATGTGGGGCTGGTTTCCGGTGCCTGCTTTGCCGATTTCGGCCACGATGTGGTGTGCATCGACAAGGATGCCAGCAAGATCGAGCGGCTTGATGCCGGGATCATGCCGATTTACGAGCCGGGCCTCGCTGAACTGGTTTCCGCCAACGTGCGCGCCGGGCGGCTTTCGTTTTCGACCGATCTGACCGCCTCGATCGATGGCGCGCAGGCGATCTTCATCGCGGTGGGCACACCCTCGCGCCGGGGAGATGGCCATGCTGATCTCTCCTATGTTTATGCAGTGGCGCAGGAAATCGCGGACAACCTGACATCACCAGTGGTGATCGTTACCAAGTCGACCGTGCCGGTGGGCACAGGTGACGAGGTGGAGCGGATCATCAGGGAGAGCGGCACCGACGTGCAGTTTGCCGTCGTCTCCAACCCCGAATTTCTTCGCGAGGGTGCGGCGATCACCGACTTCAAGCGGCCTGACCGGATTGTTGTGGGCGCGGAAGGCGAGTGGGAACGCGCTGTGATGAGCGAGGTCTATCGCCCGCTGTTTCTCAACAAGGCACCGCTGCTGTTCACCGGGCGGCGCAGCTCGGAGCTGATCAAGTACGCCGCCAATGCGTTTCTCGCGACCAAGATCACCTTCATCAACGAGATGGCGGACTTGTGCGAGAAAGTGGGTGCCGATGTGCAGGATGTTTCGCGCGGGATCGGGCTCGACAACCGGATCGGCGCGAAATTCCTCCACGCGGGGCCCGGCTACGGCGGCAGCTGCTTTCCCAAGGATACGCTGGCGCTGCTCAAGACGGCGGAGGACTACGCCAGCCCTGTGCGGCTCGTCGAAGCGGTGGTGCGCGTGAACGATAGCCGCAAGCGGGCGATGGGCCGCAAGGTGATCGAGGCCATGGCCGAGGCTGGTGCCAAAAACGGAACTGGGGGCGAACCGCGCGGACGGCGGGTCGCCATGCTGGGCCTGACCTTCAAGCCCAACACCGACGACATGCGCGACGCGCCCTCGATCGCGATCGTCCGCGCCTTGCTTGATGTCGGCGCCGAGATCGTGGCCTACGATCCCGAAGGCATGGAAGCCGCAGCTTCCCTGATGCCTGAGGTTACCATGGCAAAGAGCGCCTACGAGGCCGTCACCGGGGCTGACGCTGTGGTGCTGGTGACCGAATGGGACGCCTTCCGGGGCATCGATCTCGAACGGGTGGGCCAACTGGTGAAGAGCCGCGTGATGGTCGACTTGCGCAACGTCTACAATCCGGCCGAGGTGCGCGCCGCCGGATGGCACTACAGCAGCGTCGGACGGAGTTGATGAGAGGGCGCGGGCCTATTCCCGTGCTTGCCGCCGCGCTGCCGAAAGCCTAAGCGGGGCGAATGGCTGTTTACCTGCATGAAGAAGATCTTCCGGAAGGCGTGCTCGCGCCCGGTCCGGTTGCTGTCGATACCGAGACGATGGGGCTGATCACCTTGCGTGACCGGCTTTGTCTGCTGCAGATTTCCGACGGCAGGGGCGACGAACATCTCGTACGCTTCGCGGCGGGGAGCGCCTATGCTGCGCCCAACTTGCGCGCTGTGCTTGCCGATCCGACCCGGATCAAGCTGTTTCACTTCGCGCGCTTCGACCTTGCCGCGATCCACCACTACCTCAAGGTCATGGCGACGCCGGTGTTCTGCACCAAGATCGCCTCCAAGCTGGTGCGCACCTATACCGACCGGCACGGCCTCAAGGAGTTGGTGCGCGAACTGCTGGGCAAGGAGATTTCCAAGCAGCAGCAATCGAGCGACTGGGGCGCACCCGTGCTGAGCGATGCGCAGCAGGATTATGCGGCATCCGACGTGCGCTTTCTCCATGCGATGCATGCCATCCTAGTGGAGCGGCTGGCGCGCGAAGGCCGCACCGCGGTGGCTGATGCTTGCTTCGAGTTCCTGCCGACGCGCGCATTGCTGGACGTGGCAGGCTGGGCCGATCGCGACATCTTCAGCCACGAGTGAGAGCGCGCACGTGCTAATCAGCGGCTTCGCGGTGCCATGACTCTCAAGGCCGACCATCTGCGCGGTCGCCGCCAGCGCGTCGCTGCGCCCGGTGGCTTTCACGACAAGATGGTGCGGCTTGTCGCGGTGGGCATGCCTGCGCTGATCGGGGCGCTGCTGGCGGTGCTGGTCATCACGCCGTTTTCGCCGCGAGGGGAAATCAGCTTCCTGCTCGACCGCAACAAGGTGGCCATGTTGACCGACCGGCTCCGCGTGGTGAGTGCGATGTATCGGGGGCAGGACGACTCCGGCCGCAACTTCTCGGTCACGGCCGGAAGCGCGGTGCAGCATTCGGCCTCCAAGGACGAAGTCGAGATGCGCGATATCACTGCGCGGGTGATGCTGAACAGTGGGCCCGCCAGCCTGACCACCGGGGCTGGAGTCTATGACTTTGCCAAGCAGAAGATCGATGTGCCGACCCCGGTCAATTTCGAAACTTCGGACGGCTACCGGATGGTGACGGGCGGGGCTGATATCGACATCGCCAAGCGTCGCCTTGTCAGCGAAGGGCGTGCCGAGGGACGCATTCCCGCTGGCACTTTTTCAGCCGACAGGATAAGCGCCGATCTCGAGGCGCGGACCATCACGCTTGATGGCCACGCACGCCTAACGATGGAGCCCGGCAAGTTGCAGGTGCCATGACCACATTGATCCAGACCTTGCGCGCCAGCCGCCCGTTGCGTTCCTTAGCGATCGGCTTTGCCGCCTCCGCCGCGCTTGTCGCCGGCGCGCAGCATCTCTCTGCGCAGGCGATCGCCACGCACAACAGCAAGGCGCCGGTGAACTACGCGGCCGACCGGATCGAGCTGCAGGACAAGCAGAACCGGGTCGTCCTGTCTGGCAATGTCGATATCACGCAAGCCGATCTGACAATGCGCGCAGAGCGGACCACCGTGGCCTATACGGACACCGGATCGCTGCAAATCCAGCGGATCGACGCGACGGGCGGCGTGGTGGTCACGCGCGGGACCGAACGCGCGAGCGGCGATGTCGCCGTCTACGATTTCAACCGCAAGATCATCACCATGGTCGGCAACGTCGCGCTGCGGCGCGCGGCGGATACGCTGAACGGCGAACGGCTGGTGATCGATCTTACCACCGGCATTTCCAACATCGACGGGCATTCCGGCGGCGCCGGCAGCGGAAAAGCGGGCGGGCGCGTGAGCGGCAGCTTCAGTGTTCCCAAGACCTGATTCTTCGCTGGCACCACCATTTGGCAGCCTAGGCCGTTCTGCTCACAAGCCGGCGTAAATGTGTATCGCGCGGCTCGCGCTCCACATAAGGCGGGGATGTCAGGGCGCTGAGCAAATGCCCATGGAGACAAAGCCGATGATCACGGTTCAGGAGCTGATGCACGAAAGCGGGGTTGCCTTTGGCACCAGCGGCGCGCGGGGCATGGTTTCGGCGATGACCGACCGGGTCTGCTATGGCTATACGTTGGGGTTTTTGCGCTACATGGCCGAGGAAGGCGAGTTTTCGCCTGGCGGCGCAGTGGCTCTGGCCGGCGATCTGCGGCCCAGCACACCGCGCATTTTGGCAGCCTGCGCGCGCGCCATTCGCGATTCGGGCGGCACGCCTGTGTTTTGCGGATATGTCCCGACGCCTGCGCTTGCGCTCTATGCCTTTGCGCGAGGCATCCCTTCGCTGATGGTGACGGGCAGCCACATTCCGGCGGACCGCAACGGCATCAAGTTCTATCGCTCCGCTGGTGAGGTGCTGAAGGCGGACGAAGCAGGCATGAGCCGCCAGCCGCTCGATCTCGGCGCAGACACGTTCACCGCCAGCGGCGCTCTGGCCTCTGCAGAGCCCTTGCCACCGGTGACCGATGTGGAAGACGCATATGTTCAGCGCTACCTGGACCACTTCGGCGCTGGGGCGCTCAATGGCAAACGGATCGGCGTCTACCAGCATTCGGCGGTCGGGCGCGATGTACTGGCCCGGATCGCGCGAGAACTTGGCGCGGACGTAGCTCTGTTGGGCCGTTCGGAGACCTTCATCCCGGTCGATACCGAGGCCATCAGGCCCGAAGATATCGCTCTGGCGCACGCTTGGGCGGCGGATGGCCAGTTCGATGCGATCATCTCAACGGATGGCGATTCGGATCGCCCGCTGCTCGCGGACGAGACCGGAAAGTGGCTGCGCGGCGATGTGCTTGGCATATTGTGCGCGCAGCGGGTGGGCGCGACGAGCGTGGTCACCCCGGTCAGCAGCAACACCGCGCTCGAACGCAGCGGCCGGTTTGCGCGCTGCCGGCGCACACGCATCGGATCGCCCTATGTGATCGCCGCGATGGGTGAGGAGCAGGCCGACAGTGCGGCCATTGTCTGCGGCTATGAAGCCAACGGCGGCTTCCTGCTGGCCAGCGCCATCGCCGGTGCCAACGGGACGACCACTGCGGCTTTGCCCACGCGTGATGCGGTGCTTCCGATCCTGGCCGTGCTCACCGCCGCTGCGCCGAGTGTTTCTGCGCAGCTTGCGTCATTGCCTGCGCGCTTCACCTTCAGCGACCGCATTGCTCCGTTTGCGCAAGATGCAAGCCGGGCGCTGCTTGGCCGGCTGCTGGCAGGCGATGCCGCTGCGCAACTGGCCGAACAGACGCGCTTGTTCGGCCGCTTTGCCGGGGCGGCGCAGGCACTGGACCTGACCGACGGCATCCGCGCGACGTTTGAAGGCGGCCAGATCATCCACCTGCGGCCTTCCGGCAACGCACCCGAACTGCGCTGCTATACCGAGGCGGCCAGCGAGGACGAAGCCGCCGCATTGAACGCTGAGGTCCTTGCCGTGATCAGCCATCAAGCCAATCTTGCCGGATCCGCATAAGGATAGCCGTGCGTCGTGCCAGTAAAGCGGCAGGATCAGGTGCCATTTATGCTTGTCTTTGGCTGATGGGGCGACCAAACACGATGCAGGGTCGACAGTTGTGGGGGAATAACAAACCCCAATTCGGGACACTGAGGCGTGCTTTGGTGCTGTTGGCAACCATCGACATGTCGCAGGCCTGTAGGCATGGTGCGGGCAGCACGGCAACGCGCCGATACTGGTCGACGCAGGGGGCTTTTACATGCGCAAGGGAATTATACTGGCGGGTGGGTCTGGAACCCGCCTTTACCCGCTTACCAAGGGCGTTTCCAAGCAGTTGATGCCGGTTTATGACAAGCCGATGATCTATTATCCGCTTTCAGCGCTGCTGCTGGCGGGCATTCGCGAAGTTCTGATCATTACCACCCCGCAGGATCAGGCAGCGTTCAAGGCCGTGCTCGGCGATGGCAGCGCCTGGGGCATTTCGCTGGACTATGCGGTTCAGCCCGAACCGGCCGGATTGGCACAGGCCTATCATATCGGTGCGGATTTTGTCGGAGATCAGCCGTCCGCGCTCGTTCTCGGCGACAACATCTTTTACGGCCACGGCTTCGTTGATCTGCTCAACAGCGCTGACGGCCGCGATGAAGGCGCTTCGGTTTTTGCGTACTACGTCAATGATGCGCGGTCCTACGGTGTGGTCTCGTTCGATGCCGATGGGAAAGCCGAAACCATTGAGGAAAAGCCTGAGCACCCCAAGTCCAACTATGCCGTGACCGGCCTGTATTTCTATGATGGCCAGGCCGTGCGGATCGCGCGGGACCTCAAGCCTTCGGCGCGCGGCGAGCTCGAGATCACCGATCTCAACCGGGTCTATCTTGAGCAGGACCAGCTGGCAGTGGAAATCATGGGCCGCGGCTATGCCTGGCTCGACACCGGCACTCATTCCTCCCTGCTCGATGCTGCGCTTTATGTGCGCATCACGGAAGAGCGCCAAGGATTGAAGATCTGCTGCCCGGAAGAGATCTGCTGGCGGCAGGGCTTCATCGACGACGCCCAGCTTGAGGCGCTTGCCGCGCCGCTGCGCAAGAGCGGCTACGGCGATTATCTCATGCGGCTGCTCGAAGGGCGCGGCGCTTACATGACCATGGGGGTGCGCACGTGAAGCTGGTGGAGACCCCGATCGAGGGCCTGTTGATCATCGAGCCTAAAGTGTTTGGCGATGATCGCGGCTTCTTTTTCGAAAGCTGGAACCGGAAGACCTTTGCGGACCTCGGTTTGGATCTGGATTTCGTGCAGGACAATCACAGCCGCTCACAAAGAGGTGTGCTGCGCGGCCTGCATTTTCAGAATCCGAACCCGCAGGGCAAGCTGGTCCGCGTGGTGGCCGGCCGCGTGTGGGATGTCGCCGTTGATCTGCGGCAGGGAAGTTCGACATTCGGCGCGTGGTACGGCGTTGAGCTTTCAGCGGCGAACAAGCGGATGTTCTGGGTACCGCAGGGCTTCGCCCATGGCTTCCTGAGCCTCGAAGATGGGACCGACTTCATTTACAAATGCGTCGGGTATTACGACCCTGCGCATGAGCACTCGCTGCTCTGGAACGATCCCGCAGTCGGCATCGAATGGCCGCTGGGCGATATCGAGCCGATCCTTTCCGGCAAGGACCAAGCGGGCAAACCGCTCAGCGAGATCGAGGCCTTCGCATGAAGACCGCGCTGATCGTGGGCGGCAAGGGTCAGCTCGGCCGGGGCTTGGCGGCAACCGCGCCTGCGGGTACCCGGATCGTGTCGCATGATGTCGATACACTCGACATCACGGACCGTTCTGCCGTCGATGCAGTGGTTGCGGCGGTGCGGCCGGATGTGCTGCTCAATGCAGCAGCCTATACTGCCGTCGACAAAGCCGAGAGCGATGAGGCTGCAGCGTTGGCTGTCAACGCTACTGCTGTCGGCATCCTCGCCGAAGCGGCGCGCGCGGTTGGTGCCGGGTTTGTCCACGTTTCGACTGACTTCGTGTTCGATGGCGCCGCCGGTATTCCTTATGCGCCCGATGCGCCCACAAATCCGCTAAGCGCGTATGGTAGGACAAAGCGTGCTGGAGAACTTGCGGCGGGCGATGATGCGCTGATCGTGCGGACGGCCTGGGTCTATGCCCCCACCGGCGGCAACTTCGTGCGCACGATGCTCCGCTTGATGGCTGAACGGCCGGAAGTGCGCGTCGTGGCGGACCAGATTGGTACACCGACGTACGCACCGGATCTTGCCGTAGCGCTGTGGACCATGGCCGGCAAGAACGCGCGTGGGCTGCACCATTATACGGATTCGGGTGCGGCGAGCTGGTATGACTTCGCCGTGGCGATCCAGGAGGAAGCACTGGCGGCCGGGCTGCTCGACAAGGCCGTTCCGGTGCTTCCGATCGCGACAGCCGACTACCCGACCCCGGCGAAGCGCCCGTTCTACTCGGTGCTCGACAAAAGCAGCACGAATGCCCTGCTTGGCGCCCCCGCACCCCACTGGCGCGCCAACTTGCGCCGGATGATCGCGGCAATTCGCGCCGAAGGGTAAACGGGTGGGGCCAGCGGCGGCTGGCTAGGCCCGAACGCTGTTGGCCGGGGGCCTCATCAGGCGCGATGCCTTGAGCAGGCCTGTCAGGAAACGGCTGACAGGCCTCTCGACCAGAAGGTAAAGCAAGGCCCCTCCGGTCAAAGCGATGACCATGCTGCCGAAGACCGCCAGAAGCGGCCACGCCATATGGAGCTTCATCATGACGACGGGGGCTGCCGGCGCGAGCATCGGATGAACGAGATAGAGCGAATAGGACGCCGCCCCCATGAACAGGGCCCAGCGCGGAAGACGTGTCCGCATGGCCGGTTCTAGCGCAATGGCGCCGACGATGGTCATGGTGCTGAACAGGGTCATCAGCACTGACAAGCCCAGGCTTGCGTGTTCTCCTACCGAGAGTGGCAAAAACAGCCCCAGCAGTCCGGCTGCGAGCAAACCCCAGCCCAGAGCGCGCGGCAGTGCCAGGCCGCGCTGCACCCAGCGCGCGACCAGCATTCCAGCGAGAAAGTCCAGCACCATCGGGTCGCAATAGAACTGCAAGGGCACGGGCCAGTCGGCCGTCCGCAAGGGTGACAGCGCGGCGCACAAGACCAGCACCACCGCGAGTGAACGCACGACCGGGATCCGCACCAGCAGCGCCAGAGTAAACAGCAGATAGAAGAACATCTCGAAATTGAGCGTCCAGCCTACCCCGTGGAGCGGCTTGATCTCACCATCCGGGTTGAGCGCTGGAATGAAGAGAAAAGACTTTAACGCCACTGGCAGATCGAACCGGCTGTGCAGCGCAAGGCCGCTGGCACCGAGCAGGACCGCGACCTTGATGGCCAGAATCAGCCAGTAGAGCGGCACGATCCGCAACACGCGCCGGATGGCGAAGATGAGCCAGCCTTTGGCCTGTGTCTCCAGTTGCTGCGAGGAAAGGATCATCACGAAACCACTGATGACGAAGAAGAGCCGGACGCCATGGAAGCCTTGGTGGAACACCGGGAAGCCAGGTGCCAGCCGCTCGCTGGTATAGAAAGTGGAGTGGACGCCGACCACCGCAAGCGCTGCGACGAAGCGCAGGACCTGCACTGTCAGGAATTCCTTGTTCAGGGCGGGAGTGGCCAATGTATCGGCTGTCAAAGGCCCTCTCCTTGTCCGTACGAAGGCACTGCGTTCTGGCCTCTGCTGGCCCATTCAAGTCTGGTGCATGGCCGCATGGGATCAGCGCGGCCGTGCCCTTTCGTAAAGGGCGGTCATCCACTTGCGAACGTGCGGGGTCCGGCGCTCGAACAACCAGTAGAGCCCTGCAGACAGAAGGAAAACAGCCAGCACGGTCAATCCGAACTTCACGAGCCCGATCGGGTTGACCGTCCAGGGCCGCCAAACCGGCATGAGAAGGCTCGAGATGAAAACCAGAATCGGGGCATGCGCAAGATAAAGCGTATAGGACATGGCGGAGAGTCCGCTCGACGCCGAAGTCACCAGCCCAGTTCGGGCAGGCTGTTGGAGATGAACTATCGCATAGCAAAGCAGGGCAAAACAAATCGATTCGATCGCGTCTGAAACCAGCAGCGAAAGATTAGCTTTTATGAGGAACAGCAGTAGCAGGACAAATCCAATGCTTCCAAGCACTGCCGCCGATTTCGCCTGCTTGGGTTCGAGCTTTTTCGGAGCAATCTCGACCGCTACCCCGAGCAGCCAAAGCACGAAGTACGTACAAATTTTCTGCCCGACAAAAGCAGCGATCAGGGCCAGCATCACTGCGCAGAGGACTCTCCGGACAAGCGTGGTCGACGGGTGCAGCATAAACAGAAGGAACGGGAAAGCCACATAGAACCAGAACTCGTAAGAGAGTGTCCACAAGGGGCTGTTGGTTCCGAATGGCCGGGCGACAATGCTCTGCAGAAAGAACAGATTCGCGATCAGATTGGGGAATCTCATGGCTTCCGGCAGATCAGGAAAGACCATGCGTTGCGTGGGCGGTGCCGAATAGAGGCTCCCCGGTACCGCAAGCGCCACGCCGGTGTGATCGAGCAGGTAGCCCAGCAAAAGGACCGGGATCAGAACCGTCCACAAGCGTGAGAGGCGAGCAATCGCATAATTGGACGCTGACCATCGGTTGTTGCGCAGGGCGCGAACCGCTCCGCCGCCGACCAGATAGCCGCTCAACACGAAAAAGACGATGACGGCGATATGACCAAACCCGGTCCGATTGTCTGCTTCACCAAGGGCGGCTGGCTTGAAAGCAATATCCGCCCGGCCTGCTGCCACGACAATGGAGGAAATCAGAATGACCCGTGCGTGGCCGATAAACACGGTCAAGGCTGCGAGCCCGCGGATGAGATCGAGCCATACCGCAAATACTTTCGCCTGCTGCGCCTGCACCCACGGTACTCCTCTTGTCACCCCACGGTGGGTCTTTCAGCCGGCCTTTTTCTCGAGCGTGCCCAAGCGCTCACCCTTGTAGGTCTGGCGCAGCGGTGCCCACCAGGCCTCGTTATCCAGATACCAGCGGACGGTCTTCTCGATGCCGCTGTCGAAATCTTCCCGCGCATGCCAGTCGATCTCGGTCTCGGTCCTGGTCGCGTCGATCGCATAGCGGTGATCGTGGCCCGGGCGATCGGTGACGAAAGTGATGAGTTCGCGGTGCGGATGCGACTTGGGAGCCATGCGATCCATAAGGTCGCAGATCCGCTCCACGACCTGAAGATTCGTGCGCTCGTTGCGGCCGCCGATGTTGTACTTCTCGCCGAAACGGCCCTTGAGCAGAACCATGACCAGCGCGCGCGCATGATCTTCGACATAAAGCCAGTCGCGTATATTCGATCCGTCACCATAGACCGGCAGCGGCGATCCCTCGAGCGCCTTGAGGATGACGAGCGGGATCAGCTTTTCAGGGAAATGGTAAGGGCCGTAGTTGTTCGAACAGTTCGAGATGACGCAGGGCAGGCCGTAGGTGCGCACCCAAGCGCGCACGAGATGATCGGACGCGGCCTTGGATGCGGAATAGGGCGAGGACGGGTCGTAGGGGGTCTCTTCGGTGAAGAAACCTTCCGGGCCGAGTGAGCCATAGACCTCGTCAGTCGAGATATGCAGCATGCGCAGCGCATCGGCTTGCTCGGCCGGCAGGCCGTCGCGATAGGCGCGCACGGCTTCCAGCAGCGTTGCGGTGCCCATGATGTTCGTTTCAAGGAACACCGCAGAGCCCGCGATCGACCGATCGACGTGGCTTTCGGCGGCCAGATGCATGATGGCATCAGGCCGGTGTTTGGCGAGGACTGCGTCCATTGCCCCGCGATCACGGATGTCGGCCTTTTCAAAGCTGTAAAGGTTCGATCCTGCGATCGGATCCAGCGAAGCGAGGCTGGCTGCATAGGTCAGCGCGTCGACATTGATGACTTCGTTGCCAAGATCCTGCACCAGATGGCGGCACACTGCCGAACCAATGAAGCCGGCGCCGCCTGTGACGAGAACCCGCATCGAATTACCCCCGTTACTGTCTGCTGGCCCGAATAGTGGTGCCGTTGGAAAGGCCTGCGCAGCGCATATTGCAATTGCAAAGCTTATAGCCAACCAAACCCGGACTGGATTGTCTTATTGACTACCCAAACCCGCTGCGCAAGCCGAAATGACAACAGAGACAAACGCTTGACGAGGCATGTTGCACCGCACATGTATCCGGCCGGACGGGTTCGTCGCAGTCAGTTGGACACACAACAAGTCCGACCTCAACTTGCCGGCGCGTACTGGCGGAGCTTGTTGCAACGCGATTTCACCGCCGTGCAGAGTGAATCCCGCCGCCACAGGCTGCGCCAAGGTGGCCGGACGGTCAGGGAAGGGGGCAACTGACGATGCAACGATTGCTGTCCATCAATTCGTATCACTATCGGCGCGGTGGAGCAGATGCGGTCTATCTCGATCACGCGCGCCTTTTTGGCGAGCGCGGTTGGGAAAACCAGTTTTTCTCGATGGAGCATCCTCGAAACATCGCCACTGCGGATCCAGTGACCCTGACCAGTATGGTCGACTATGAGTTTTCGACGACAGGCAAGGCCAAAGCCATCACGGCGCTCAAATCGATCTACAACATTGAAGCTTCGCGCAAGATTGATCACCTGCTGCAGGATTTCCGGCCTGATATTGCCCATGTCCACGGGGCATACCACCATCTTACCCCCGCCATCTTCCCCCGCCTTTCATCCCGCGGCATTCCCATTGTGCTCACTGCGCACGATTTCAAGATTCTCTGCCCAGCGTACACGATGTACCGAAACGGTATGGTCTGCGAAGCTTGCAAAGGCGGCCAGAAATGGAACGTTGTGCGCAATCGCTGCATTAAGGGCGGTCTTGCCGCCAGCCTCGTTGTGGGTTTCGAAGCGGGGCTGCACGGCTTGCTGAATTCTTACAGAAAACATGTGTCGATGGTGATCGCACCGAGCGAGTTCTACCGGGCAAAGTTTCTAGAATGGGGATGGCCTGCCGAAAGGATCGAGCACATCCCGAACTATACAAACAGCATATCGGCCGAACACGACGGGGCTTATTCCGAACCGATCCTGTATTTTGGCCGCCTTTCAGCCGAGAAGGGGCTCGAGACTTTGGTGCAGGCTGCGGCCGCGGCCAAGGTCCCTGTCAACATTGTCGGGTCCGGCCCTATGGCTGAGCCCTTGCAGATGCTGATCGATGCGCTTGATGCCCCGGTCCGCTTGGTCGGACGTCTGGAAGGTGCGGCGCTCTGGCGGGCCTTGGGGCGTAGCAAGGCAACCGTTCTGCCGTCTGAATGGTATGAGAATGGCCCCATCTCCGTTTTGGAGAGCTTCGAATTGGCGCGTCCTGTCATCGGCGCGGATATCGGAGGTATCCCGGAAATGCTGACGCAGTCGGGTGGCGGGTGGCTATTCGAGAGTGGCAATGTGACCGCGCTGGCCGACTTGCTCGCGCATGTGGACGGCCTTGGTGTATCCGCGCTGCAGGAAAAGGGCGTGGCGGGGCGCGACCACGCCCGCCGTTTCCATACCGAAGACGCCTACTTTGCTAAAATGGCGGGGGTTTATCAGAGGTTGAAGGGGTGCGTTACCTGACTGACCTAAACGTGAGCTTGTCATCATCGGCCGTGATGAAAACAATTCGAGAATTTCGACCAATTGGCTCAATCTTTTCCGGCAGGATCGGATATCGATCTTCGGATAAACCAAAAACAGGCCTTGGAGACCGAGATCGGGCTTTGGCGGCGAGTGATTGGTGCTCTGCCCGCGATGGATACAGACCTCTTCATTTAGCCGCAGCCCTCTGCGCTTCCCGCCATTTCGGCTTGCACGCCATGGCATGCTGAGTGATACGCAAAAACCGGTAGAGCGCGCGGGTTCACAGCGAGGCTACCCGAAGCTGCAGCCCGCAAAACTGCGCCCGGCGCTTCTAGCTAACGCGTGGGGCTGCCGACAACGGAGTTTGGGATCGATGCGAATGCGCGTTACTGGTGGTGCCAACTCTATCCGATCAGAGGTTTCCCGGCGCCGCCTGAATGATCGCGGCCGCTTTTCCCGCAATGTCGACATACTGACGGGTCGCGTCAGTGTGCGCGGAGCTAGAGGAAGGCAAGGCCAGTTGGCCTCCATTTCGGCTTTGGCGGTACTGGTTGTTTATCTCATCGGGTTGCAAATCTATTATATTGCAATCCCCACGGCCTCCAGCTCGTTGCTGGATGAGGGCCTTGCAGGCCTTTTAGCCGTCTACGCGTTACGCGCGTATTTCATCTCCCTTCGTCTTAAATACATATTTGTATTGTTTATGATTTATGTGGGAATAAATTTCTTCGGTAATGTCATATTTCATTACGGCGGGGTTTCGCAGCCATGGGCCGCTTTTTTGGATATGATACTCGACCTCAAGCCATTTTTGATCGAGGCCGGATTTCTTTATCTGTTTTTGAAATCGTCGAATCCAAAAGCGGAAATGGAGTCCATGTGTGTTGTTGTCATCGTGTTGGCTTTGGCAAATTCAACGCTCGTTCTTTACGATCTGAATGCTAATGGCGACAACTTACTGGGACACCCGCTGCAGTTCCGCAATGGTTTGTATCAGCCGGTAGGTTTTCAGGCGTATCAGGTTCGCAGTGCTGCTCTGACAATGATTGGAGCAACATTTGCGACCTACTTCGCGCTCTCGCGGCGTTCGACTGTGATGCAGATCGTGGCAGTTTACCTCGCTGCACTTGTGTTTGCGCACCAGTCCGTAAAAGAGCTTGCGACGTTTCTGCTTATTTTGCCGTTTTTCGTTGCCAGCAGAGGCAGCAAAAGCTCTGGCGTTGCCATATGGGCCTTTGCGCTGCTGGGACTGTCTTTCATCATTTTGGCCACCCCGGTCGGCGAGCTTATTCTTGGCCGCATCGCATTTTTTGCGAATGAAACCGGACTGGATACGGCGCGCACGCTTCTTTTGGTCAGAGGTTTTGAAATCGCTACCGATCACTTCCCGTTTGGATCCGGCGCTGGGACATTTGGCAGTGCGCCGTCCTATCAGCTTGGTTACAGTGACCTTTATTACGACTATGGAATGAATACCATCTACGGCGCGACCCGGGATCACCCCAGCTTTC
This sequence comes from Sphingomonadaceae bacterium, assembly GCA_947453945.1. Lineage (GTDB taxonomy): Bacteria > Pseudomonadota > Alphaproteobacteria > Sphingomonadales > Sphingomonadaceae > Novosphingobium. The sequence continues at coordinate 83,960 of CANGJB010000003.1, forward strand.
TCCAAGATGCTTATTGGGGAAAGATTTTAGGACAATCAGGATTTTCTGGGACAGTTGTTTACATTATGCTGTTGTATTCTGCTTTTGGTATTGCCTTCAAACTCAATCGGCTTCTGCGCAATTCGTCCGCATTGCCGGCATGTGCCGTCGTACTGCTCGCGCTGATGACATCAACGGCGTCATCACCATTTTCGGACGATTTTCTGGGCGTGATCCTCGCGGCGTTCTCGGCTTATGCTTTGAGCGCGCTTGTGTCTGTGAATATGAACTCTCGTGATATGAGCGCCCAAATGCGTTAGCATGCATTGCAAGCGTCCACTCATTGAGCACATGGGGCTGAAACGTCCGAGGAGAAGGCAGGTTAACTATCCAGGGTTGCTTTGGTCCGATATGGCGGCTGACGGGTTGCTCTTCGGAAATCTGACTGAACCAGTCCATTGTTGTAGTATAATTGCTTGAGATATATGTGAATCGTGACGTTTTCTAGTAGCGCTGAGCAGTTTTGCTTCAAGCCCCGATGCAACCTGATTGAGTTTGGACCTTGGCGATCGGCGGAGGAAATCTGATGCATCCCTATCTTGGATTTGCTGTCGGAATCGGGGGCCGGGTCGCATGAAGAGCAGATTTGATGAAATAGTCGGGCTGCGCATCTATCTTGCTGCCTGGGTTGCGATTGGCCACGGACTTCAGACCGCCGGATATGTTTACCCGACCAATCCGCTCATGCGCTTGTTGCTGGCGGGCGGCGCTTCTGTCGACGTGTTCATTATCATCAGCGGCTTCGTGATTGCTCATCTTATTGAGACAGCTCGTGAATCATATGGGAAGTACATAGTTCGAAGAGGGTTCCGGCTCTACCCGGTCTATATCATCTCCTGTATTTTCGGCTTTTTCATCGCTGACAGTTGGTCGCATCTTGCTGCGGTATCTCCTTGGTCGCATGTTCAGGGTTGGGGCGAGTACAGCAAGAATGTCGTCGATTCAGCGCAGCAATTGCACGTCAATCCGGTCGGCCATATCGCCGCTCATGCCGCGATGATGCATGGTGTCATTCCAAACGAGATACTTCCCATGGCCGCCCGCACGATTCTCCCCGCGGCGTGGAGCATATCCCTTGAATGGCAGTTCTATCTGGTCGCGCCGCTGGTTATGTTTGGCCTACGGACGCGCGCGGGCGTATTCTGGACTGCGTTTCTGAGCCTGCTGTTTTTCATCGCGACAAACAAAGGATATCTCGGTCAGCACGATTTTAGATCCTTCATTGGATCGTCGATTCCATTTTTTGCCGTCGGGATCTGTAGCCGGTTGGCGATTGGTTGGGTGTCCAAAATCGAAGTCGACCCTTTGACCGCGGCCACGGTTGGCAGCGCGCTGCTGCTGATGCTTGGCGACGAAATTCTGCCGTTGCTGGTCTGGACGGTGTTTTACAGCTATCTGGTCTGGCAGCGCGATGACCCGCTTTCTCGCCTGTTTCGGCTCCTGACGACAGCCCGGCCCATGCTTCTGTTCGGCGAGGCGTCTTACTCGCTCTATCTGATTCATCGCCCTGTTCAGGTGGTACTGGCGGTTGCGACGCTGACAACGATCGGAAGCTCGCAGGAGGGCATGCTGATAATCCAGATGATCGCGGTGGCGCTGGCGCTCCTCATCAGTGTCGGCCTCTACTTCGGTGTCGAAAAGCCCTTCATTCGGCTGGGTAAGCAGTTGACCGGTGGGGGCGGCCGGGCTGGCAAGGCGGATGCAGCAAAGCCCGCACAGTAAGGACCTTTGCTAATTGCTCCGATGGAGGCGGCATTCCTCGCCGCGGCATAGAGTGACAGAGTGATTGACCGTGCTCACGGTTTGGAATGCGTCCCGTGGCGCGAGTGATGGCCGCCTTTGGATGCTTTGTGCCGCTGGTTGTATTGGGTGAACGGAATGGCGGTGTGCTGCTTGCAGCTTGCTGCGGCCTGCTTGTTAAGGCATGTTCTAAGCAAGCCCAATACTAGTAGATGCACTTTTTCAAAGTCATCTTACGGGCAGGCTGCTGCGTCCATCCCTCCGTGCGGAACGTTATTATGCCCCATCGAAAGAGTCCCGTGATGCTTGGCCTCCTGGCGGCTGCCTGCGCGAACGAAGCACCCGTTGCGGCAACCGGTGAACCACCCCGCAGTGCTGCCAAAGGTGAAATGCCTGCCGGCTTTGCGGGCGTCATGGCTCCTCCCGGTGATGCGGAAGAGGCAATTCGTTCGGAATTTGCTCACATTGAAGCGCAGGGCACTGCGGAAGGCTATACCGTATTTGCGCTGCGCCATCCGGATCACCCACTGGCCAAGGAAGCGGAGCGCCGCGCAAGTGCAATGAAAGCGCGCAAACGGGACTAGTTGCCTGACACGCTGCGGTTGACCGACGGGGAATTTATAGAGCGGCCTCGATCACGCGGGCGGGCGAATCGCTCCCGATGGCACCACGCCGCTTTCCACTGCGGCCAGCCGGCAACGAGGCCCTGGAACGCGCACGGCAAGGGGCGAAATTACTAATTTGCATCGGTCCAAAACGGCGGAAAATCGCTATAAATTCGTGATTTGGACATGATCAAAGAACAGCTTCGATTTTTGTCTTGCCGAAGTCCCTGTCGCATAGGTACTATTACATATCAAACGACGGTCGCGAGTAAGTCCGCAAAGCGGACTGAAGAAAGCAATTTTTTGCTCTAGCGCAGACAGGACCGTGTCGTGAAGAAATCATCAGCGAAGAAGATCAATCCCGGAATCACCAGCGATTCCACTCAGTCCATGGCTTCATCGAGTTCAGGCGCCACAGCTCTGTGGGCGAGCGCGTTGTCGCCCGCGGAAGGCGCGGGCCTAGGGAACTCCACGATCGGAAGCGCCGCTATTGGAAGCGCCGCGATTGCGGCCAGTGTGGCGGCCGCGCCTGCTGCCAGCGCAGCGACCGGTGAGATGCATCTCGGCGCCGTTGACGATGTGATCAAGCAGACCGTTTCGGTTAGCGACGCCGCCCCCGCCAAAGTCGCTTCAGTCAGCGATGCTGCCCCCGGCAGGGCCGCAAGCGACGTTCCGCAAGAGAACGGCAACGTAAGCGTGGCCGTGGCCGTGGCCGCATCTGGCAATGCCCTGATCGATGGCGTGCTTTCGGGCAGCAAATGGAATGGCTCAATCACTTATTCCGATCCCGATTCTGCCGCCGACTATCAGGCCGGCTACAATTCGGACGGGAATAGCGATGGGATCAGTGCCCAGAATCAGGGTTTCTCGCAGTTCACCGCGATGCAGATGAAGGCCTTTCACTCTGCGCTTAATCAGGCACTTTACACACAGGACGCAGGCGCAGGAAACCTCTCGGTAGAAGGCTTCACCAACCTGGACATTACTTATGGTATCTCTGGGTCTGGAAACGCGACGATACGCGGCGCAAATTCGAGCGATCCCGGCACCGCCTATGCATACTATCCTTCCAACAGCATCTACGGCGGCGATACGTTCTTCGGGAATGGTTACGACGGCACTGTCAATTCTTACAAGACCCCTGTTGCGGGCAACTACGCTTGGCACACCATGATCCACGAACTGGGTCACTCACTGGGCCTTAAGCATAGCCAGGAAACAGGCGGACCGGGCAACATCGCCGTTCCGACTGCATACGACGACATCGAATTCACGGTGATGAGCTACCGCAGCTACATCGGTGCGCCGCTGACAGGCTACAGCTATGAACGGTTTGGTGCTCCACAGACCTACATGATGCTTGATATCCAGGCGCTGCAATACATGTATGGCGCGGATTATACGGTCAATTCGGGCAATACCACCTACACGTGGAATCCGACTACGGGCACCACGCTTATCGATGGCCAGATCGCGATCGCGCCGGGTGCCAACCGCATCTTTGCAACCATCTGGGATGGTGGCGGTATCGATACCTACGATCTGTCAGCCTATTCGACCAACCTCTCGCTTGACCTCAACCCGGGCGGCTACTCGCTCTTCAGTTCGGCCCAGCAGGCCTATCTGGGTGCCGGAAACTACGCGCGCGGCAATATCTTCAACGCGCTGCTCTATAACGGCAACACAGCTTCGCTGATCGAAAATGCCATCGGTGGCTCGGGCAATGATACGATCACCGGCAACAGTGCCGACAACGTGCTGACGGGCAACAACGGCAATGACACCCTAAATGGTGTAGCCGGCAACGACACCCTGAATGGTGGCGCTGGCGCCGACATCATTGATGGCGGTTCTGGCGTCGACACGATCCATGGCGGCGATGACAACGATATCATCTACGGCGGGTTCTCTACCGACGAAGTCTATGGCGACGCAGGCAACGATACCTTCATCATCCGTCAATCCGGTGCCGGCACTGAGTTTGGCGACAACACCTATGGCGGAGCCGGAACCGACAGTCTCGACCTGAGCCAGATTGCCACGACCTATGGTGCGATTGTCGATCTGACTGCCGGGACCTGGCAATACAATCCGCTCTACGGCGGCCCTTGGGTGATCGACAGCGTCGAGAACGTAAGCGGCACGCAACTGGACGACACGATCACTGGCGATAGTGCCGACAATGTCCTCAGAGGTAACAACGGCAACGATACAATCCGCGGCGGTGCCGGTAACGATACAATAACCGGTGGTAATGGCAGAGATCTGCTGATCGGCGGCAGCGGCAACGATGTGCTCGACGGCGGCTGGGACATAGATATCCTCTATGGCGAAGCAGGTGACGACACGTTCATCCTCTCCAACCCTTGGTATGGAGGATATGGCGAGATCTACGTTGGCGGCGCAGGAAATGACACGCTCGACATATCGGGCGTGGCCGGCTTCAGCACAACAACGGTCAATCTGGCCGAGGGCGTGTTCACTTACGCCGGCGGCTCTCCAGACTATGGCGAAATCGCGCTTTCCAGCGTCGAATACTTCATCGGCAGCTCTGCGGCCGACTCGATCACCGGTTCGGGCGAATGGAACAGGTTGACCGGTAATGGCGGTGATGACGTCATCAATGGCCTCGGCGGCAATGACTCCTTGAACGGCGGTGCCGGCAACGACATTCTCGATGGCGGCACGGGTGATGACACCATGGCTGGCGGTGACGGCAACGACACCTTCTACGTCGACAGCGCGGGCGACAATGTTGTTGAAGGTGCGACCGGCGGCACGGACCTCATTTTGGCGACGGCCTCCTACACGCTGGCAGGCCGCTATGTCGAAACGCTGCAGCTGGTCGGTGCAGCCAACATCGACGCCACCGGCAACAGTCAGAATAACGCCCTCATCGGCAACAGCGGCAACAACACGCTGCTGGGCAATGACGGTGACGACGTGATCAATGGCGGTGCTGGCAATGACATCATCAATGGCGGCAACGGCACCGATACCGCAAGCTACGCCGGTGCCGGCGGAAGTGTCACGGTCAACCTCTCGATCGCGGGCGCACAGGCCACGGGTGGTGCCGGTTCCGACACCTTGAGCTTCATCGAAAATCTGATCGGCTCGAGCTTCGGCGACTCATTGACCGGAAACGCCAGCGTCAACGTGATCGACGGCGGTCTGGGCGCCGATATCATGGCTGGCGGCGACAACAACGATATCTACTACGTCGATAACGTGGGCGATAATGTTGTCGAAGGTGGAGCCGGCGGTTCGGCCGACATCATCTACTCGACAGTGTCCTATGGTTTGGCAGGCCGTTATGTCGAAACGCTCCAACTGACCGGCGCGGCCAACATCGATGCGACCGGCAACAGCCTGGCCAATACCCTGATCGGCAACACCGGCAATAACACGCTGCTGGGCAATGACGGTATCGATACGCTCAATGGTGCGGGCGGCAGTGACGTGCTGAACGGTGGTACCGGTTCCGACGCCCTGACGGGCGGTGCAGGCACCGATACCTTTGCCTTCAGCACAGCACTCGGTGCCACCAACATCGATACCATTGCAGACTTCAGCGTGGTTGATGATACCATCCAGCTTGCCAGCTCGATCTTCACCGGCCTTGTGGCTGGCGGGCTCTCGGCTGCGGCCTTCAACATCGGTGCTGCTGCCAGTGATGCGACCGATCGCATCATCTACAACAGCGCGACCGGCGCATTGCTGTTCGACAGCGATGGCACCGGTGCGAGCGCCGCCATCCAGTTCGCGACCCTTTCGACCGGCCTGGCTTTGACGAACGCCGACTTCCTGGTCGTGTAAGTCTCGATAGCTCCGTTATGGCTTGAGAGCCTGATCCGCCTCGGTGGATCAGGCTCTTTTGCTGCGCAGCAAAGGCGCGGCGCGCTTTGCGCAAAGCCACCTCGGTTGGCCGTAAGGCGCAATAATCCGGCAAGGCTGACGCGCACTGACTGCGCGGAAAACCGGCTCAGCCAAGCGCACTCAGCCTTTGGGCAAGCCCCATAGATCGACAGGGAATGCTGCAAGCAACCGGTCGACATCATGCACGGGCGGGCGTTCGCCCCCCATCTCGATCGCTTCGGCTACTGATGTCGCGAAAGCAAAATCCTCGCGTCCACTGCCGGCGTAATAATCCCGATATTTGAACAGGTTCTCGCCCTCGCTGAGGCGCGCATAGCGTGCTGGAATCCCGAATGCCTCTGCCATGATCAACCCGTGCAGGGAGCTCGCCACGATCAGCTTGGCCCCCATGATCGCCTCGATGCAGCGATTCCACGACAAGTAGGGATTGATGAGCTCGGAACCTGCCAAGTCGGTATCGAGGGTCAGGTCATGCAGGTTTGGTACAAAGCCTGCCTCAACGCTCTTCCCGGTCTGTAAGGTGTCCTTCAGAAGCGTCGGCAGCAGAATGGCAGGATCGCCATAAACTTCGGGCACGGTGATGCCCTGGCTCAGCAGGACTTCGCGCGTGTAGGGGCCACGCACCGCGCGGACATCGAGGTCTTTGGTACCGGGCAGTTCCTGGTCCTTGCGTCCATTAATCCCGGAGCCCCAGACAACGTCGCCTGGCTTGGTCAAATGCAGGATCGATCCGACCGCGACCATCCGCCGGTGGCGCGGCACTTCCTGGCAAAGCCTCAAACCATGCGAGGCGGCCGCTGCATCGACTACGACTGGTGAGAGATAGTCACCGAAGTTGAGCCGACCATCATCGGGGCGCCAGTAAAAGAGCTCGACGTGGGGAAATGGGAATGGACTGCGCTCGAAACGACCACGCAGAGCTTCGACGATGCGCGTGCGGATGCCCCACCTGAACACGAAATCCCACCTTCTGCGCTCCCAGTGGAGGCGTTGCCAGACTGAGTGAGCCGGGCCCAGTGCTGAATACGGCCCACTTATTGCTGCAGTGCAACTTGAGATGCAAGTATCTTGGCGCTGAGTTCACTCTGAAATTGAGGGCCTGCCCTTGGCGGTGCATTTGAGAAATTCAGCTGAACTCAGCTCTGTCACGCGGTTTGTCTCAGTGCTCGATACTGAAGGAGTGTTGGAATGAGGCTAGCCGCCAAAATGCCGACGCCGGCAAACCAAAGGAGCAAATTCTGGCCGCTCGATATCGATATAGCCAATCCGATGATTGCCACTGAGATCGAAACCCAGCTGAGCGGTGGCGCCATGCGAACGTGAAGGCGCTGCAGTACATAGCGCGAAGAGACCGGATTGAGGGTGGTCGCCGCGACAAACATGCCAAGTGGCAGCGAATAGACCCCGATCCAGTGACCGAACAGGAAGGGCACGAAAATGAGGCAAGCAAGGGACCCCATCATGATCGCCAGGCTGGCATTGACGAGCCCGGCTATCCGCAACAGGGCATCTGCGCCAGCATAGTAGCTCCTGACGATCGAACTGACGGCGAGGGCGGCCAACAATGGCAACGACCCGTTGAATTTGCCCATGAACAAGAGAAAAGCGGGGTATGCACCGAGCGCGGCTACAGCGGTAAGTGTGACGAGAATCGTCGAAATGGCGCGGCTGCGGTCGATCTCGAACTGTAGCGCTTCGTGATCATCGCGATGGATCGCAGAGCCCGCCTGCGTCATGAAGGTCTTCACCACGATCGTCTGGAAAAACGGAATCAGGGCCGCAACACGAGAAGCGATTGCGTAGTCTGCGGCTGCATCGGACGTGAAAAGCCAACCCACCACTAGCATATCGATGCCTTGCATCTGCATCGCCCCGAAACTGTGGAGGGTAAGTTTGCCAATGTATTGCATGTCCCATGCGGTCAAAGGAGCGAAACCGGCCGTCGGCCGGGAGAGCAACTTGCTCGCGATGCCGAGCCAGGGCAGGGCCACCGATACGACCATGACTGCAGCGATCGCGAAATGGTCCGATTGGAGCAGAAGCAGCGGCGGCAGGACAATTAGCCGGATGAGATTGGGCACAAACTCTACCGCAAAAATGGACCGTGTGATGAGGCCGCGCCCGTCTAGCGCTCCGGCGCTGATTGTCAGCAGGGTCGAAAACACCATGAATGGCGCCATCCACGTGATCCAGGATGCCAAAGTGGGCTTTCCAAACCAGCCGGCTATCGCGGTCGCGAAAACTGCCATGGCGATCGCGATTGCCGCAGTGAGCAGCATGCCCATGCAGACGACCGTGCGGTGGAGGCTGATCTCGCGGTCCAGCGTTGCGTGGCGAGCGATGTGATAGACCAGAAGCGTCGCCAGCCCCGTCCCCAATCCTGTCGACAGGACGCGGGTCAGGGCAAACACGATCATGAAATCGCCGAAGTCCGATTTGGCGAGGAGCTTGCCAAGCAGGATCAGCACGACAAATTGCGAGCCCAGCGAAAACAGGCGCGAAAAGGCGCCGAACCCGACGTTGCCGAACCTGCCTCCAGCGAGCATGCGCATCAGAAGCTTGCCGCTTTTGGTGCGCCGAACAGAACTAGCGTGCCGGTACAGTGATGATTGGCTCGGCCCGGTCCACCAGCGATGAAGTGCAACAGGGAAGCATGCCTCCGATTCGGATCGTGCGTTGCACAATGCGCGGCTTGTTCAGAGCCTTCCTCGTACTGTGCAGCAAATGCCAGTTGCGCTACGTGTGCGTTGCTACGCCAATAATGATGAGCGATCTTATTGAAGCAGGCCAGCATTCTGTCTGGATCCAATTCTCTCAGTCATCGTATTGAACAACGCGATGCGCTTACGCATGTGCGATATCGAATCAATGGGCTATGTGCAAAGGATGTTGCGACAGAGACGATAGAGCAGATCACCAAAATGACACGGCCGATCGCGGTATACACCAAAGCTTGGCTTTCGGGCGGAGCAGGCTTGTTTGCGCAGGAACTGGTTGGCGGAATGCTCGCTGCCGGAGGGCGCGTGATATTCATTGCACCACAAGCCGAGAACAGTGAGTTCGAGGTGCCGCGTGCCGGAATGACCCGCATCAGGCCGCGCCGGGAATTGCGCCACGGCTCGCGCCTGAGGCGCTTCGCTGCCTCGCTGCAGCGGGTTGGTGGAAGCGCCTTGGGCCTGCTGCGGGCGCGGTTGCGGACCCGGATCTTTGTTGTGACGATTCCCGATCCCTTCGTGTTCTCATTGCCGATGCTTATGCTGCTTCGGCTGAGTGGTGCGCGGATCATCTACGTTGTTCACGATCCCCTGCCACACGCCTGGCGGTTGCCTGCGCGCTTCCGGATGATCGAGAACGCCTCATTTCAGGCGACGTATTCGCTTTCGCGCGCATTGGTCGTGCTGAGCCGGGCTGGGGTTGCGGCGCTCAGCGGAGCGTATCGGCTTGGCTCGCGGCCGGTGCAAGTGATTGAACATGGGGTGTTCGTGATGGGAGATGCCACGCCCGCACCCGGCCACGGCACGCTGCTGCTGTTTGGCACCCTGCGTCGCAACAAGGGAATTCGCGAAGCGATTGCCGGGGTGGTCGCCGCACGCGCCAAAGGTGCGCGGGTCCGGCTGATCATTGCAGGCGCGCCGGATCCAATTGAGGCGGAATACTGGGCACAGTGCGAGGTGCTGGCCCGAGCACACCCCGATGCCGTGACGTTGGAAATCGGGTACGTCGAAGATTGTCGGCTCCACGACCTGATCGCAGCATGCGACGCGTTTCTGCTGCCCTATCGGGATTTCAATTCGCAAAGCGGTGTTGCGATGCTGGCTTCGTCGAACGCGCGTACCGTCATTTCCTCGCGTGCCGGCGGTATTGGCGACCTCATCGCCGATGGGATGGCCGCCGTACCGATCGAGGCGCCAGTCGATGAAGCAGCGGTCGCCAAGGCGGTGATCGCGTTTGCCGCGGTGCCGGCAGCAGAGTGGAATCAGCGCGCCGTGGCTTATCGTGACCACACAATGATAGCCCGGGCCTGGCCGGTAATCGGCAAGCAATACATCGATCTTGCAGCAGCCGTAGATGTGCGCTGAACAGGTGAAGGGTTGGGCCCTATTGCGGGCTTGATGTCTGCTTGTTGCGCTGCACCCAAAGTCTCTAGATAATTCTCGGCGTGATTGGCGTTCTGCTGCGAAGTAGCGCAGGGATTGGTCATTGCAAGACTTTCCCAAATCGGTCCTGACGTTCATTTTGCAACGCACAATTGGTTGCGAAAAACCGCATAAAGGTTGTAGAACGTGTAGGCGTTCAGACTATGGAGCAAATATGCGGGTTTATGTTGCAGGATGCGGCGGTATGCTCGGTGAAGCCATGCACAAGGTTTTTGCCCAATCGCACGTGGTCGAATGCAGCGATATCGATTTGAACGCAGACTGGCTGTCGTTCTGCGACTTTCGTGATTTTCAGCAGTACAAAGCAGCGGTCGAGGCCTTTGCTCCAGACGTTCTGATTCATCTAGGTGCCCACACCAGCCTCGAATACTGTGAGGAAAATCAGGATGATGCCTATCGCACGAATACGCTTGCCGTGGAGTATGCTTGCACCATTGCAAACAAGCTCGGAATTCCGCTTGTCTACATTTCGACGGCTGGAATCTTCGACGGCGAAAAGCTGCTCTACGACGATTGGGACCAGCCTAACCCCCTCGGTGTCTACGCCCGCAGCAAGTATATGGGCGAACTGTACGTTCAGCGCGCAGTCCAAAAGCACTTCATTTTCCGAGCTGGATGGATGATGGGCGGCGGCCCCGCAAAGGACAAGAAGTTCATCTCCAAGATGATGAAGCAGATCGAGGCGGGTGCAACCGTGCTCAACGTAGTCGATGACAAGCTGGGAACCCCGACCTACACAGTCGACTTTGCCCGCAACATAGAACGCATGCTGCATACCGAATATTACGGCCTCTACAATCAGGTCTGCGGCGGTGAGACCGGGCGCTTCGAAGTTGCGCAGGAGTTGGTCGACGTTTTGGGCCTTTCTTTGAAGATCGAACTCAAACCTGTTGCGTCGGATTTCTTCTCCAAGGAATTTTTTGCGCCGCGCCCGCCCTGCGAACGCCTCGTGAATTACAAACTTCAGCTATTGGGCATGGATCACATGCGGGATTGGAAGGTCTCGCTGAAGGAATACATGCGTGACTACTATGCTGAGGTGATCGCTACGATCGATGGCGCCAACCTCGTCGCTGGGTAGTCAGCGTCATGCCATCAACTCCCGCGCCCCTGCGCATCGCAGCGTTCGGTTTCCGCAGTCTGCCGCCGTCCGAAGGCGGCGCCGGGGCAGACAAGTTTGCTCTTGAACTGCTGCCGCGCCTGGCAGCGCGCGGGCATTCGGTGATCGCCTATAACCGTGTCTACCCGGGCAAATCGAAGCCTGAGGGCGATGTTGAATTCCGGGGGGTCAAGGTCCGGTCGTTTTGCACCGTGGCCAAAGCGGGGTTCGATAGCCTGCTGCACTCGTTCAAGGTGGCGTTCGACATCATCTGGAACAACACCGCTGACGTCGTGCATATCCAGAACGGCGGGAACAGTCTGGTTGCTCCGCTGCTCCGCCTGTTCGGCAAGCGGACATATGTCAGCCAGGATGGTCTCGATTGGGAGAGGGGCAAGTGGAGCTGGTACGCCAAGTTCTATTTGCGCCTGATGGCCCATTTTACGGCGCGCGTGCACAATCAGGTCATTTTCGATAACGTATTTGCGCGGAAGTATTTTGAAGACCGCTTCAAGCGTAGATACGAGTTCGTGCCATTCGGAGCGGACGTGCATTACGCAGGCGAAGGCGATGCAGTTCTCGGCAAGTTGGGGCTCACACCCGGAGATTACCTCCTGTTTGTTGGTCGCTTCATCCCCGACAAGGGCTTGCAATACCTCATCCCTGCGTTCGAACGCAGCACTCTGGAGAAGAAACTGGTGCTGGTCGGGGGAAGCCCTAACCCTTCGGCGTTTGAAGCAGGTTTGCGCCAGACGCGCGATCCGCGGATCCTCTTTCCAGGTTACATCTACGGCGCCGAAACGCATGCGCTCATGCGCAATTGCTTTGCGTACATCCAGCCCTCCGATGTCGAAGGGCTTTCGCCTGTCATTCTGGAGAGTTCGTTTCTCGGCGCCCCGGTGATCTGCAGTGATATCGAGCAGAACCAGTATATTCTGGGCGATACCGGGCTTTACTTCCAAAAGGGTGATGCCGCCGACGCCCAGCGCGTGCTGGAGGAGGCTGTGGCCTACCCGGAGAAGCTCAAGGCGAGAGCCGCTGCGCAGCGCGAACGGATCGTGGCGCAGTATTCATGGGACAAGGTCGTCGATGACCACGTCAGTATCTTCCGCGAAAGCTGAATGCTGCATTCCTGATCCGCGCTGGGCAAAGCGAGCGCCAGCCCAGATTCAGCAGACCGCGCGGCGGACTATCGGCCCCGGGGCGCCAGCGACGACGAATAGCGATCATCCCACGTCCCGGGCGATCCGCTGGTTCGGCAGCGGGTGCTTTCACTCTTCACGCCGGAGGCATCTGGCGCGGCAAACGGTAGTTCGATCAGGTCACCGGCCTGCCATTTCCCAACGGTGGGTGGGCCAGCTGTGCTGTCGAGCAATCGCACCAGTCCGTCGACGTACTGTGCCCGGGCAGCCATGCCGCTGTCGTTGATGGGCATGACTGCTCCTGGCCCATAATCTTCCCAAGCGAAGCCGTTGAGGGCATTGCCATCATCGACGAACCAGTCGCTATCGTCAGACGGGATAAGCACGCGCTTGTCGTAAGTGCCCTTGGTGCCCGTATCCCGGTACACTTCCAGCATTATCCAGCCACGCGCGCCTGCCGACTTGTCATTGAGCTTGAAGCCGGGGAGGGTCGTCTGCCCGTTGAGCAGTGGGCCGCTTTTGGCGGTTTCACCGGAGACCGCCGTTTGCCCGATCAGCCTGACCGGATCAGCGAGCAGGCGCGCATGGTAGGTGTTGCCCGAGATCACGCTGAGGCCTTTGTAGGTTACGCCCGGGACGCCCAAACTGGGGGTGAAGCTGTGCGGGACAATGCCATACCACGGGACTGCGCGGTTCGGCATGACGCCTGAAACCTGAACCTGAAAATGCGAGAGGGTTGCCGGCCCTGCGGCCAGCATATGCGCGTAATTTGTCCAGTCAGCGAATAGGAAATTGCGGTCGGTATAGGCATGCGCGGTGTCGGTGCTTGAACCGATCAGCGGGGCATTGGCCTGTGTCCATTCGATCTGGCCTGAGATGAAGATGGTGCGGCGATTGCCGCCGTTCATTACCAGGGTCATGTTTGGTGACTGCAGGTCGATGTCCATGATCGGCGTGCTGGCCCAGCTTGTTGTTTTCCCGAGACGATTCATCGGGTGAACAAAGTTCATGTCGGTCACGGTAACGCGGCGATGGCTGAGATTGGCGCTGGCTACCGAGTTCTTGATGACGATCGGTGGAATTCCGAGATTTCCGTTCACGATGAAGCCGTCGCGAATGGAAACGTCGGCACTATCAACGATGATCTGCCCGTCTTCCAGATGCATCGTATCGACTGTCACCGCGCGGCTGGTGTAAAAAGTGTGCACTCCGTTTATCAGGCCGGAAACCTTACCGCCCGAGCAACAGCCAAGAAAAAGGCCCCTGCAAACGAGGTTTTTGCTCAGGGTGTACCCGCTTGCAACCGTCGCGATCCGCACGCCGTCCCCAAGCCCCGGCATATTGATCAGATAGTAGCTTGGATCGTCAGCGCGGAAGCCACCATCAATGTCTTCGATCACCGTTGCATCAGAGTAGAGAAACGGCTTTTCGATCAATGTCGAAACGCAAATGTGCTTGATGGACCTGAAATGGTAGGTCCCGGCAAACCGGAAGCCCTTGATGCCGCGGGTCGGCAGACCGTCAATGTGCATGTTTCTGATGGTGCCGCACAGTCCGGGGAACGGCATGACCCAATTGCTTGGATTGCTCCAGGCAATATTGAGCCAGAACAGAATACCGTCCCGGCAGTGGCCGTTTGCGGCGAGCGAGGCCGTGCCTCCATCCGATGTGCGGAACACGCCGTCTGCGCGGGGGCGAAAGCGCAGCCCATTGGAGAGCCCAAGGCTGGTCGCCATGCCATCGAGGCCGACGTTCTGCGGTACGTATACCGAGCCCGCCAGATAGACGGCGCCTCGCAATCCTTCGAATGAGAGAACCCCGCCGTTCGCGTTGGTCGCCATGTAGGCCAGCAGTGCGTTCAAGATTGGAGCCTGGTCGGCAGGCGTGCCGATCGCGCCGTTGGACTCGTCAAATACGGTGTGTGCGATGACGCCCCATTCGGCGGCATTCACTCGGCGCGTGATCGGCTTGCGCCAGACCGTCCCGCCGGCATCGGTGAAGGCCCAGCCATAAGTCGCCTCATCGCTGGTCGGCGCGGCTGTGCTCTTGAGGTAAGTCCCCCGCCCGGCGACCGAGATCTCGGCAGTGGTGCCGGTTGGATCGTTGCGACCCATGATGGCGCCGGACAAGGCCCCGCTGGGGGACCGGTATACGGAGTTCGTCGGCGCTGCAGCCGCCATCCAGGCCGCGCTCGCGCCCAGCATGCCGAACTGCCGCCGGCTCATCGATCCGGCATTGTCGGCTTCCATCGGTTCGTCACCCATTGGCCGTGCCTCGCGCGATCTGGTTGGTCGGCAAGGCTAGCGCGCGAACCGCGCCGCGCCAATGTCCAAAACAGCGAACAGAGCGATGCCTGGATCTCCAGTTCCGGCCTCACTCGTCAGTGGCGTGCCGCAACAGGAATCCAGACAATTGCATGGGAGGGTCGCTTGCGGGGCGCAGGATCCGGCCTGGCTGGGTGTTACACCAGCTTGCGCACCTTTAGCGTACCGCTTGCCAGATCGATGGCCGCTGCGGTCGTGTTGATCAGTGTCACCGTTACGGTATCCACTGCGGTGACCTCCGCGACCATGCGCAAGCCGCCGAGCGAGAGCGAAAACGCTGCAATCACGAAGTCACCCAACACCGCGCCCGTCAGCGTGACCGTTGTTGTCGTGGTGCCCGGTACGCCAGCAGCCTGCGCAGCCACGCTGGGCGGATCCCAGGTCTTGCTTGCGCCTGCTGCTGTCAGCGTGGACACTGATCGGTCATCCCAGGTGCCCGGCGATCCGCTCGTCCTGCAGCGCGTGCCGTCCTTCTTCATGCCGAAGGCATCGGGCGCATTGGCAGGCAATTCGATCATGTCCCCGGCTTGCCATGCGCCAACGGCCGGCGGGCCTATGGTGCTGTCAAGCAGACGGATCACGCCATCAATGTATTGCGCCCGGACGGTCATGGCGCTGTTGTTTGCCGTCAGCATCGAGGCTGAAGGGCCATAGGCCTCCCAGGCAAAGCTGTTCAGTGCATTGCCATCATCCACGAACCAATCGGCGTTGTCGCAGGGCACCAGCACCCGCTTGTCATAGCTGCCGGTATTGCCCGTATCGCGATAAACCTCGAACATGACCCAGTTCTTGCAGCCAGCGTTGGTGTCGTTGAGCTTGAACCCCGGGAGCCCGGACGTCTGCCCGTTGACCAGCGCCGCGGTGGTCACTGTGGGGTTGGTCGCTGGTGCGCGACCGATCAGCCTCACCGGATCCGCAAGTTGTCGAATGGCATACCTGTTGCCCGCGGGCGCGGTCGGCCCCTTGTAGGAAATCCCCGTGGTGCCGGCCACGCCCGAAAAGGCTTGCAGCGTAATCCCGTTCCACGAAATCGCGCGGTTCTGCATCACGCCCGAGACTTGCACCTTCATGTTGGCAATGGTCGCGGGTGTAGAGGCGAGCATGTGCGCGTAGGCCTTCCAGTCGGCAAGGAGGAAGTCGTTATCGGTCCAGACATGCGTGCTGTCGTTACTCCTGCCAATCAGCGGCGCATGGGCCTGCGTCCAATCGGTTTGCCCCGTCACGTAGGTCGTGCGGCGGTTTCCTGCCCCCATGACCAGCGTCATGGCACCTGATTGCAGGTCGATGTCCATGACCGGCGTGGTGGCCCATTGCATTGTCAGCCCGAGCCGGTTGATCGGATGGATGAAGTTCACATTGTCGACAAAGACACGGCGCTTGTTGAGATTGGTTCCCGCAACCGTGTTCTTGATGACAATCGGGGGTAGCCCAAGGCTGCCGTTCGTCGCGAAACCGTCGCTGATCGAAACGTCCGCGCTATCAATGATGATCTGGCCATCCTCCAGGTGGAAGGTGTCCACGGTAACGGCGCGGCAGGTATAGAAGGTGTGGATGCCATTGATCAGGCCAGAGACCTTGCCGCCGGCGCAACTGCCGAGATAAAGCCCGTTGCAGGTATTCGATCCTGTGAGGGTGTACCCGGGCGCAACGGTTTCGATCCGCACGCCGTCGCCCAGTCCTGGCAGGTTGATCAGATAGTAGCTCGGATCGTCAGCGCGGAAACCTCCGTCAATATCCGCGATTACGGTCGCGTCCGAATAGAGAAACGGCTTCTCGATCAAGGTCGAGACATGGAAGTGCTTCAGGGACCTGAAGTGGTATGATCCACCAAATCGAAAGCCCTTGATCCCGCTGGTCGGCAGGCCATCGATATGGATGTTCCTGACTGTGCCGCACAGGCCCGGAAACGCCACAACCCAGTTGGACGGATCGGTCCATTGGATATTCAACCAGAAGAGGATGCCGTCGCGGCAGTGGCCATTGCCGGCCACAGAGACGGTGCTCCCGGTAGAGGTGCGAAACACGCCATCTGCGCGGGGGCGAAAGCGGAAACCGGCGGCGACCCCGAGCCTTGTGGAAACGCCATCGAGATCGATGTTGAGCGGGACATAGACAGAACCCGCAAGGTAGGCGACCCCGCGCAGGCCCTCGAACGAGATTACCCCGCCGTTCGCATTGGCCGCCATGTATGCCGCCAGAGCGTTGAGGATCGGCGCCTGGTCGGCAGGTGTGCCAATGGGATTGCCGAGCCCGTCGAAATTCGTATGCGCGGTGACGCCCCATTCCGCGGCATTGACCCTGCGCGTGATCGCCTTGCGCCAGATCGTTCCTCCAGCATCGCTGAAGGCCCAGCCAAAGGTGGCTTCATCGCCAGTCGGCGCGCCCGCGCTTTTGAGGTAGGTGCCTCGCCCGGTGATGAAGATCTGCAGGACGTTGCCCGTGGGATCGTTGTTGCGCGCGACCGCGTCCGCCAAAGCCATGCCAGAGGCCCTGCTGCTCGATGCCATGGCCTGTGTCGCGACGACCCGTGCAAAAGTATCTGTCGGCATGTCTCAGCCTCCCGCACGGATCATCAAAGTGGAGCCGGCGCCCTGGCGCGCTTTCAGATAGCAACCGCCGGGCAGGCGGAAACGACCAACGGTCGCAATCGCGTTCAAGGAAACGCCGGTACGGTCCCAGATATTGCAGTCATTGAATGCAATGCCGTCAAAGCTGTCCTGAAAGATGTACGGCGTGGTGGGTGTACCGATCACCTGAATTTCGACGTCCGCATAAATCCGGGCGTTGAAGGCTGCGGAGGGCACCCACGCAGCCGGGGTCAGAATGGGTAACGAGGTTACCTCGGCAAACATCTCGTCCCCGATATCGACCAGTTTTTTGAGGCGATTGCCAACAGATATGTAGGTGCCATCGGTCATTGCGTGCTCCCGGCGAGTTTTTTGGCGACGGTCGCGAAGCGTTCAACGTGCGCGGAGCTGTCGGCCATGGCTCGAGTCAGGATGGAAAGCTCCATACCTACCGCCGCCACAATATGTTCCTTATATGTTCCAACAAGTCAACCAAAAAGAACCCATTTGGTTCATGTGGAGGCTGCTGGCGGGTGTCCTGTACTCGGACTTGGCGCAAAGACGAAACGGCCGCAGGTTCGATGGGCGTTCAATATCTGCTCGTTTCGGAGCGGAAATTCGGGTCAGCGGAACCGGGCGCTTGAGGTGCCGTTGCTCCGTTCCGAGGTTGGATGCAGAAACCAAGCGCGGGCATCGAACCGATTTCAGCTCATGCTGAACTGTGCCTATTCGGTAAAGTATTTGCTTGGACGGTCATAGGCGCCGGATCTGGCAATCCCGGTCAGATCGGGTTTAGCGCGACGCTGGATATCCTAGCCGATGATCGTGCATCCACCCAGAAAGTCAGTTGCAGCACCGGGCATTGCGCATCCACGCTGAAGTCTAGGCTGTACGTCTCGGCCTGCTTCGCATCGGGCTGGCCGTTGGCTGCCTGATCGCGGCCGGAGCCACACGAAAGCGACGCACGCACCGCGCGAGCTTGATTTTGCCCAATGCCAGGCATCTGCCATGTCAGGCGGTACTGCCCGGGCGTGAGGATGATCGATTGCCGCAATACGGGCAAAGACATTGCAGCCTTGACCTCGAAATCAAGCATCCGCTGTCCAGGCTGGTCCTGCAAGAGTGCGACGTCGACATCCCCCCGGTCTGAAAGTAACCAGTTGAACCCGGTCGATGGTTTGGTGAGATCTATCTGTTCAAACCCGCCATCGTAGACCAAGGATTTGGATGCCGGGCAATTGAGGTGCCAAACAGCTTTGGCGGCGTCAAACATGCTGGCTGTCATCAACCGCTGAGTCAGCGCCTCCGTCGCTGCGCAATCCCAGATTCCCGTTCCTGTTCGCTGCATCACATCAACGCGCTGAGATAATTGATCGAGCGGGAGATTGCCGACGTAGGTTGCATAAGCCGTCGCCCAATTCGGCGAAAGCTTCAGCCGATCGGAGATCGCGCTTCGACCTTCGGGTGCGGCGGAAATGATTCCCAGGAATTTGTCGCGGTACTCAGCGTCAGGAGATTGCCGCAACAAAGCATCAAGGCGCTCGGAGGCAACTTTGACATCGCCGGCCTGCATGGCCTGATCCATCCAGTAAAGCTGTGTCATGGCATCGCGCCAGCCCAATTGGCCGGATACCGTGAATGCCTTTTGAGCGGGGGCAAGCTGTCCCGAGTACAGCTGCGCGCGGCCAAGGATGGAGATCGCCTGCGCGGAAATCGGATCAGAAATTATGGCCCTTTGTGCGTAGCGTATTGCGCTTGCTGGCCCAGTCTTGACGAACGCCAGGATAGCCCTCGATCGCGCTGCACCAGTGTCATACGGCCAGCCAATCAAACTTGGTGCATTTGGAAATAGGCGGCTCTGACGATCAGAGCCACTCAGCAATGCAGCGGCCGCGAATGCCAGCAAGCCGATGACCGCCAATGCTTTTCCAATACGGGTCGCCGAACCGGGAGCAATCTGGCCCCACACAATCAGGCATCCGTCTTCGAGCTATATTGATAGTAATTGTAGCCGTAATATTCGGAATAGCTGTTCCCGCTCGCGGTTGGATCGAACTTCGTCAACACACCGCCGAGTATATTGATTCGAACATTTCGCAGGCGGCGCAGGGAGGTCTTCAACGAGCCGCGGCGGCTGCGGTCCGATTGGATCACAACAACGACACCGTCGACCAGTGCAGCCATGAGGGGCGCGTCAGCCAGGCCCAACACCGGCGGGCTATCAAGAATGATCAGGTCGAATTTGCCGGCAAGCTCATCAAGCAGTTTCTGCATCATGTTCGAGCCCAACAGCTCGGTAGGGCTGGGCGGGATGGGTCCCGATGTGATGACCTTCAGATGTTCGTCTTCCGTGTCGCGAAGCACATCCTTGATCGTAGCCTGACCGGTCAGCAAGCTCGACATGCCGACAGCGTTTTCGCCGTTGAAGGCAGATATCGCACGGTGAAGCGCTGGGCGGCGCAAGTCGACGTCGAGGAGGACGACGCTGCGTCCAAGTCTGGCAATGCCCCTCGCAATCGCAAGGCTTGTGGTCGATTTGCCTTCCGAGGGCTGCGCGCTGGTAACGAGCATCGTTTTGGGAAGGCCCGATCGGGTCGAATACAGCAGCGCGCTGCGTAGCGAGTTGTACCCTTCGCTGATGGCAGACTTGGGATCACCCATCGCAACTTCGAGTTCGGTGTCTTCCGCGAGAGGAATGACGCCGAGCAGCGGCAACTGCAGCTTGCCCTCAACGTCTTCGGGTACGCGCACCGAGTCGTCGAGTTGGGTCCGCAGGTAGACAAAGCCAGCAGCGGCAACGATACCAGCGGCCAACGCAATCAGGAGGTTGCGAAAGAGATTGGGCGAACTTGGCTTGATGGGGGCGATCGCGGTATCGATAATCGCGATATTGCTGGCACTGATCCCTGCCGCAGCGTTCAGCTCCTTGAAGCGCTGGAGCAAGCCTTCGTAGACAGTCCGATTGGTGTCAGCCTCGCGTTCCAGCAGATGGTACTGAACCAGCCTGTCCTGCTCTTCCAGCGACGAACTCTTGAGCTCGCTCACTTCACCTTTGAGCCTTTGTTCAGCCTGCAATGCAGCATCATACTGCTGCTTGACTGAAGCCTGGATATTCCTGGCCACGTTCTGCAGCTGGGCATCGATCACGCCAACCTGCGCCCGCAATTGCTGCACCGCCGGATAATCTTCCAGATGATTGGCGCGCTGCTTTTCCAGCTCCGCCATATTGCGCGCGCGCTCTGCCAGAAGCTGTGAGATCGCAGGATTGGCCAGAACGTCCGGAGAATTCATGGCGTTGGAGCCGGAAATAAGCCGCCAGCGCTGTTCAGCCGCAATACGTGCAGTCTGCGCCTGGTTCGCGGCGCTGTTCAACTGCTGCAAGCTGGCAGCGGTAATCGAGCTGTCGCCGTTGCGAGGTCCGGTGTTGTCACGATCGCGAATCAAGCCTGCGGCACGTGCGTAGGCGTTGAGGTCCCTCTCCGATCGTTCCAGTTTTGCGCGAGCATCCGACAACTGGCCGGAAATGAAGTCGCGGGCATAAGCGGAGCTGTCGTACCGGCGTTGAAGATTGGATTGAATGAATTCCGAAGCGAAAGCATTGGCCAGTTGAGCCGACAATTCAGGCTGCGTGCTTTCAAAGCTTATTGTTGCAAGCCGGCTATTTCGCGGCAGATCGACGCCTCGTGCCTTGTCGATTGTTCGAATTGTCAGGTCTTGAATTTCCTGACGTGTCGGCTTTCCTGCTGGCTCGCGCAGCCCCATGGCTTCATAGAATTTGGCATTGCCATTGAGCCTCAGCTTCTGGGCAACACGTTCGGTTAGTGCGCGGCTCTTCAGAATTTCAACCTGCGTTTGCAGGAATCGTTCGGTGTCGGATGACGCAACGACAGGATCTTGCTGGGTATCGTCCTCTTTGCCCAGAACTTGCGCAGATTGGTCATTGATCTGCAGCGTGGTCGTGGCGGTGTACCGCGGCGTTTGCAGCAAGGTCGCGACAACTGCGAGCGCGAGTGCGGCTGCGATGATAATACTTATGACTTGAAGGTTCATGCGGACAATCGTAAGCGCTGTTCTGCCCCCACCTTGCGTGGGTGATGCCCAGCGTGGAGTTTGCGCGACCTGATTGGGGCTGAGGGCGCTACTCCTATGATAATCCCGTGTGATGATCCTGTGAGCAAGGGCGCGCAGCGGTTCGAGATCTTCACGGGC
>CANGJB010000004.1 GCA_947453945.1 Sphingomonadaceae bacterium
GCGGTGCCCGGCTGGCGCTGATCGATACGCTGCGCGCTGCAGTGCCCTGGCAAGCGCTGCGCCGCGCGGAAGGCGAAGCGCGATCTGGCCTGCGGATCATGAAGGACGATGTCCGCGTTCGCCGGTTCGAGGCGCGGAGCGCTTCAGTCACGATATTTGCGGTCGATGCCTCGGGTTCGGCCGCCTTCACCCGCCTTGCCGAAGCCAAGGGCGCGGTCGAGCTGCTCCTCGCGCAGGCTTATGTGAAGCGCACCGAAGTCGCGCTCGTGGCCTTCCGGGGGAACGAGGCGCAAGTGCTGCTGCCGCCCACGCGCTCGCTCACCCGCGCGCGCCGGGCGCTGACCGAATTGCCCGGCGGCGGAGGCACCCCGCTGGCGGCTGGGCTCTCGATGGTGTGCACGCTTGGCACCGGGCTCATGCGCCGGGGTTATACGCCGCTACTGGTGGTGCTGACCGACGGGCGCGGCAATATCGCGCTGGATGGCAGCACCAACCGCGTTGCAGCAACCGAGGATGCCCTGAAAGCCGGGCGCGCCATTGCTGCTGCCGGGCTGGCGGGCGTGGTCATCGACATTTCCCCCCGCCCCCGCCCCGAAGCCGCCGCCGTCGCTGCCGCGATGCAGGCGCGCTATGTGCCGCTGCCGCAGGCGAGCGCCGCAACGCTGAGCAAAGTGATCGGGGCCCTGACATGAGCAAGCCGCTCATCTGGGAAAGTGATGGGCGCGATTGGCCGCACCGTGCGGCAAGCCGGTTCGTCGCTGTAGGGCCGCTCACCTGGCATGTGCAGGAGATGGGTGAAGGCCCCGCCGTGGTGCTGCTCCACGGCACGGGCGCTGCCACGCATAGCTGGCGCCACCTGATGCCGCTGCTGGCGCAGGACCACCGCGTAATCGCGATGGACCTGCCGGGCCACGGCTTCACCCGGGGGCGTCCCTCGGGCGGCCTCACGCTGCCAGGCATGGCGGCTGCGGTTGCTGCGCTGCTCACCAAGCTCGATGTTCGTCCGGCAAAGGTGATCGGCCATTCAGCGGGCGCCGCGATCGCGCTGCGGATGGTGCGCAGCGGCTTCGATGTGCCGGAGATTGTCGGCCTCAATGCAGCTCTTTCACCGTTTCCGGGGTTTTTCGCGCCGCTGTTTCAAGGTCTCGCCCGTGTGCTCGTACTCAATCCGCTGGTGCCGCGCCTTTTTGCGGCCAGCGCGCGCACTTCGGGCGATACCGGAAGGCTCCTTGTCCGCTCGACAGGTTCGCACATCGATGCCGATGGCGTGCGCTGCTACGCCATGCTGCTGGGCAATGCCCTCCACTGCCGCGGCGCGCTGGAAATGATGGCAGGATGGGATCTCGCCAGCCTGCAGCGCGAGTTGCCCAAGGTCGCGGCGCAGGTCCGCCTGATCCATGGCGCGAAGGACGCTGCCGTGCCGACAAATTCGGTGGAGCAAGCGGCGCGACTGATGCCGCAAGCTGAGCTCAGCGTACTTGCAGACCTCGGCCACCTGGCGCACGAAGAGCGCGCGGATCTTGTCGCGGAGACCATCTCCGCCCCCACCGCAGTGCATGCTTGAGAGGGAGAGCAGCGTGGCGCAGAACTTCGGATGGATCGAAATGGTCGTTTTCGGCGGGATCGCGCTCTCGGTGGGTGTGTGGCAGCTCGTCTCGGTCAACCGCGAGATCGCCCGCGACAAGGCGAAGAAGGACGCTGCGCCGAAGGAGTGAGCAGCGGCCTGCATAGATATGCTGTTCGCCACCCCCGCGAAGGCGGGGGTCCAGAGCGGCTGCCGCTGCGACTGCAACTCTGGATTCCCGCCTTCGCGGGAATGACGAGGTTTTTGGTCACGGCAATCAGGCTGACGGCAGTTCCGGGATCAGGCGGCGCTCAGCGGCGCGCCCTCGGCATCCGGTGCGGGATCAGCTGCTGCACGACGGGTGAGCAGAACCGGTCGAGCGAGAGCGTTTCCTGCATCGCCACCACCGGTTCGCCATAGAGCCGCGCGTGCAGCGTGGAGCGGGTGTAGAAAGGCGAATCCTCCCAGGTTCGCCGCACACTGGCATGGCCCCTGTCAGCACGGGTCTGACGCTCCATCTGCCATAGCGTGTTGGGCAGCGGCGCGGCGGGCGGCAGTTCCGCTTCGTGCGGCACGCCCGCAGAATCGAACCGCAGCGCACTGGCGAAGCTCGATCCGTCGCGGCGCTGGCCTTCGTAAAACACCGCAACGTCCTTGCCGAGATGCGCGCGCGACCAATGCCAGATGCGAAAGCCCTCCTCGAGCGATTCCGAACCCCGGTTGGAATCGACATAGGCACTGCCCTTCCAACTCAATTCCGGCGCCTGCATCTCGACCGAGATCCGTGCGCGCGGTGCCAGGCAGTGCCACAGATGCTTGCCCGCAGGATCAAGTGCGAAAGCCTCGGTATTGAGCATTTCGGGCCAGACCTTGATCTGCCCGGCCACGCGCCGCCGAAACGGATTCAGGATGCGCTTGTCGTGCTCCTCGATATCGATGATCAGGCAATCGCCCGCCCAGCGCACCGAGCTGGGGCCGATCGCGAACTGGTCCGCCTCGGGCCGCACGGCGCCTTCGGGGCGCTCGGTCATCGTCCAACGCGCCTTGGGCCCATAGAGCGCAACATTGAGCGAGCAGTGATCGAGCGGATTTCCGCGCCCGGACCGCTTGAAATAGGGTGAGAACACGCTGCCGATGAAGGCGATCACGGTAAGGCCATGCTGCCCATCGTCGCTCAGCGCATCGACATACCACCAGCTATAGCCGCCCGGCGGTACGGGAGCATCGAAGCGGGGATGCGCATCGCTGTCCCGCGCACCCGGCGCACGCACCAAGGGTTCATCCTCGCCCCGGCGCAGCAGCGCCCAGGAATCCGGGACGGTTGGCTTGGCCGCAGGCAATGCCCCGCCCATCCGCGCAATGCCTGTCCACAGCGGGCTCCACGCGTCATCAACGTCTGTCTGCCGCAGCGGGCTGCCTGCGCGATCATGGTTTGGCCACATGGGTCACTCTCCCCCATCCCGCGAAACTCCCATTGAAAACGCGGACGTGCGGCAATGATTGACGCAATGGCCGCAAATGTCCAATGTAATTGACATATGAATATGTCCACAAATCTAGATCCACACCAGAAGGCCGGGATCAGGGAGCGCTGGATCGGCTGGCGCAACCGCTTGTTGATGAACCCCCGGTTCCAGCAATGGAGCGCCGCTTTCCCGCTGACCCGCCCCATCGTGCGGTCGCGCGCGCGGCGGGCCTTCGATCTCGTGGCAGGCTTTGCCTATGCCCAGGTGCTGGCCGCCTGCGTGGAGGGCGGCCTGCTCGATCTGCTGGCGGAGGGCCCATGCAGCACCGCCACGGCGGCGACGCGCGCCGGACTCGGCCTTGCCGCAACCGAGCGGTTGCTGCGCGCAGCCGCCTCTCTGGGGATTGCCGAATCGCTTCCGGGAGAGCGCTGGACGCTGGGGATGGATGGGGCTGCGCTGCAGTGCAATCCGGGCGCACGCGCGATGATCCGCCACCACGCGCTGCTTTATGCCGATCTCGCCGATCCGCTGGCGCTGCTGCGCGCAGATCGCAAGGAGCCCACCGCGCTTTCCGACTTCTGGACATATGCCCGCGCGAGCGCGACCGGCACGGTGCCGCCGGGGCGGCAAGGCGATGCGGAGAATCAGCCGGCCGCTACGGCGTATTCGGCGCTCATGGCGGCCTCGCAGGCCATGGTAAGCGAGCAATTGGTGGCGGCCTACAAGTTCGGCCGCCATCAGGCGATGCTAGATGTGGGCGGCGGAACCGGTGCGTTCGTCCGGGCAGTCGGCATGGTCACGCCCGCGCTGCGACTCGGCCTGTTCGATCTGCCCGATGTTGTGGCGGGCGCCGAAACCACGCTTGGCCGCGATGCCCTGATCGCCCCGCGACTCACGCTGCATAAGGGCAGCTTCCTGCACGATCCCTTGCCCACCGGACATGACCTCATCACGCTGGTGCGCATTCTCCACGATCATGATGACGAGCCGGCCTTGCGCCTGCTGCGCGCAGTGCGTGCCGCGCTCCCGCCGGGCGGAACGCTGCTGATCGGCGAACCGATGGCCGGAGCGTCTGGCGGCGCCGCCATGGGCGATGCCTATTTCGGGCTTTATCTCTGGGCCATGGGATCTGGCCGGCCGCGCCGCCCGGACGAACTTGGCGCGATGCTGCGCAGCGCCGGATTCGCCAGCTGGAAGGCGATTCCCACCCATCTGCCGCTGGTCTGCGGGGCGATCGTCGCCCGTGTGTGACAGATACCTCCAAAACGGACTGTCAGCCGTGCTGCACCGTTTGTCGCAGGGCCTATTTGTACAAAAGTGTAGTGTCGAGTTGACACTTTTTAATGACAATGTAAGCTGACACTCGGAAAGGCCCCAAAGACCGCGCGGTGTACCGTCCGGTCCGGGCTGAGGGGAATGTGGTCGTGGAAGCACTAGCGCTCATCATGGAGGCTCCGGAGCAATTGGCTCTTCGCCGCCTTGCGCTTGATGCGCCGACCGGCACCGATGTGGTTGTCGAAGTCCGCTGGAGCGGCATCAGCACCGGCACCGAGAAGCTTCTCTGGACAGGCAAGATGCCGATGTTTCCGGGCATGGGCTATCCGCTCGTGCCGGGCTACGAATCGGTCGGCCGCGTGATTGACGCCGGCGCCGATGCATGGGCGCGAATCGGTGACTGGGTGTTCGTGCCTGGCGCCAGCTGCTTTCGCGATGCGCGCGGCCTGTTTGGCGGCTCGGCCCGCCGCCTCGTCTTGCCCTCGACCCGCGCCTTGACCATCGACGAGTCGCTTCAGGCTGACGGGGTGCTCTTTGCGCTTGCCGCCACCGCACTCCACGCACTCGACGGCGGTACGCTGCCGGACCTGATCGTCGGCCACGGTGTACTTGGCCGCCTGCTGGCCCGCATCACTGTGGCGCTCGGCGCGCCGCCGCCCACGGTTTGGGAAACCGATCCGCGCCGCACCGCCGGCGCTGTTGGCTACACCGTCGTCGCGCCCGATGCAGATCCGCGCCGCGACTACCGCTCGATCTGCGATGCCAGCGGCGATGCAAACATTCTCGATTCGCTGCTGGGGCGCCTTGTGCGCGGCGGTGAGATCAATCTGGCCGGCTTCTACGCCGAGCGCCTGAACTTTGCCTTCCCGGTGGCCTTCCGTGCCGAGGCGCGGATCCGCGTTGCTGCGGAATGGAGCCCCGGCGACCTGGACCGGACGCGCGACCTGATCCGCGATGGCA
This sequence comes from Sphingomonadaceae bacterium, assembly GCA_947453945.1. Taxonomy (GTDB): domain Bacteria; phylum Pseudomonadota; class Alphaproteobacteria; order Sphingomonadales; family Sphingomonadaceae; genus Novosphingobium. The sequence continues at coordinate 5,266 of CANGJB010000004.1, forward strand.
GGCTCGATCTCAGTGGCCTCGTCACCGACGTGCGCCCCGCGAGCGAGGCTGCCGAAGCCTATCCGGCGGCCTTCACTGACCGCAACTGCCTGAAAATGGTTCTCGATTGGAGCAATTGCGCATGACGACTCTTGAAGCATCTGCGCGCGTTCAAGCGCTTCGTGATGAAGCCGCTATCGAACCCGATGCGATCGTGCCGACTGAAGTAACCAAGGAAACGCAGATCATCGCGATCTACGGCAAGGGCGGATCGGGCAAGAGCTTTGCCCTGTCGAACCTCAGCTACATGATGGCGCAGCAGGGCAAGCGCGTGCTCCTGATCGGCTGCGATCCGAAATCCGATACCACTTCGCTGCTTTTCGGCGGCAAGAGCTGCCCGACAATCATCGAGACGTCTGCCGCCAAGAAACTGGCCGGCGAGGACGTGCGGATCGAAGACGTCTGCTTCCAGCGGGACGGCGTGTTCGCGATGGAGCTCGGCGGGCCGGAAGTCGGCCGCGGCTGCGGCGGGCGCGGCATCATCCACGGGTTCGAACTGCTCGAGAAGCTAGGCTTCCACGAGTGGGGCTTCGATTATGTGCTGCTCGATTTCCTCGGCGACGTGGTCTGCGGCGGCTTCGGCCTGCCGATCGCGCGCGACATGTGCCAGAAGGTCATCGTCGTCGGCTCGAACGACCTTCAGTCGCTCTACGTGGCGAACAACGTGTGCAAGGCGGTCGAGTATTTCCGCTCGATGGGCGGCAACGTCGGCGTCGCGGGCATGATCATCAACAAGGACGACGGCACCGGTGAGGCGAAAGCTTTTGCCGAGACCGTCGATATCCCGGTGCTCTGCGCGATCCCGGCGGACGAGGATATTCGCCGAAAATCAGCGAATTACCAGATCATCGGCCGGCCCGACAGCCAGTGGGGCAGCCTGTTCGAGGAACTGGCGGAGAACGTCGCCACGGCTCCGCCGCGCCGGCCCAAGCCGCTCGACCAGGACGGCCTGCTCGGACTGTTCTCGCCCGAAGAAACCGGCGGCAGCGTGACCTTGCTTCCGGCGACGCAGGCCGACATGCGCGGCGGCACTTTCGAATCCAAGCCATCGCTGGAGGTCATCTACGATGACATCTGACGCGCGCCCCGCTCCCGACAGAATTGACGCGACACCCGACGCGCTCGTTCCGGCGGGTGAAGGCGGCGGCTGCCACGGCGGCGCCGACCGGATGCGCGAGGCTGCCCGCAGCGCGGGCAAGAGCGAAGTTCTTGATCGCTATGCCGCCGACTACCCGGTCGGTCCGCACGACCAGCCTCAATCCATGTGCCCCGCCTTCGGTTCGCTGCGCGTGGGCCTGAGGATGCGGCGCACCGCCAGCGTGCTCTCGGGCTCGGCCTGCTGCGTCTATGGCCTCACCTTCACCTCGCACTTCTATGGCGCGCGGCGCAGCGTGGGATACGTGCCCTTCAGCTCCGAAACGCTCGTTACTGGCAAGCTGTTTGAAGACATCAAGGAAGCGGTCGAGAACCTCGCCGATCCGGCGCTTTACGACGCGATTGTCGTCACCAACTTGTGCGTGCCCACCGCGAGCGGCGTTCCGCTGCGCCTGCTGGGCAAGGAAGTGAACGGCGTCAGGATTATCGGGATCGACGTGCCGGGCTTCGGCATTCCGACCCACGCCGAAGCCAAGGACGTGCTTGCCGGCGCCATGCTCGCCTATGCCCGCAGCGAGGCTGAAGCTGGCCCGGTAAGTGCACCGCAAACCCGCTCAGACCGGCCCACGATCACCTTGCTGGGTGAGATGTTCCCGGTCGATCCGGTTGGCATCGGCCAGATGCTGGAACCGATGGGCCTTGCCGCTGGCCCGGTCGTGCCGACGCGCGAATGGCGCGAGCTTTATGCCGCGCTCGATTGCGCCGCTGTCGCCGCGATCCACCCCTTCTACACCGCCAGCGTGCGCGAATTCGAGGCTGCCGGCCGCACTGTCGTTGGATCGGCACCTGTTGGGCGCGATGGCACGGCAGATTGGCTTGCCGCCATCGGCCAGGCTTGCGGCATCAGTGCCGATGCCGTGGCTGCGGCGCAGAACCGCTTCCTTCCCGCGATCACCGCTGCACTCGCGGCTCGCCCGATCAAGGGCCGCATCACGGTTTCGGGCTATGAAGGCTCCGAACTGCTGGTTGCGCGGCTGTTGATCGAAAGCGGCGCCGATGTCCGCTATGTCGGCACCGCTTGCCCGCGCACCGTTTGGTCGGACCCCGACCGCGACTGGCTCCAGGCGCGCGGTGTGCGCGTGCAGTACCGCGCCAGCCTTGAGCAGGATATCGCTGCGGTCGAGGAATTCCGCCCCGATCTCGCCATCGGCACCACCCCAGTGGTGCAGCACGCCAAGCAGATGGCGATCCCGGCGCTCTATTTCACCAACCTCATCTCGGCCCGGCCGCTGATGGGCCCGGCAGGCGCCGGCAGCCTCGCCACGGTGGTCAATACAGCGATTGCCGGCAAGGACCGTTTCGACCGCATGAGTGCCTTCTTCGAAGGAGTCGGCACCGGACACACGACCGGCGTCTGGGAAGATACCCCGCAGGACCGCCCGAGCTTCAAGAAGAAGTACGCCGCGCTCAATGAGGCTGCCCGCAAGGCGGCCGAGGCGGTGGGCTCATGACCCTGATCATCGATCACGACCGGGCCGGCGGTTACTGGGGCGCGGTCTACGTCTTCACGGCGGTAAAGGGCCTGCAGGTCATCATCGACGGCCCGGTGGGCTGCGAAAACCTGCCGGTTACCTCGGTGCTCCACTACACCGATGGCCTGCCGCCGCACGAATTGCCCATCGTCGTCACCGGACTCGGTGAAGAAGAACTCGGCAAGACCGGCACCGAAGCCGCCATGCGCCGCGCCTGGAAAACGCTCGATCCTGATCTTCCAGCGGTCGTCGTCACCGGCTCCATCGCCGAAATGATCGGCGGCGGCGTCACGCCGGGCGGCACCAATATCAAGCGCTTCCTGCCGCGCACGATCGACGAGGACCAGTGGCAATCGGCCGACCGGGCGTTGACCTGGCTGTGGACCGAATTCGGCCCCAAGACCATGCCCGCACCCCGTGCGCGCAAGGAGGGCGAGAAGCCCAAGGTCAACATCATCGGCCCGGCCTACGGCATGTTCAACATGGCCTCGGACCTCGCCGAAGTGCGCCGCCTGATCGAAGGCATCGGCGCAGAGGTCAACGTGGTGTTCCCGCTGGGCTGCCACCTTGCCGATATCCGCCGTCTTGCAGACGCGGAAGTCAATATCTGCCTCTACCGCGAGTTCGGGCGGAACTTGTGCGAAGTGCTGGAGAGGCCCTATTTTCAGGCGCCGGTCGGGCTGACGTCGACCACCCGCTTCCTGGAAGCGGTGGGCGATGCGCTGGGGCTTGATCCGCAGCCCTTCATCACGCGCGAGAAGCACACCACGATCAAGCCGCTGTGGGACTTGTGGCGCTCGGTCACGCAGGACTTCTTCGGCACGGCAAGCTTCGGCATCGTCGCGAACGAGACATACACCCGCGGGATCCGCCATTTTCTCGAAGAGGACATGGGCCTGCCTTGCGCCTTCGCGTTCTCACGCAGCGCGGGAGTGAAGCCGAAGAACGAGGATGTGCGCGATGCCATCCGCGCCGGCGCGCCGATGGTGGTCTTCGGCAGCTACAACGAGCGGATGTACCTCGCCGAATGCGGCGCGCGCAGCATCTACATTCCGGCAAGCTTCCCGGGCGCTGCCATCCGCCGCCACATCGGTACGCCGTTCATGGGCTATTCCGGTGCGACATATCTGATCCAGGAAGTGTGCAACGCGCTGTTCGATGCGCTGTTCCACATCCTTCCGCTGGCAACGCAGCTCGATGCGGTGCCAGCTACCCCGGCACGCGCCCACCGCGAGCTGCCGTGGAGCGACGACGCCAAGGCCCGGCTCGACGAACTGGTCGAGGCGCAGCCTGTGCTGATCCGCATCTCCTTTGCCAAGCGCTTGCGCGACGCTGCTGAAGCCGCCGCGCGCCGCGAGGGCGAAAGTGATGTCAGCGCCGATCGGCTGGCCGATGCGCTGCTAGGCAGCGGCGCGCCATGAGCGGTGCGCCAACCCATTCCCGCCCAGCGGGTACCACCATTCCCTCGGTTTCGGCCGTTGGAATATCGCCGGGGGGCGATCGCCGCCTCTCGCTTTGCACGTCAATACTGGAGATGCAGAAATGAGCGATGATCGCCTTGGGCTCAGGACCTACCTGACCCCCGAAGAAGCCAAGGAATTCCACAAGCTGTTCATGAGCAGCTTCCTCGGCTTCACTGCCGTGGCCGTGGTTGCCCACGCGCTCGTGTGGTCGTGGCGTCCCTGGATTTCGTAAGAAATCCAACGTCACTTCAAACACGTTTGGCCATAACGGCCACCCGGCCTTTTTTTGGCCGAACCTGAACGACCGCGCCTAATTGGCGCATTCACAAGGACAGATACCATGTGGAGAGTCTGGCTTATTTTCGACCCGCGCAGGGCCCTCGTGGCAATGGCTGCGTTCCTGTTTGTGCTTGCAATCGTGATTCACTTCATCCTGCTCAGCACGCCTCGCTACAACTGGCTCGACGGCCCGCACACAGCGGCTCAGGCAGCCCCGGCTGCAGCCGCAGCAACGCCCTGACCACCTGCAAGGCAAGAGGCGGCATCCCACCATTGTAAAACGGTGGGCCCTGCCGCCTCCGGCATTGCCGGGGGCAACCGGTTGATTTTGACCATGTACATGTGCCCGCCAAGCTTGGGCGGGGGAGGATAGAGCTATGGCGCTCCTCAGTTTCGAGCGAAAGTATCGCGTGCGCGGAGGCACGTTGATCGGCGGGGACCTTTTCGACTTCTGGGTCGGCCCCTTCTACGTTGGCTTTTTCGGAGTGATTACGGCGATTTTCGCCTCACTCGGAACGGCCCTCATCTTCTACTGTGCCTCGCAAGGCGGCACGTGGAACCCGTGGCTGATCTCGATCGCCCCGCCTGATCTCAAATATGGGCTCGGCTTTGCCCCGCTCAGAGAAGGCGGCTTCTGGCAGGTGATCACGGTTTGCGCGATTGTATCGTTCTCATCGTGGGCCCTGCGCGAGGTAGAGATCTGCCGCAAGCTGGGCATGGGCTATCATGTGCCCATCGCGTTCGGCTTTGCCATCTTCGCCTATGTTTCGCTGGTGGTGATCCGTCCGGTGCTGCTGGGTGCCTGGCACTTCGGCTTCCCTTACGGGATCTTCAGCCACCTCGATTGGGTGTCGAACACCGGGTATCAGTACCTGCACTTCCATTATAATCCGGCGCACATGCTGGCGGTGTCGTTCTTCTTCACCACCACGCTAGCACTCGCCTTGCACGGCGCTCTGGTGCTCTCCGCGGTCAATCCGCAAGAGGGCGAGACCGTCAAGACGCCGGAGTATGAAGATACCTTTTTCCGCGATCTGATCGGTTACTCGATCGGCACCCTGGGCATCCACCGCCTGGGTCTCCTGCTAGCGCTCAACGCCGGCTTCTGGAGCGCGATCTGCATCATCATCAGCGGCCCACTGTGGACCAAGGGCTGGCCTGAATGGTGGAACTGGTGGCTCAACCTGCCGATCTGGTCGTGAAGGAGGACTAGCCATGGCTTACCAGAATATCTTCACCCAGGTTCAGCTCACACATGCCCCGGAAATGGGCATCGGGATGAAGCCCGGCAGTGATCCGCGCGGCACCGCCGTAGGGTTCAACCACCTCTTCGGCCGGTTCGGTCAGGCCCAGCTCGGCCCGATCTACCTTGGCTGGACGGGGCTCCTTGCTCTCCTTTGCGGGTTCACCGCATTCGAGATCATCGGGCTCAACATGATGGCCTCAGTGAACTGGGATCCGATCCAGTTCGTCCGGCTGCTGCCCTGGCTCAGCCTCGAGCCGCCAGGGCCGGAGTACGGCTTCTCGCCGATCGTACCGCTCGCCAAGGGCGGCTGGTGGATCCTGGCGGGCATGTTCCTCACGCTCTCGGTCCTCCTGTGGTCCATCCGGACCTACCGCCGGGCCCGCGCTCTGGGCATGGGCACCCACGTGTTCTGGGCGTTCATCTCGGCGATCTGGCTGTTCCTCGTGCTCGGCTTCATCCGACCCATGTTCATGGGCAGCTGGTCGGAAGCGGTACCCTTCGGCATCTTCCCGCATCTCGATTGGACCGCCGCGTTTTCGATCCGCTATGGCAACCTGTTCTACAACCCGTTCCACGCCCTTTCGATCGTCTTCCTCTATGGCTCGACCTTGCTCTTCGCGATGCACGGCGCGACCATCCTGGCAGTCGGCCGCTACGGCGGTGAGCGCGAGATCGAGCAGATCACCGATCGCGGTACCGCATCGGAGCGCGCCGCCCTGTTCTGGCGCTGGACCATGGGCTTCAACGCCACGATGGAATCGATTCACCGCTGGGCCTGGTGGTTTGCCGTGCTGACCACGCTGACCGGAGGTATCGGCATCCTTCTCACCGGCACCGTTGTCGACAACTGGTACCTGTGGGCTCAGGAGCACCACTACGCGCCGGCCTACCCTTCCACGGGGGTCATTGATCCGGCATTGGGGAGCAAGGGACAATGAAACCGAACCTGATGCTGCGCCTCGGCGCGGTCCTTGTCGGCGCGGCACTGCTCAGCGCCTGCCAGCTCGGGACCAAATCCGCCAAGCAAGAGGGCTATCGCGGAACCGGCATGGATCAGATCACGCTCGCTGCGGCGAACAAGAAGATCGATCCGATCAATGTCGTTCCGCCGCCGCCCTATGATCCGCCGAAACCCGGTGGCAAGCCTGCCCGCGAAGCATACCAGAACGTGCAGGTTCTGGGTGACGTCTCGGAAGACGAGTTCAGCTATACGATGGCCGCGATCACGCAGTGGATCGCGCCGGAGCAAGGCTGCAACTATTGCCACAATCCGGCGAACATGGCCTCCGACGAGCTCTACACCAAGAAGGTGGCTCGGCGGATGCTGCAGATGACCCGGAACATCAACACGAACTGGACGCAGCACGTGAAGCAGACCGGCGTCACCTGCTACACCTGCCACCGCGGGCAAGCAGTGCCGACCGAGAACTGGGCGCTGCCGGCTAAGGGCAACCCGGACACGATCCTGGGCAACAAGCATGGTCAGAACATGCCGCTCGTCAGCACGGCCTATTCGTCGCTGCCCAACTCGGCTTTTGCCAAGTACCTGCTCAATGCCAATTCGGCGCCGATCCGGGTGCAGTCGAAGATCAGCCACCCTTCGCCGGCTGACAAGACCTCGGTCATGGACACCGAGGGCACGTACAGCCTGATGATGCACACCTCGAGTGCGCTGGGCGTGAACTGCACGTTCTGCCACAACGCCGGCTCGTTCCAGGCTTGGAACATGAGCACGCCCAAGCGCGTTGGCGCCTGGTACGGCTACCGGATGGTGCGCAATATCAACGGCGAATACATCGGCACGCTTGCCAGCGTATTCCCGAAGCACCGCCTCGGGCCCATGGGTGATCCGCTCAAGGTCAACTGCACGACCTGCCACCGCGGCATCAACAAGCCTCTGGGCGGTGTCTCGATGGTCAAGGACTACCCTGCCCTGCGGCCGACCGCTCCGATGGTCACCGCAGCTGCTGCCCCGGCTCCGGCTGCGGCAGCAACCAAGATGCCCTGACGCTTCGGGGATAACCAACACCCCCGCGCTCGCAACCGGCGCGGACCACCTCACCCCTGCGGTTCTCCGGAATCGCGGGGGTTTTCTTTATTGAGCAAAGGACCGGATCGGGGTTTTTCCCCTGATAGCCGCGCAGGGCGAGCCTCTCCTGTGCGACAATGAGAAGCTGCTTGCGAGCATAGCAACTGCGACCCCATTGCCGACTTGCCAGAACCCCAGCCTTAGGATGACAGTTCGCAGCGCTGAATTCACCGCGGTCAGGAGCATCACATGATCGACCACATTTTCGCGCTCATCGATCCTGCAGGGCCGGAAATCGCGCAAATGGAACAACTCGGCCTCGTTGAGACCTACCGGCGCGTGCATCCCGGTCAGGGGACCCGCAACATATGCTATTGCTTCGACAACCTCTTCCTCGAACTACTGTGGGTTGATGATACTGCTGCGGCCATGAGCCCGACCATTCGAAGAACAGGTCTGTACGACCGATCCCTTTGGCGCAGCAGCGATGTTTGCCGCTTCGGGATTGCGTGGAGAGCGCCATCTTCCGAAACTGGCCTGGCAATTCCGACATGGCCCTATGCTCCCCCCTACCTTCCAGAGGGTATGGCTATCGCCGTCGCGAGGGACGGTGATGATCCTCGGCAACCGATGATGTTCCAATCCCCCGGTTCAGCGCCGCCTTCCGATTGGCCGTTTGACCGGCGTGGGCAGCTTCAGCGCGGGAACGGATTGGGAGCTGTGCAGGAGATCACTCTCACCGTGCCAACATGGGCACCACCCAGCGATGCGCTCAGCATGATCGCAGCTAGCTGCCAGCCGCGGATCGCATTGCCACGAGAGAGCACGTACAGCTTGGACTTGCGCATCGAAGGGCTGGAAGGCCGCGCAGATCTGTTGCTGTCTATTCCCGGCTGATCCCAAGCGGGATTTGCCCTTTCAGCCAGGACCGCCTCGCCACGCCGCAATTGCGGCCATGTCTTATTCGCCACGCGAGAGTTGCCTAGCGTCCAGGCCCCCGCCGCAGCATATCCGCCAGATGCACCGGGAACGAGGCCGCCAGAGGCAGGGCGATCCACGGCCAAGGCGCACCGACCAGCGCGGCGCGCAAGGACAGCATCATGCAGGCACCGGGGAGCAGGAGCAGCGCGACATCGATGGCCGGGCGGCCGGCGCGCAAAAGCAGCAGGGCTTCGAGCGCCAGCACGACCAGCACGAGATCGGCTGCGTGGCCGCTGGCGAAGAAGGCGGTAAGGTCGGGCATCATAGGGTCCGCACCGTTGCGCTAGCACCCTTCGACAGGCTCAGGGTGAGCGGGGTCTTTGTAGTGACCATCGCTAACCGAACGGCCCGTTGAGCTGGATCACCTGCCAGTTGAGCGCGCCGGCGACGGTGACCCACGCGAGATAGGGCAGCAGGAGCAGCGCCGCGATGCGCGAATGGCGCGCGCAAACTGCGATCAGCACGACGATCGAGGACCACAGCACCGAAAGCTCGACAAAAGCCCAGTCCGGCCGGCGAAGCTGGAAGAACAGCACCGTCCACATCACATTGAGCGCGCCGTTGATCGCGAAGAAGCCGATCAGCGCATCGGCAGAGCGGCTGTCAGGCGCCGCGCGCCAGGCGTTGACGCCTGCCGCCGCGATAAGCGCGAACACCACCGTCCAGATCATGCCGAAGGCGGGCGGCGGCGGGTTCCAGGCTGGCAAGCGCAAGCTCTCGTACCAGCCGGACGTATCGGTCATCGTACCGCCAACCACAGCCACAACGATTGCCGCGATTGCGGCAATGGCAATCGGCAGTCCCCAGGGCCGGTTCCCCATGGGTTCCTTCAAGAGTGCGCCGCCTTGAGGCCAAGCAGATGCGCGGTATCCTTGATGAAAATCCTGAGGTGCGCCATCGGATCGGCGCGGACCAGCTTCTTGTTCATGTAGGCCTGCCACGTGAGCTTCTGCACATCGGGATCCGCGCACATCGCGACAAAGCGCTCACGGCGCTTGTCGCTGGAATACCAGAAATATTGCATCATACCCAAAATCCAGAACACCCGGCCATGCTCGCGCATGAAGGTGCGGCGCGCGGCCTTGAGCGCCGCCGGCTTGCCGGTGAGGAGGAACTGGTGCGCGGCATTGGCGGTATGGCGCCCGCATGTCATCGCATAGTAGATCCCCTCGCCCGAGGCGGGCGCAACCACGCCGGCGGCATCGCCCGAGACGATGACATCACGCCCGTTGTCCCAGCGCTTCAGAGGCTTGAGCGGAATAGGTGCGCCTTCACTGCGCACTGTTTCGCAATCGGAAAGGCCCATCTCCCGCCGCATCGTGGCAACCGAGCCGCGCAGCGAGAAGCCCTTGTTGGCACTGCCCACGCCGATGCTGGCGGTTTCGCCGTGCGGGAAGACCCAGCCATAGAAATCGGGCGAGACGCGGCCCTGGTAGATCACATCGCAGCGCGCGGGATCGAAGCCATGGTCGTTCGCCGGCGGTGACTTGATGATCTCGTGGTAGGCGAACACGCACTTGACGTTTTCGCTGCCGGGCAAGCTATCGCGCGCGACGCCCGAGCGCGCGCCGTCGGCACCGATGACAAGGCGGGCGCGCACGCGGTGTTCGGCGCCGCCCCGGGCCTCGCGATAGACGACAACGGCGCCTTCGGCCCCGTCACGGTCAATCCGCTCGAACGTGCCAGTGCGGCGCTCGGCCCCCACTTGCGCGGCGCGGTCTCGCAGCCATTCGTCGAACACATCGCGGTCCACCATGCCGACATAGCCGATCTCACCCACCGGCATATCGACCGCGCGATCGGACGGCGCGACCATGCGCGCCGAACGGGCCCGGGCAACCAAGAGGCTTTCTGGAATGGCAAATTCTTCCATCAGGCGCGGGGGAACCGCACCGCCGCAAGGCTTGATCCGCCCGGCCCGGTCCAGCAGCATGACCGAATGGCCCATCCGCGCCAGATCTGTTGCAGCGGTTGCGCCCGAGGGGCCCCCGCCAACCACGACGACGTCGAATTCGATACCGCTCATGCTTCCGCCTCCCGCAAAGGCATTGCCGGGCTGTGCCCCGCAATGCGTGCCGCCATCACTGCTGCGGCCATGAACAACATGGCTTCAGCTGCAAAAATTGTCTGAAATGCGCGTCCGTCGCTTTCCATGTGGCGCGCCACATCGACCCCGATGGCGCCGATCAGCCCGCCAAGGCCGAAGGCGATAGCTTGCGCCGCGCCCCACACGCCCATGCGCACGCCGGTATCGGCCCTGCCGCCCGTATCGCCTGCAGCGCCCGCAAGGCTCATCATCGCGCCGATTGCGGAGACCGCGAACACGCCGTTGGCAAAGCCGAGCACGCCGATGTTGGCGGCGAGCGGCCAGCCCGGCCCTACCCCGGCGCCGACCGCAAGGCCGGCTAGCGCGAGGGCGGAGCCGACGCAGCCTGCCGCAATCCAACCCCTGAGTTCACCTGCGGCGCGCCCGGTAAAGGCGCTGCCGCCAATCCCGGCAGCAATCATGCCCATCAGCACACCACTGTGCTGCACGGCCGAAAGCGAAGTGGACTGCGCCGGGCTCATCCCGAAAACGAGCCCGGCGAAGGGTTCGAGGATGAGATCCTGCATCGAATAGGCCAGCATCGAAAGGAACACGAACACGGTGAAGCGCCGCGCCGCGCTTTCGGCAAAGACCGCGCGCAAGGCATCGCCCAGGGTTGTTTCCTGCTCGGCTTCCTGTGCGACCTGAGGCACACCGCGCTCCAGCCGGAAGGTGGCCAGCACGGTGAGCACCAGCGCGGTCAGCGCAATTCCGCCCGATACGGCCACCAGCCGGTCCCACGAGAACGGCGCGAGCAGCGCGCCGGCGATGCCCGCCGAAAGCACGATCCCCATGACCATCATGATCCACGTTACTGCCGCTGCCGCAGCGCGCCGCTGCGGTGCGACACCGGCGGCCAGCAGCGCGAGGAGCGAGGTGCCTGCAGCGCCCACGCCCGCACCAATCAGTATGAACCCCAGCAGCAGCACGGCATTCGCCAGCAAGGGCTGCCCCTTGCCCAGCGGCAGGCCGAGCACTGCGAGCATTGCGCCCATACCCAGCACCGCCACGCCGCCGATGATCCAGGGCGTGCGGGCATGGCCGCGATCCGAACCGTGGCCCCAGACGGGGCGCGCGAGCTGCACGGCATAGTGAAGCGCGACGAGCCCGGCGGGGACGGCCGCGGCCATCCCGTATTCAACGACCATGACCCGGTTGAGCAGCGATGTCGCCAGCATGACGATCGCACCGATGGAGGCCTGAACCAATCCAAGCCGCGCGATCGAAAACCAGCCGAAACCGGAAACTGTGCCCATGCGGGCCATCACCAATGGCCGCCGAGGCCGCCGGCAGCTGCCAGCATGCCCAGGACGTAGAGGCTGACGCCTGTCGCGCCATACCATGGGGCGCGTGCGGCAGGGTCTGCCAGCAGGCGCGGCATCAGCGCAAACTGCGCAGCAAGCACCAGCGCGACGATGCCCGCCGAGAGCATGAGGCCCTGCTGCACCAGATAGGCCGCGGCGATCACTTGCGCGAGCGCCATGACACCGCAGGCGAGGAGCGCGGCATTCCGCACGCCGAGCGTCACGGGAAGCGAGCGCACGCCGGTCTGCTTGTCGCCCTCCACAGCCTTGAAATCATTGAGAGTCATGATGCCGTGCGCGCCGAGGCTGTAGAGCACGAGCACGATCAGCACCGGGGTGCGCGGCAGGGTGCTGGTCATCACGGCAGCGCCGGTGAACCAGCTGAGCCCTTCGTAAGTCAGCCCGACGAGCGCGGGGCCCCACCAGCCGCTCGCCTTCAGGCGGAAGGGCGGCGCGCTATAGGCCCAGGCCGCGGCGAGGCCGACTGCAGTTGCCACCATGACCCAGACGCCGAGGGCGGCGCCCACCGCGAAGGAAAGGACAGACCCGGCACAAGCGATCCACAGGCCCCAGCGGCCGGGAATGCGGCCCGACGGGATCGGGCGGTTCGGCTCATTGATGGCATCGACATGGCGATCGAACCAGTCGTTGATGGCCTGGCTGTTGCCGCAAACGAGCGGCCCGGCGAGCAGGCCGCCCATGACAATCGCGATCCAGTGGCCGTAGGCGGGCTGGCCTGATGAGACCACCCCGCACATGAACGCCCAGATCGGCGGGAACCAGGTGATCGGTTTGAGCAGCTCCAGCACGTCGCGCAAAGCGGGGCGCCGGATGTCCTTGGGGGGAGCCGGATTGACTTTCGAGGCCAAGGGCCGGGCCGAAGTTGCTGGCTGCGTCATACCAGGAAGGTATGGTTGACACCTACAAGTGTCAATTGATTCTTACACTTGCGTGTGTACCGCTATTCGCTTTCGCCCACCAAGTTGCCAAGCCCGTAGCGGTGCAGCTTGGAATAGAGGCTCTGACGGCTGAGGCCGAGAATTTCCGCGGCTGAAGCGCGGTTGTCGGACGTATAGGCCAGCGCCGCCTCAATGCAGAGGCGCTCAATCAAATCGGTGCTCTCGCGCACGATTTCCTTGAGCGAGGCCCGGCCGACGAGCTCGGTCAGCTGCTCGACAGAGCGGGGCAGATCGAGCGGCGTTGGCGGAAGATCGCGAAGGCGGCGGCCGATCTCGCGGATGGCGAAACCGTAGCACGGCGAATCGCCCGATGTGCGCACCGCCGAAAGCTCGACGGGTTCCTCGATGTCTGAATCGCGGGCACGGACCACGGTGCTGACGTTGCGGGCCAAGCCGTATTTGGTGAGCTGGCCTTCGATAAGATCGAGATCGATCCCTGGACGACCAACGAATTCACCAAGCGCGCGGCCGCGAATCTGGTCGAGCGAGGCAGCGCGCGCCAGTTCGAGGAAAGCGATGTTGGCCGCGATGATCCGCATCCGGGCATCGGCCACGACAAAGGCATCGGGCATCCGCTCGACAATATCGAGCAAGGTGGCTGCGCCTTCGGTTGTGCGCGTGCTGGCAGAACTGAGCCGGACCAGCAGATAGCGCCCGCCCAGCTGCCGAAAGCCCGTGGCCGAAATCGTCAGGACTTGCCGGGCGCGCTCGAGCTCGACCGTGAGCGGCGAGACTTCCGAGGTTGTCAGCACTGCGCCGAGATAGGCGATAAGGGCATCGCGCGAGCTGCGCGCGACGAGACCGGACAGCTTGGTGCCAACAAGGCTGCCGGCGCGGGCCTCAAGCATGGTGTGCGCGGCCGGGTTGGCTTCCTGTATGCGCTGGCTATCCGCCTCGACCAGAAGGACCGGCTCGGAGGAGAGATCGAACAGGAGCCGGTAACGCGTCTCGATCTGGCGCAGGCGCATGTAATCGCGCTCAAGCGACTGCTGTGCCTGCAAGAGGCGCTGCTGCAGCACGACGGCGCCGCGCATATCGCGCCCCATGGCGATCAGACGCTCACCGCCGCCGATGCTGATCACAAGATAGCGTACAGGAATGTCGCCGGCGGGGCTGGTGTGGTTGATCTGGCGCCAGCGATTGCCGGCATCGCCTGGCTCAACCGCCAGCATGTCCTTGACCTTGGCGCGGCTCTCCACCGTGACAGTCGCCTCGAAAGGCTGGCCGATCCAGCTATCGCAGCCCGGGAAATCCTGCCGATTGGCAGCCACGTCAAGGATCCGGCCCTCGGGATCAAGCGAAAGCGTCACATCGCCCGCAGCCAGCACGAGGCGCAGGGCATCGGCAGGCGCAATGCCGCCGAATGCCGCATCCGATCGGATATGCGGTGCCTTGTCCGCGAAGGCGCGTTCAGGTTCGACCACGGTGACGACCGGTCCTAGCCGGCGTTCACGGTCCGGTGCGTGGCCGCGCCGACCAGACGGTGGGCGAGAGCAAGCGCTCCGGGTGCATCGGTGGCCGAGCCATCGGCGCCTGCTTCAAGGGCTATTGCCGGATTGGCATTCACTGCTTGTCCGCCCACCAGGATACTTACGTCTTGGCACATGGACACGCTGCGGATCGCCTTGATGGTTCTTGCCAGCGATTCGGTAGTGACATCGCAGGATAGGGTCAAGCCAACGAGATCAAAGGATTTGTTGGCAACTTTCGCGATCAACTGGCGCATATCCGGTGCCACCAGAACCTCGCTGTCCCATGCCGCGCGCACGAAGACTTCGTGTACCATCGTGGCGCCAAAACTGTGCTGTTCACCAGGCATCGGCGAAAACAGAGCGCGGCGCGGCGCACTGATCGGGCCGGTGATGATCGGGCTGCCCCAGGCGATCTCGCGCATCACTTCCTGCAGGCGCCACAGGCCAATAGTGACATCAAGGAAGTCGCAGCGATCCTCTTCCCAAAGGTCGCCGAGGCGGCGTGCCGCTGGCGCCAGCAGATCGACAAAAACGGCATCGATGCCAACGCCGCGCGCGAGGTATTCCTCGACATGAACCAGCAGCTCGTCTGCCTGGAGCGTGATTGGCAGCGACGAGAACCGCGCAACATCATCGGCCGTGATCAGCACACCGCCGTCCGCTGCAACACGGGAAGGCCGCATGCGATGCGCAACTAGAAGCTGGGGAATGATTTCGCCTTCGATCAGCGTGCTGATCGCCGAGTTGGGCCCGCCGCGCTGACGCCTGGCGCCGCCGCCCCGGCCCGCGCTTGCGCCTTTGCGCCTGCTGCCGACGGGTACGCCTGTATGATCGTCATGCGAGCTCGATGGCTCCGCTTTGCGGGGCCCCTGCCCACTCGTGTCTACTGCGAAATCCATGCCAGACTCTCCCGTCTGCCGCGGCAACATGGCCACGTGGGGATAGTGGTTAAAGTCCATCCGACTCTGTCCCTGCCGCAAGACCTAATCCCATTCAGGAACCTTGGCAAACCCAATCGTGTCAATTTTTCTTGTCGTCCAATTTTATTGACAGTCCGTTCAAACGAGTCGTAAGTTGCCAACTGCGAAGAGGATGGGACGCAACAAATGTCAGAAGCTCGTACGGCAGCGCTGCGCGGTTTTGGGTCCGGATCGGATACCAGCCATAGCGCTCGTGGGGCGGCAAGGCAGGTTCGTCCGCTATACACACCGGAACAGCAGAAGCGCCGCGATGAAACCTCGTGGACACTGGTCCAGGGCCTGCTCGCCCCGTTTCAGTTCGTGGTGTTCCTCGTCAGCCTTGGCCTTGTCCTGCGCTGCCTGATGACCGGTGAAGGCGCCTTCGCCGCCGACCTTTCGGTCATCGCCAAGACCGTCACACTCTTTACGATCATGGTCACCGGATCGATCTGGGAGAAGGTGGTCTTCGGCAAGTGGCTCTTTGCCCCGGCGTTCTTCTGGGAAGACGTCGTCTCGATGCTCGTGATCGCGCTGCACACCGCTTATCTGGTGATGCTGCTGGGCGAGTTCGGCACGTTGGAGGCACGGCTCACCGTCGCTCTTGCCGCCTACCTCACCTACGTCGTCAACGCCGCCCAGTTCTTGCTGAAGCTGCGCGCGGCCCGGCTCCAGGCACAATCGCTGAAAGGAGCTGCGGCATGAGCCCGGCCCAAGCCCTCGCCGCCGCTGAAAACCCGCGTGACGGCGGCCTCGCCGTATTGCGTGAGCGCGGCCAGCGCGAAGTGTTCTGCGGGCTGACCGGCATTGTCTGGCTGCATCGCAAGATGCAGGACGCCTTCTTCCTTGTAGTCGGTTCACGCACGTGTGCGCACCTGCTGCAATCGGCGGCAGGCGTTATGATCTTTGCCGAGCCCCGCTTTGCGACCGCAATCATTGAAGAGCGCGATCTGGCCGGCCTTGCCGATTGCCACGCCGAGCTTGACCGGGTGGTCGACCGGCTGCTTGCCCGCCGGCCCGAGATCCGCACCTTGTTCCTCGTCGGATCATGCCCTTCCGAAGTAATCAAGCTCGATCTCGGCAATGCGGCGCAGCGCCTCGGCACAAAGCATGTGCGCAGCGAAACCAGCCCGGGCGTGCGCATCCTCGCCTATTCGGGCAGCGGGATCGAAACGACTTTTACCGAAGGCGAAGACGCCTGCCTCACCGCGCTGGTGCCCGAAATGCCGGTCGAAGCGCCGGACGCCGCCCCTTCGCTGGTCATGGTCGGCGCGCTGCCGGATATCGTCGAAGACCAGTTCCTGCGCCTGTTCGCCGAACTGGGCATTGCCCATGTCGGCGTGCTGCCCGCGCGGCGCTCTGGCGGACTTCCCGCCTTGGGGCCGAACACCCGCTATCTTCTTGCGCAGCCGTTCCTGGGTGAGACCGCGCGTGCTCTCGAAGATCGCGGCGCGGTGCGGATCGACGCGCCCTTCCCGTTTGGCGCAGAAGGCACCGCAGCCTGGCTGGCCGCAGCCGCGGCAGCCTTCGGCATCGATGAAATGCACGTGAACCGGGTGATCGCGCCGGGCCGCGAACGCGCCAAGCGCGCGCTGGAGCGGTATCGCCCCGCGCTCGAAGGCAAGCGCATCACGTTCCTGCCGGATTCGCAGCTGGAAATCCCGCTCGCCCGGTTCCTGGCGACGGAGCTCGGCATGATCCCGGTCGAGGTCGGCACGCCCTACCTCCACCGCGCGCACCTTGCCGCCGATCTCGCCCGCCTGCCGGAAGGCACGCGCATCAGCGAAGGTCAGGATGTGGATCGCCAGCTCGACCGCGTCCGTGCGGATCGGCCCGATCTCACCGTTTGCGGGCTTGGCCTTGCCAATCCGCTCGAGGCCGAGGGCCTTTCCACCAAGTGGTCGATCGAACTGGTTTTCTCACCCGTTCACGGCTTCGATCAGGCGGGTGACCTCGCCGAACTGTTCGCCCGGCCCCTGCGCCGCCGCGACGTGCTGAGGATCTAGGCCCATGCAACTCGCCGTCTGGACCTATGAAGGACCGCCGCATGTCGGCGCCATGCGGGTCGCGACAGCGATGCGCGGCGTGCACTACCTGCTGCATGCGCCGCAGGGCGATACTTACGCCGACTTGCTGTTCACGATGATCGAGCGTCGCAGCGCCCGCCCGCCAGTGACGTACACCACGTTCCAGGCGCGCGATCTGGGCAAGGATACCGCCAGCCTGTTTCAGGATTCGGCGCGCGACGCGGTCGAGCGGTACAAGCCCGAGGCGCTGCTGGTTGGCGCATCGTGCACGGCCGAACTGATCCAGGACGATCCGGCCGGCCTTGCTGACAACATGAACCTCCCTTGCCCGGTGATCCCGCTTGAGCTGCCCAGCTACCAGCGCAAGGAAAACTGGGGCGCGTCCGAAACCTTCTACCAGATCGTGCGCCACCTTGCGGATACCTCGGTGCGCCCCGCACCGCGCGAAGGTCGCCGTCCCTGCGTCAATCTGCTCGGCCCCGCAGCGCTTGGCTTCCGCCACCGCGATGACATTCGCGAGGTGCGCCGTATTCTCGATCTGCTGGGCGTCGACGTCCATCTCGTCGCGCCGCTGGGCGCCTCGCCCGCCGATATCCGCACCATCGGCGCTGCCGATTTCAACATCGTGCTCTATCCCGAGATCGGCGACGAGGCAGCGCGCTGGCTCGACAAGACCTTTGCCCAGCCGATGATCCGCACCGTGCCGATCGGCGTTGGCGCGACGCGCGCCTTCATCAACGAAGTCGCCGCACTGGCGGGGGTCGATCCGGCCCTTGCGCTTGATGATCCTTCCTCGCGCATGCCGTGGTGGAGCCGCTCGGTCGACTCGACGTACCTGACGGGCAAGCGCGTGTTCGTGTTTGGCGATGCCACCCACGCCATTGCTGCCGCCCGCATCGCCCACGAGGAGCTTGGCTTCACCGTCTGCGGCATCGGTTGCTACAACCGCGAATTCGCCCGCGAAATGCGCATCGCCGCCAAGGAATACGGGCTTGAGCCGCTGATCACCGACGATCACCTGACCGTCGAGGAAGCAATTGCCGCCGCCGTACCCGAACTCGTGCTGGGCACGCAGATGGAGCGGCATATCGCCAAGCGCCTCGGCGTTCCCTGCGCCGTGATTTCCGCGCCGGTCCACGTCCAGGACTTCCCGGCGCGCTTCAGCCCGCAGATGGGCTTCGAAGGCGCGAACGTGATCTTCGACACCTGGGTCCACCCGCTCGTCATGGGGCTGGAAGAGCACCTGCTCACCATGTTCCGCGACGACTTCGAATTCAGCGACGCGGCGGGCCCCTCGCATCTTCATGGTTCGGCCCCGGCACATGCAACGTCGCATGTTCCGTCTCAGGCCAAGCCTGAACTGGTGCTCGCACCCGCGGGCGATATTCTCATCAAGGAAGAAGCCGCGCTCGTTGCTGCTTCGGACGGCTCGGTCGGCTGGACCGACGACGCCGAGCGCGAACTGCGCAAGATTCCGTTCTTCGTCCGCGGCAAAGCCAAGCGCAACACCGAGAAGTACGCGAATGAAATGGGCCTGCCGGCTATCACGCTCGACACGCTCTACGAGGCAAAAGCCCATTATGCGCGGTAAAGGACTCCATACCACCCCGGATACGCCGGTACGCGTTGTCGTCATCACGCTCGACAACCACCTCTCCGGGGCGTTCCAACGGGCGCAAGGGCACTTTGCCCGCGCCGGTACGGGCGTGACAATCGGCTTCCACGCCGCAGCCGATTGGGAAGAGAAGCCCGGCACGCTTGACGCCGCGCGCGAAGACATTGCCCGCGCCGACATCATCCTGTGCACTATGCTGTTCCTTGAGGACCACATCCGCGCGGTGCTGCCCGCGCTTGAGGCCCGGCGCGAAAACTGCGACGCGATCGTCGGCCTGATGTCGGCAAGCGATATCGTCAAACTCACCCGTATGGGTGACTACCGCATGGACAAGCCTGCCACGGGCATGCTCGCGCTGATCAAGAAGCTGCGCGGCACGAACAAGGCAGGGGCCAGTTCGGGCCAGGGCCAGATGGCGATCCTGCGGCGCCTGCCCAAGCTATTGAAATTCGTGCCCGGCACCGCGCAGGATGTGCGCGCCTATTTCCTCACGCTGCAATACTGGCTGGCGGGCAGCGACGACAACGTGGTGGACATGATCCGCGCGCTGATCGACCGCTATGCCTCAGGCGACCGCGCTGCCCTGCGCGGTGCGATGAAGGCTGAAGCGCCGCGTGAGTATCCCGAAGTCGGTGTCTACCACCCGGCGATGACACCGCGCATGGCTTCCAGCGCCGCCGCACTGCCCGCCAATGCGACTGCGGGCAAGAACGGCACGGTCGGCCTGTTGATGCTGCGATCCTATGTTCTCGCCAAGGACGCGCGCCATTATGACGGCGTGATCGCCGCGATGGAGGCCAAGGGCCTGACCGTGATCCCGGCCTTCGCCGGCGGGCTCGACGGGCGCCCGGCGATCGAGCAGCTGTTCATGAAGGACGGCAAGGCCACGGTCGATGCAGTGGTGAACCTCACAGGCTTCAGCCTGGTGGGCGGCCCGGCCTATAACGATACGGCAGCGGCGGAGGCGATCCTCACGAAGCTCGACCGCCCCTACATCGCCGCGCATCCGGTCGAATTCCAGACACTGCAGGCCTGGGGCGCGAACCCGCAGGGGCTGCTGCCGCTGGAATCGACGATGATGATCGCGATTCCCGAGCTTGACGGCGCGATTTCCCCGATGGTGTTTGGCGGCCGTTCGGACGGCAGCGGCGAGGCCTGCACCGGCTGCGCAAGAGGCTGCACCTTTGCCGGGTCGGGTGTTGCGGGCGTCCGCCAGATGGAAAGCTGCGCCGAACGCGCCGAAACGCTGGCCGCGCGCGTGGGCAAGCAGATCGACCTTGCCCGCGCTGCCGAAGCCGAGCGGCGCATTGCAGTCGTGCTGTTCAACTTCCCCCCCAATGCGGGCGCGGCGGGCACGGCTCAGTTCCTCAGCGTGTTCGCATCGCTTCATGCCACGCTCAAGCGGCTGGCGAGCGAAGGCTACACCGTCGAAGTGCCGGAAAGCGTCGACGCGCTGCGCACTGCGATCCTGAATGGCAATTCGGCGCGCTACGGCACCGAGGCCAATGTCCATGCCCGCGTGACGGCCGACAGCATCGTGGCGCGCGAGACATGGCTCAAGGAAATCGAGGCTTCGTGGGGCCCGGCGCCTGGCAAGCTTCAGTCAGACGGCAGCGCGGTGCAGATCCTGGGCGCGCAGTTCGGCAACGTGTTCGTCGGCATCCAGCCCGCCATCGGCATCGAAGGTGATCCGATGCGCCTGCTGTTCGAGGGCCGCTTCGCCCCGAGCCACGCCTTCGCCGCGTTCTACCGCTGGCTGCGCGAGGATTTCCAGGCCCACGCCGTGCTCCACTTCGGAACGCATGGCAGCCTTGAATTCATGCCCGGCAAGCAAACCGGCCTGACCGCCGAGTGCTGGCCGGACCGGCTGATCGGCGATCTGCCCAACGTCTATCTCTACGCCGCCAACAACCCTTCGGAAGGCGTTCTGGCCAAGCGCCGCTCGGGCGCGACGCTGGTGAGCTACCTCACCCCCGCCCTCACCCGCTCGGGCGTCTACAAGGGCCTCGCCGATCTGAAGGCCTCGGTCGAGCGGTGGCGTTCGCTGCCGCCGGGCGACAAGCAGGCCGCGCTGCTGGCCGAACTGATCGCCGAACAGGCCGAAGCGCTCGATCTTGATGGCACCGATGTGCCGGCGCTGGCCGCCCGCCTCTACGAAATCGAGCGCGAACTGATCCCGCAAGGGCTCCATGTGGCTGGCCAGTCCGCGAGCCGCGAGGAGCGCATCGACATGGTGCGCGCTTCTGCCGAAGCGCGTGGCGAACTGCTCAGCCCGGAGACCGCCGAATTGCTGGTCGATGGCAGGCTGCGCCTCGATACGCCGCTGCTCAAGGACATGGGCGCGCTCAACACCGCGCTTTCGGCCAACCACGAGCTGGACGGGATCGTCCGCGCGCTGGCAGGCCAGTTCATCCGCCCAGTCTCGGGCGGCGATGTGCTGCGCGCACCGGAAATCCTGCCTACGGGCCGCAATATCCACGGCTTCGATCCGTTCCGCCTGCCTTCGGCCTTCGCGGTCAAGGATGGTGCAGAGCAGGCAAGCAAGCTGCTCGAACGCAGCCTGGCCGACGCCGGGCACCTGCCGGAAACGGTCGCCATGGTGCTTTGGGGCACGGACAATCTCAAGAGCGAGGGCGCGCAGATCGCACAAGTCCTCGCGCTGATCGGCGCACGCCCGCGGTTTGACAGCTACAGCCGTCTTGCCGGCGCAGAACTCATTCCGCTGGATGAGCTGGGCCGCCCGCGCATCGATGTGATCGCAACGCTTTCCGGCGTGTTCCGCGATCTTCTGCCGCTCCAGACCCGGATGCTGGCCGAAGCCGCGCTGCTGGCTGCCGAAGCAGACGAGCCACTGGAGTTGAACTTCGTGCGCGCCCACGCCATTGCGCACCAGTCCGAACACGGCTGCGACTTTGAAACCGCAGCGCTGCGGGTCTTCTCCAATGCGCAGGGTGCTTACGGCGCCCAGGTCAACCTGATGATCGACAACGGCGCCTGGACCGATCCGGACGAGTTGGCCGACAGCTTCGAACGCCAGAAGGGCTATGCCTATGGCGTGAAGGGTGTGCCGATCCGGCAGGCTGCGATCCTCGCCTCGGCGCTGCGCACGGTCGATTGCGCCTACCAGAACCTCGAAAGCGTCGAGCTCGGCATCACCTCGATCGACCAGTATGTCGATGCACTGGGCGGGATCAGCCGCGCCGTCACGCGGGCAAAGGGCGGCGAGACCGCACCTGTCTACATCGGCGACCAGACGCAAGGCACCGGCAAGGTCCGCAGCCTGCAGGAACAGGTCGCACTTGAAACCCGCACCCGCATCCTCAATCCGGTGTGGACCGAAAGCCTGCTCCGCCATGGCTATGAAGGCGTCCGCGCGATCGAGGGCCATGTCACCACCACGATGGGCTGGTCCGCCACCACGGGCGAAGTCGATCCCTGGGTCTACCAGCGCATCAGCGAAACTTACGTGCTCGATGCCGAAATGCGCGAACGCATGGCCGCACTCAATCCACGCGCTTCGGCCCGCGTGGCAAACCGCCTTATCGAAGCGGTCGACCGCAAGTTCTGGTCGCCCGACGAAGCCACTCTCGCAGCCCTCCACGCCGCCAGCGACGAACTCGAGGACCGCCTTGAAGGTATCACACCTTCAGGCGTGCTCCCCGCGAGCGTCGAAGCCGTCGCGGCATAAAGGAAACACCCATGGCACTTCTCGATCCCCCCACCCGCAAGCTTGATGGCGACGGTTCGGTGCAGGTGCGGCTCGACCCCGCCGACCGCATCGGCAATGCCAAGGTCTTTGCCGTCTACGGCAAGGGCGGAATTGGCAAATCGACCACCTCGTCGAACTTGTCCGCCGCGTTCTCGATGCTCGGCCACCGCGTGCTGCAGATCGGCTGCGATCCCAAGCATGATTCCACTTTCACGCTCACCAAGAAGCTCATGCCCACGGTGATCGACGTCCTCGAAACGGTGGAATTCCACGCCGAGGAACTGCGGCCTGAAGACTACATGTTCGAAGGCTTCAACGGTGTGATGTGCGTGGAGGCTGGCGGCCCGCCGGCCGGCACCGGCTGCGGCGGCTATGTCGTTGGGCAGACGGTCAAGCTGCTCAAGCAGCACCACCTGCTTGAAGATACCGACGTGGTGATCTTCGACGTGCTGGGCGATGTGGTGTGCGGCGGTTTCGCTGCTCCGCTGCAACATGCCGAGCGCGCGATTGTGGTCGCTGCCAACGATTTCGACAGCATCTTCGCAATGAACCGCATCGTCGCGGCCATCAATGCCAAGTCGAAGAACTACGACGTGCGCCTTGCCGGGGTGGTCGCTAACCGCTCAGCCGGGACCGACGAGATCGACCGCTTCAACGACGCCATCGGCCTCAAGCGTCTGGCGCATTTCCAGGATCTGGACGCCATTCGCCGTTCGCGCCTGAAAAAGTGCACGCTGTTCGAAATGCCCGACGCCCCCGACGTGATCAAGGCGCGCGAGGAATATCTCCAGCTTGCCCGCACGCTCTGGGCCGGCACGCCTGCACTTGAAGCGACGGCGATGAAGGACCGCGATATCTTCGATTTCCTGGGGTATGAATGATGGCTACGCGCGCATCTTCCGGCTTTGAGCAACTTGGCTCGCGCTTCGAGGCTCAGCGCGACAAGCTGACGACCTACTTCGACAGCACCGCGCGCAAAGCGTGGATCGATCTGACGTCGGACGCCAAGGTCAGCGGCATCCGCGCCACCGTGCGCGCCGGGCGCGATGCGATGCGCGACGTGCTGCTGGACTGGCTGCCGCGCGATCTGCGCCGCATGCGGGTGCTCGATGCAGGCTGCGGCACCGGCGCACTCAGCGTGCTGGCCGCGCGGCGCGGGGCCGAAGTGGTCGGTGTCGATGTGGCCGGCGGGCTGGTTGCCATTGCGCGCGAACGCTGCCCTTCGTTCCTCGGTCACGGCCGGATCCACTGGCGCGTGGGCGATATGCTCGATCCCGCGCACGGCCGTTTCGACCATGTCGTCGCAATGGATTCGCTGATCCACTATCGCCCGGAAGACATTGTCGCCACGTTGGTCTTGCTGGCCGAGCGCTGCGACGGCTCGATCGTGTTCACCCACGCGCCGTCCACCCCGATGCTGCGCGCGATGCACACCATGGGCCTGCTCTTCCCGCGCAGCGATCGCGCTCCGGCCATCGTTCCGGTGCGCGACGCAGATCTCATCGCGCGGATAGAGGAAGCCCTGCCCGGCTGGCGTGTCGGCCGCACGCAGCGGATCGGCACCGGCTTCTACATTTCGAACGCACTCGAACTGGTGCGCAACCGGCCATGACCGGAACGCCCGCCATGTCGGACACTATCCCGCAGACCCGCCTTTCGCGGGTGGCGGGCCAGTGGACGCGCGTGGCGATGACTTGGCTGCCCTTTGCTGATGCAGCCAGCGCCGAATTGCCGCTTTCCCGCCTGCTGCGCCTCGCGCTGTTTCAGGTGAGCGTCGGCATGGCGACGGTTCTCCTCAACGGCACGCTCAACCGCGTGATGATCGTCGAACTGCACACCCCGGCCTGGCTGGTTTCGCTGCTGATCGCGATGCCGCTGCTCTTCGCGCCGCTTCGTGCGCTGATCGGCCACAAGTCCGATACGCACCGCTCGGTGCTCGGCTGGCGGCGCGTGCCCTATATCTGGTTCGGCACGCTCATGCAGTGGGGCGGACTGGCGATCATGCCGTTCGGGCTGCTGCTGATGAGCGAGACGCGCACATTTTACGCTGGCCTCGGCGGCGGCGCGCTGGCTTTCCTGCTGACCGGCGCCGGGCTCCACGTGACCCAGACCGCCGGCCTTGCGCTCGCCACCGATCTCGCACGGGCCGACAAGCGGCCACGCGCAGTGGCGCTGCTCTATGTCATGCTGCTGGTCGGCATGATGGTCTCCGCTTTCGTGATCGGCGCACTGCTCGTGCCCTTCAGCCCCACCCGGCTGGTGCAGGTCATTCAGGGTGCGGCCGTCGTCACACTGGTGCTCAACGTCGCGGCGCTGTGGAAGCAGGAAGGCCGCAACCCCGGCGCGACCGCCAAGGGCCGCGAGACGCCAGAATTCGCTGATGTGTGGCGCGATTTCGTGGCTGAGCCCAACACCGTTCGCCTGCTCTGCGCCATCGGCCTCGGCGCGGCGGCTTTCGCCATGCAGGATGCACTGCTCGAACCCTACGGCGCCGAACTGCTCGGCCTGACGGTTGGCCAGACGACCATGCTGACCGGCTCGTGGGCCATGGGTGCGATTTTCGGCTTCTCGCTCGCTACCCGAGTGCTTGAACGCGGCTTCGATCCGCTGCGGCTTGCCGGATGCGGCATGGTTGCCGGAATCTGCGCCTTCATTCTCGTGCTGCTGGCCGCGCCGCTGGCCGCGCCGTTCCTGCTCGCCATCGGCGCAGGCTCGATCGGCTTCGGCATCGGCCTGTTTTCAGTGGGCACCCTGATCGCGGCGATGTCGCTTGCCGAACGCCGCGATTCCGGCGTGGCGCTGGGCGCGTGGGGAGCCGTGCAGGCAACGGCTGCCGGCAGCGCGCTCGCCGTGGGCGGCGTGATCCGCGACACGGTTTCGTGGCTCAGCGGCACGGGCGGACGCGCGGCGGGCTATGCCACGGTCTACAGCCTTGAAGTCCTGATGCTGATTGGCGCGCTGATCGTTCTCGGTCCGCTTGCCGGCAAACGCATCGGCATCGCCGGCGATCTGCCGGGCGGCCAGATGGTTTTGCCTGAGTTTCCGACGTGAGTGTGATTTCAAAAGTGATTGCGATGGTGGGAATTGCGGCCTCCGGGGCCCTGATCCGGGAAAGGAACGTTCGATGAAAAGCGCATTTGTAGTTGGCTCGATTGACGTGGCGGAGCTCGCGCTCTGGGCGTTCTTCCTCTTCTTCGTCTCCCTGATCTTCTGGCTGCGGCGCGAAGACCGGCGCGAGGGCTATCCCCTCGAAGACGAAATCAACGGGTTTATCGAAACCGTCGGCGGCCCGCTTTCAACCGCGCTGCCCAAGACCTTCCACCTGCCGTTCGACCGCGGCACTGTGGTCGCTCCGGTGGGCCGGGCTGAAGGGCGCGAGCCGGTGGATATCGCCGCAAAGCGTTTCGAGAACTTCCCCGGCGCGCCTTATGTGCCGACCGGCAATCCGCTGGCCGACGGCGTGGGCCCTGCATCCTATGCCAATCGCGCCAAGTGGCCCGATCAGGATGCGCATGGCCGCGCCCGCATCGTGCCGATTTCGACCGAGGGCCATATCTCGGTGTGGAGCGGCAACCGCGATCCGCGCGGCATGCAGGTCATCGCCGCTGACGGCAAGATTGCCGGCACCGTGACCGATATCTGGATCGACCGCGCCGAGCACCAGGTCCGCTATCTCTCGGTCCAGACCACGAGCGGCAAGACCGTGCTCGCCCCGATGGCGATGGCGACGGTTAGTGCCGCGGGTGTGACCATCGATGCGATCAACGCGGCCGACTATGACGGCGTGCCGCAGCTCGAGAGCGCGACCGAGATCACTCGTTACGAGGAAGAGCGCGTTATCGGCTACTTCGGCGGCGGCTATCTTTACGCCAACGCTGGTCGTCAGGAGCCGTTCCTGTGAGGGAACATGATATCGAGCCGATCCGCGGCCTGCCGGGTGATCTGCCTCCGGGCGAGAAGATCCTCTGGCAGGGTGCGCCGGATGCGCGCACCTTTGCCCGCAGCGCGCTGGCTGCGCGGTGGGTCGGCGGATACTTCACGCTGCTCGTGGGCTGGGCGCTGGTCAGCGGCACGCTGACGGGCGCGCTGCTCACGGCGGGGCTCGGTCTGCTGGTGATGGGCCTGATCTATGGCTTCGCGCTGCTTGTGGCGCGCACCACGGTCTACACGATCACCAACCGCCGCGTTGTGCTGCGGGTGGGCGTCGCGCTCAGCAAGTGCATCAATCTGCCCCTGGTCAAGCTGGGCTCGGCCGACTTGCGCAATCTTGGCACCGGTTTCGGCGACATCGCACTGGTGCCGCAGGGGTCGACCCAGCTGGGTTACGCGATGCTGTGGCCGCACGCGCGGCCGTTCCGCCTTGCTGCGCCCCAGCCGATGCTGCGTGCGTTGCCGGACGCGGCCGAAGTGTCGAGCATCCTGGCCAAGGCTGCCGCAGCCCTTGGCCCGGTGCAGCAGCGCAGTGAAGCCGCATCCACCACGCCGGCGCAGCGGCCGATGATGGGCGCAAGGGAGGTCGCAGCATGAGCCTGGTACACGATCACGAGCAGACGATCCCCAAGCATGCCGTCGCTTCGGCGGCCATGCTGGTGGTCACCGCGCTCGCCCTCACCGCGCTGGTCAAGGTCGGGGTCCTCAGCCGCGAAGCTATCCCCGCCGTGACCCGGGCCGAGGCGCACGTCGCGCCGGCAGTGGTGCGCCAGCTGACCTTCAACGACCGCGCCGACGGCGCTGTTGTGGTGAACGACGTCGCCACTGGTGAGACAGTCCGCGTGCTGATCGACGGCGTGCCCGGCAACGGCTTCGTGCGCGGCGTAATGCGCGGCATGGCGCGCGAGCGGCATATCCGCGGTGTGGGCATGGCCCCGCCGTTCACGCTAACGCTGTGGAAGAACGGCACGCTCAGCCTCGACGACAAGGCCACCGGCCGTTCGATCGAGCTCGGCTCGTTCGGGCCGGACAACCGCGCCGCCTTTGCCGCTCTGCTGCCCGGAGGCGCTGCCTGATGTCTGCCGGCCGCTTCGACACCCCCTGCCGCATCGAGATCGAGCAGACGCCTGAGCACTTCCACGCGCATGTGCGCTTGGCTGGTGACATCGAGCTGCAGCCCGGCGACCGCGTGAAGGTGCACGGCGCGCCGATCCGGGTTGATTTCGGTCAAAGCATGGCAATCGAGCGAATGGCAACGGTAACGCGGGCGGGTCCGCTTGTGCGGCTCTGGATCAGGATGGCCGCCTATTTCGACCTTACCGAACTCTACGAAGTCAGCTTTACGCCCGGGAGAACGTCATGAACGCCCCTACCACGATCGACCCGAACTCATCCGATCATGCCGAGTTCAGCCGCGCTGCGGCCGCAGCCGGCCTCGATCTCGGCAGCACCGGCAAGCTGGATACGATGGCCATGGCCCGCGCCGAAACGGTGCTGAGCCCGCGCTTCTACACCACCGACTTTGCCGCGCTCGATGCGATCGATGTCTCGCTGGTCCGCCGCGAGTGGGATGGCCTGATGGCCGAGATGCAGGCTGACCCCAACAAGACGCACTTCAAGCGCCGGGAAAGCTTTGGCGGGATCATCGAGAACCTGGAACCGGCCCTGCGCGAGGAATTCACCGATTTCCTCGTCAGCTCGATGACCTCGGAGTTTTCCGGCTGCGTGCTCTATTCCGAAATGGCCCGCCGCACCCGCAATCCAGACATGAAGCAGCTGTTCAAGCTGCTGGCGCGCGATGAAAGCCGCCATGCCGGGTTCATCAACGAAACACTGAAAGATGCCGGCATCGGCGTCGATCTGGGCTTCCTGACGAAGTCCAAGAAGTACACGTACTTCCGCCCGAAGTTCATCTGGTATGCCGTCTATCTTTCTGAGAAGATTGGCTATGCCCGCTACATCACGATCTACCGGCACCTCGCCCAGCACCCGGAATACCGCTTCCACCCGATCTTCTCGTGGTTCGAGGAATGGTGCAACGACGAGTTCCGCCACGGCGAAGCGTTTGCCCTGCTGATGCGTGCGGACCCCAAGCTGCTCACCGGGCTCAACCGCCTGTGGATCCGCTTCTTCCTGCTTTCAGTCTACGCCACAATGTATGTGCGCGATCATGCCCGGCCGGTGTTCCATGCCGCGCTCGGCGTCGATCCGACCGAGTATGACTACAAGGTCTTCTCGGTCTGCACCGCGATCACCCGCCAGGTGTTCCCGATCGAGCTAGAAACCGATCACCCGGCTTTCCGCCGCCGCATGGACGACCTGCTGAAGGCCAGCAACCGCATCGCCGAAGGCAAGGCGCGCGGCGGCTTGGGCGGCTTTGTCCAGCGCATCGGCGGCATCGCCGGCGCAGGACTGGCATTTGCCCGGATGTATTTCCATCGCACCCGGCCCAACACCCTGCCCGCTACCGTCAGGATGCAGCCCTCATGGTGAGCTTCTCCGGTCACGCTGTCCCTATGGTGGTCACGCTCCTCGTGTGGTTCTTCGCCACCGGGCTGATCGCGTGGCTGGACAACCGTGACCGGGCAACCTTTCCCCGCGCACTGATGATGGCCGGGGCCACCGGAATTGCCGGGCTGATTGCAGTGGTCGTGGGATCGAACCTGTCCACAATTGCCGGAGCCTATATCGGATTTATCGGCGCGCTGATGGTCTGGTCGTGGCACGAGGCGAGCTTCCTGATGGGTGCGGTCGCAGGCCCGCGGCGCGAGCCGAGCCGGCCCTCGGCACGCGGCTGGGAACGCTTCATCGACGCCAGCTCCACGCTGATCTACCACGAAATCGCCCTGGCACTCACCGCGCTCATGCTGCTTTCGCTAAGCTGGAACGCGCCGAACCCAGCCGGGGCTCAGGTTTTTCTGCTGCTGTTTGCGCTGCGGCTCTGCAGCAAGCTTGCGCTCTACGCAGGGGTACCCAACGAGATCGGAACCCTGCTGCCGCCGCATCTGCAATATCTGTGCAGCTACTTCGGCCCGCAGCGCTTTTCCGGGACTTTTGTCTGCTCACTGGTCGCCACCATTTCGCTGGCCTGCTGGCTGGGGGCGCAGGCTCTTGCCGCGCCGGCCAGCAGCACCGAGGCGGTCAGCGCCAGCCTGCTCTTCGCGCTGAGCGTACTCGGCGCGGTCGAGCACATTTTCTTCGCCCTGCCGTTTCGCGACGGCGCACTGTGGGGGTGGGCTCTGCCTGCTCGCACCAACAGGATTAACGCCTGAGCTTCAGGCAAGAGTTTTAAGGGAAGGGGTATTTCGGCCATGGATTATGAGGCCTTCTTTACACAGGAACTCGACGGCATCCGCGGCGAGGGGCGTTATCGCATCTTCGCCGAACTGGAGCGTCATCGCGGCTCTTTCCCGAAAGCGACACGCCACGTGGACGGCGGCACGCAGGAAGTGACCGTCTGGTGTTCGAACGACTACCTCGGCATGGGCCAGCATCCCAAGGTGCTGGACGCCATGCATACCGTGCTTGACGAATGCGGCGCGGGTGCGGGCGGCACGCGCAACATTTCGGGCACGAACCGCCACCATGCGCTGCTTGAGGCAGAACTCGCCGATCTCCACCACAAGGAAGCCGCGCTGCTGTTCACCTCGGGCTATGTCTCGAACTGGGCGGCACTCGGCACGCTGGCGGCGCGCCTACCCGATTGCGTGGTGTTCTCCGACGCAGGCAACCATGCATCGATGATCGAGGGCATCCGCCACAGCAAGGCAGAATGCGTGATCTGGAAGCACAATGACTGGCGCGATCTCGACGCCAAGCTTTCGCAGGTCGCCCCGGGCCGCGCCAAGCTGGTCGCCTTCGAAAGCGTCTATTCGATGGACGGTGATATCGCCCCGATCCGCGAGATCATCGAAGTGTGCGAGAAGCACGGCGCGCTTTCCTACATCGACGAAGTCCACGGCGTTGGCCTCTATGGCCCGCGCGGTGCAGGCGTCGCCGAGCGGGACGGCCTGATGGACCGGATCGACGTGATCGAGGGTACGCTGGGCAAGGCCTTCGGCGTGATGGGCGGCTATATCGCGGCTTCCGAAGCGCTGTGCGATTATGTCCGCAGCTTCGCCTCGGGCTTCATCTTCACCACCGCGATCCCCCCTGCCCTTGCCGCCGGCGCCTGCGCCAGCATCCAGCATCTGAAGGTGAGCGGCCACGAACGCGCCCGCCACCGCGACCGGGTGAGCACAGTGCGCCGCAAGCTCAATGCGCTGGGGATCCCGCACCTCGACAACCCGAGCCACATCATCCCGGTGATGGTGGGCGACGCGCGCAAGTGCAAGATGATCAGCGACTGGCTGCTCGACAACCACGGCATCTATGTGCAGCCGATCAACTATCCGACCGTGCCGCGCGGAACCGAGCGCCTGCGCATCACGCCCTCGCCCGTCCACACCGACGGCGACATCGACCGGCTGCTGGAAGCGCTGAGCGATATCTGGTCGCAGTGCGAACTGGCCCGGCGCGCTTACGCGGCTTGAAGCAGCCGACCAATTGCTTCTGACACGCAAGGAGGCCCTTCCGGAGACGGAGGGGCCTCTTTCGTTTTCCGCTGCCCCCGTTTTCTGCCCACAAAAAAACGCCGCCCCCGTTACGGGAGCGGCGCTCTTTTTGTGCGCTGATGGAAGCGAGGCTTACTTGGTCGCTTCGGTCAGGTAGGCGATCACGTCCGCGCGGTCCTGGCCCTTGGGCAGGCCGGCGAAGGCCATCTTGGTGCCGGGCACGACGCGCGCCGGCTTTTCGAGGTACTGGTACAGCTTCTCGGCCGTCCAGGTGATGCCGCTACCCTTGTTCGCCGACGAATAGGCGAAACCGGCGATCTCGCCAGCCTTGCGGCCGATGATGCCGTGGAGCGACGGCCCGATGCGGTTCACGCCCGGATCGATCACGTGGCAAGCCTTGCACTGGGTGAAGATCGCCTCGCCATGCTTGGCATCGCCCTTCATGTCGGCAAACTTGGTGCCGTCGAGCGTGTCGACCGCATCAGC
The DNA here is from genome assembly GCA_947453945.1 of Sphingomonadaceae bacterium. Taxonomy (GTDB): domain Bacteria; phylum Pseudomonadota; class Alphaproteobacteria; order Sphingomonadales; family Sphingomonadaceae; genus Novosphingobium. Next base: position 37,027 of record CANGJB010000004.1, read on the forward strand.
CGCAACCTTGGTCGCAGCGGCGGGCGCTTCAGCCGGTGCTGCTGCAGCAGGGGCGTCTGCTGCAGGCGCTGCAGCTTCTTCCTTCTTGCCACCGCACGCCGCCAGGGCGGCGGAAAGGGCGATCAGACCGAGGTATCCTCTCAAATTGCTCATGGCCACTCCTTCAAGACTTGGGGCTATTTTAAACTCGCGAACGAGTATGACGAAAATTGGCAAGCGGCAACGGGCAAAACCACCGATCTGGCCTTTCGCGCGCTACCTTACACACTTTTAATGTTCACACCTGGAAGGCTTGGCGCAAGGGACCACAAGGGCATGTCGCGCAGCGCGGCGCGATCTGCCATCCGCGCCCGCTTTTGCGGGCTCGCTCCCCCGCCCTTTGACAGGCACGCGCCCGCGCCCGTAAAGGCTGGCTGGATGAGGGTATGGCCATTCTCGGTACTGGTTGGCGAGCGCGAGGAATCCGCGCGTGCTGCGCCATTTGGCGAGCTGGCGCTGATCCTGCTGCTGAGCGCGGCGGCCGCCCTGCCAACGATCTGCGCACCGGTCCTGCCATTGGTCGATCTCGGTGGGCATATGGCGCGCTATGCCGTGCAGCTCGATGCCGGGCGCTCGGCCGTGCTGCGCAGTTGGTACAGCTTCGAATGGGGCCTGCTGCCCAATCTCGGCGTCGATCTGCTGGTCCAGCTGCTTGCACCCTTCATGGGGCTGGAGCGGGCGGTGCATCTGATCGTCGGCTCGATCCCGCCGCTCATGGTTGCCGGGATGCTGCTGCTTTCGCGCGCCGCCCATGGCCGCATTACCGTCAACGCGCTCTATGCGCTGCCGCTCGCGATCTCGCTGCCCTACCTTTACGGCTTTGCCAACTTCGCGCTGTCCATCGCGCTTGCCTTCAACGCGATGGCGCTATGGATCACGCTGGAGCGCCGCCCGGTGCTGCGCACCGCGCTGTTCGTGCCGATCGGGTTCACGCTGTGGGTCTGCCATCTGGTCGGCTGGGCGGTGTTCAGCCTCGTTGCGGGGATGACTGCGCTGGTCCCGGGCTGGCGCGGTGGAAAAGGTTTGGTGCGCACCGCGTTCTCCACCGCACTGATGACAGCGCCGCTGCTGCTGGGCCCGGCGATTGGCGCGCTCATGCGGCGGGACAGCACGGAGGCGGTGGCGCTGCTGGCCAACAATGATGCGCCGCGCAAGATCGTGTGGCTGATCATGGCCATGGCCGACCGCTGGCTGGTGTGGGATGCGGCGGGCGCGGCGGTGATCGCCTTCGTGATCTACATCAGCCTGCGCTCGCGCGGCTTTGCCGTCCATGCCGGGCTCATGCTCTCGGCACTCGCGCTGCTGGGCCTGTTCCTCCTGATGCCCGATACGATCATGGGCTCGCGCTTTGCTGATATGCGGCTGGGGCCGGTGATCCTGGCGCTGTTCGTGCTGATGAGCGCGCCCGGCCCGCTGGTCGATCCGCGCCTGATCCGCGGGCTGCTGATCGGCGGGCTGGTGTTCGGCGGAGCGCGGCTTGCGACCAATACCGCCAGCATGACCCTCGCAGGAAACCAGTTTGCCGAAACGCTCACCGCCATCGAAGCCGTGCCGCGCGGGACCAACCTCGTCTCGCTCTATGTTGACCAATGCAAGGGCTGGAACACAGACCGGCGCCGCCACATCATGGGCTATGGCCTTGTGCGGCGGCACTTGTTCGACAACGGACAGTGGCAATTGCCGAGCGGACAGCTGATCTCGATCCACAACCCGCGCCTTGCGCCGTTTGACCGCGATCCCTCCACAATCACGTTCCTTGAACCGTGCGGCGATTCGCCCGGCCTTGCCGCGACGGTGCCAGCGATCCCCCGCGCCGCGCGCTTCCTGTGGGTGATCCGCGTTGACCCCGCGACACGCTTGCCCGGCTGGGAAGTGCTGCGCGCCACGAAGGACAGCGTGCTCTACCGCCGCTTGCAAACTCAATAAATTTGATAGACAATAATCACAAACTTCCGGAGCAGGATGCCTGACATGACCGATCTCACCAATGCCCGTCCCGAAACCCTTGCCCTGCATGCCGGATGGCGCGCCGATCCCTCGACCGGTTCGGTGGCAGTGCCGATCCACCAGACGACTTCGTATCAGTTCCATTCGACCGAACACGCCGCGAACCTCTTCGCGCTGAAGGAACTGGGCAATATCTACACCCGCCTCGGCAACCCGACGACCGACGTGCTTGAGCAGCGCACCGCCGCGCTTGAAGGCGGCGTTGCGGCGCTTGCGGTGTCCTCTGGCCAATCGGCGACGACGCTCTCGATCCTCAACCTCGCCAAGGCGGGTGACAACATTGTTGCCTCGACCAATCTGTATGGCGGGACCTGGAACCTGCTGGCCAACACGCTGCGCGATCTGGGCATCGAGACGCGTTTCGTCGATCCGGCAGACGTGGAGGGTTTCCGCCGGGCGACGGACGACAAGACCCGCGCGTATTACGCCGAATCGCTGCCCAATCCGAAGCTGGAAGTGTTCCCCATCGCCGAAGTGGCCGCGATCGGGCGTGAATACGGCATCCCGCTGATCATGGACAACACCGCCGCGCCGCAGCTGATCAAGCCGTTCGAGCACGGAGCGGCCGTGGTGGTCTATTCCGCCACCAAGTACATCGGCGGGCACGGCACCTCGATCGGCGGCCTGATCATCGATGGCGGCAACTTCGATTGGGAAGCCTTCCCCGAACGCCAGCCGCATCTCAACACGCCGGACGCCAGCTATCACGGCGCGGTCTGGGCGCGTGACATCAAGCCGCTGGGGCCGATTGCCTATATCATCCGCGCGCGGGTGATCCTGCTGCGTGATCTTGGCAACGCGCTCTCGCCGTTCAACGCGTTCCAGCTGATCCAGGGGCTGGAGACGCTGCCGCTGCGCATCGAGCGCCACTGCGAGAACGCAGTGAAGGTGGCCTCCTTCCTCAAGAACCATCCCAAGGTTTCCGCGGTGATCCATCCCTCGGTCGCCACCGGCCGCGCGGCGGAGCTGGCTGCCAAGTACCTGACCCGCGGCCAGGGTGGCCTCGTTGGTTTCGAACTCAAGGACGGGGCGGAAGCGGGCAAGCGCTTCATCGATGCGCTGCAGCTGTTCTACCACGTGGCGAACATCGGCGATGCGCGCAGCCTCGCGATCCATCCCGCCTCCACCACGCACTCGCAGCTTTCGGCCGAGGAGCAGGCGGCGAGCGGCGTGACGCCGGGCTATGTGCGCCTTTCCATCGGCATCGAACATATCGACGATATCCTCGCCGATCTGGGCGCGGCGCTGGATGCGGCGTAACCCGCACCGATTGCCTTAACCCCCAAACCTTCGTCATTGCGAGGAGCGTAGCGACGAAGCAACCCAGAGCGGCTATGCATGGCGCTCTGGGTTGCTTCGCTGCGCTCGCAATGACGAAGGTTTGGGGGTTTAGGTTTTAGGTTTGGAGATTTGGATGCGGTGGCTTGGTGGCGGAGCTAAGTCCTAGTACCCCACCGCCATACCGTCCTTGCGGTGGTCCGAACCGCCGCGATAGGCGCCGGTCTTCGGATCGATCTGGATGCCCTGATAGCCGCCCATTTCCGAGCCATCGGTGCGCTGGACCTTGTGGCCGCGCGCGGCAAGATCAGCGCCGACGATATCGTAGAGCCCGCTTTCAAGGTGCAGCACGTTGTCCGCTTGCGTGTGGTTGAACCGCGCGGCATCGCTGGCGCTCTGCACATTGGCCCCGAAGGCGAGGAGATTGGCGAGGACTTGCGCCTGCCCTTGCGCCTGCTGGCCGCCCTGCATCACGCCGAAGGAGAAGAAGGGCTTGCCGTCCTTCGTCACAAAGCCGGGAATGATTGTGTAGAACGGGCGCTTGCCGGGCGCGATGGCGTTGGGGCTGGCGGGATCGAGCGAGAAGGCATTGCCTCGGTTGCTGAGCACGAAGCCGTAGCCGGGCACGGTGACGCCCGAGCCGAAGAAATCGTAGACCGAGTAGATCAGCGAGACGACGTTGCCGTCCTTGTCTGCCGCGGTGATATAGGCCGTGCCGCCGAGCGCGGGGGCATCCGGGCCAATGGCAGCGGCTTTCTTCATGTCGATCCGGCTGCACTGCGCGGCGGCGTATTCCTTCGAGATCAGCCGCGCGACGGGGATCGCCGAATAATCGGGATCGCCGTTGAAGCGCTTGAGATCGGCGTAGGCGAGCTTCTTGGCCTCTACCATCAGGTGCCAGTAATCGGCCGAGCGGGGGCCGAGTTTGGCGGGATCGAGGCCGAGCCTGGCCGGGCAGACTTCGAGCATGTTCATGATCTGGAGCACGGCGAAGCCTTGCGTGCTGGGCGGCATTTCGTGGATCGTGGTGCCCAGATACGTGGTGCTGATGGGTTCGACCCAGCGAGCGTGGATGGCATCGAAATCGCCGGGCTGGAACGAACCACCGAGCGCCTGCGACTTGGCGAGAATCGCCTGCGCAATCGGCCCCTTGTAGAAGGCATCGCGCGCGCCATCGGCGATGAGGCGCAAGGCCTTGGCGAGATCGGGATTGCGGAAGATGTCTCCCCAGCCCAGCGATTTGCCGCCGGGCATATAGGTTTTGGCGGAATCCGGGTCTTTGGCGAGCAGCCGGGCGCTCACTTGCCATTCGCCGCCGATCCGTTCGGTAAGCGGGAAGCCTTGTTCGGCAATGCGGATGGCGGGCTGGAGCGCCGGGCCGAGGCCAAGCTTGCCATAGCGTTCAAGCAGCACCGACCAGCCATCGACCGCGCCGGGGACGAGCGCGGTGTGGATGCCTTCCTCCGGCATCGCCGCGCCGAACAACTTGCGGTAGCGCGCAAGGGTGGCGCCGCCGGGGGCGCGGCCTGCCGCATCAAGCGCAACAAGGCGCTTTTCCTTGGCAGACCATGCAATGACGAACATGTCACCGCCGATCCCGGTCGCCTCGGGCTCCACCACATTGATCGCGGCGGCGGCGGCGATGGCGGCATCGAAGGCATTGCCGCCCGCATGAAGCACTTCGAGCCCGGCTTCGGCGGCGAGCGGCTGGCTGGTGGCGACCATGCCGTTCATCGCCATGACTTCGGAGCGGCTCTGCGCGGTCCAGCCCCCTGCCCTATCACCCCGAACGGCATCGAAAGGCGCGGGATCGGCGGCGAGCGCCGGTGCGGCGAGAACGGCGAGCGCGGTGGCGGCGAGCAGGCGGCGCATCAGGCCTTCTTCCAATCGTGCGAGAGGAGCTTCACGGTGACTTTGCCGGTAGCAACAACAACGCCGTCTGCATCGAGCATCGGGAATTCGGCAAGGTAGCCCGCGCTGCCCTTACGCTCCAGATCGGCAAGCAAGGCTTCGAGGGTGGGTTCATCGAGGGCGAATTCGGCGAAGACATCGGTGGCGGCCATCTTGTGGAACGAAACCGCGATATCCTTGATGATCGGATAGAAGCGCGCGGTATCGAGGATCGAGATGCCGGGGATGGCGGCGGTCGCCTCTGCCAGCACGGTGAACGCGCCCATGTACATCACGCCGACGTGGTTCTCGTTTCCGGCAAGCGGCATGCGGTAGCGCGCGTGGCCGCGGGTGCCTTCAAGCAGCTGAAGGCCGGTGCGCTCTACGAATTCGACGCGGTAGGTCATGGGTGGGTCCTTATGCCTTGTAGCGGACTTCGCCGCCGACGAGGGTCTGCTGCACGCGGATGTCCTTGATCTTTTCGGGATCGATGGTGGCGGGATCGCCATCGAGGATCACCATATCGGCCAGCTTGCCGGGGGTGAGCGTACCCTTGAGGTCTTCCTCGAACGAGGCATGGGCGCCGTTGGCGGAGAGGACTTTCAGCCCCTCCATCACGGTGATCTTCTGGCTGGGGCCCCATACTTCGCCGTTCCAGCCCTTGCGCGTGACCATGCCCTGCAGGCCCATCAGCGGCGCGAACGGGCCGGGCGGGAAATCGGAGCCCGCGCAAACAGGGACGCCCGCATCGATGAGCATCCGGTAGGCCATCATGTGTTCCATCATCTCTGCGCCGTAGAAGTGGAACTTGTCCGCGTTGTAATAGGCATAGCTGGTGAACAGCGCGGGGACGACGCCGAGCGCCTTGATCCGCGCGACCAGCGCAGGCGAGACATTGGTGCAGTGGGTGATCTTGGGCCGCCGGTCTTTGCCCGGCACCAGCTTCGTGCCGCGTTCGTAGGCGGTGAGGACCATGCCGATCGCCACATCGCCATTGGCGTGGAAATTGGGTTGGATCCCGGCGCGCAGCTGCTTTTCAACCAGCGCGTCGAGCCCCTCCTGCGTCTGCGTGAGGTTGCCGTAATAGGGCGGGGTGCGGCCCGGATAGGGCGTGGCGCGCGACATCGTGCGTTCGGAGAAAGAGCCATCGGAGAACTGCTCTGCCGTGGCGCCAATGCGGATCCATTCATCGCCAAAGCCGGTGCGCACACCATTGGCGATCATGGCATCGAGCAAGGCGCCCGAGGTTTCATACGTGACGCGGTGGAGCAGCCGCCCCTCGCGCCGGATCTGCTGGAGCGCGGAGAGATCATCGGCGGTGGAGGTTCCGGCTGCGACCAGCCCCGGTGCGGTGTGGCACACGCTGGTGAGGCCATAGCGCACGAATTCGGCGCTGATCTTCGCGGCCCCGGCGATGGCGCGGGCGCGCAGTTGCTCTGGCGTGAGATCGGGCTCCTTCGTCTGCGCCTTGATCGGATCAATGGCCAGATCGGTTACGCGGCCGGTGAGATTGCCATTGGCATCGCGGTCATAGGTGCCGCCGAAGGGATTGGGCGTATCGCGCGTGATCCCCGCAAGCTTCAACGCATACCTATTAACAACATAGGTATGCCCACCGCGATGCGTGACGATGACCGGATGTTCGCTGGAAACCCGATCGAGATCGGCCATGGTGAGCGGGCGGCCATCCTTGATCTTGGTATCGTCATAAAACTCGCCACGCACGAGGCGGCCCGGCGGGGTCTGCGCGGCGCGCTCCCTGAGGCGGGCGACAATGGTATCGATGGTGAGGAACTCGACCTCGAACGGATTGCCGACGAGGACATCGCCCAGCAGGCTCTCACCCACCGCATGGAGATGCGCATCGTTGAAGCCGGGGACGATGGTCTGCCCGCCAAGGTCGATCACTTGCGTGCGGGCGCTCGCGAGCGTTTTCAGTTCGGCCCAGGTGCCGACGCCGACGATGCGGCTGCCGGCGATGGCAATGGCATCGGCAGAGGGCACGGCGGGATCGAGCGTGTGGATGCGCGCGCCGCGATAGATCAGCGTGGGCGCGGGATCGAGCATGGCCGCCATGGCACGCGGAGATAGCCCGGCCAGCGCGAGCGCCCCGCCCGATCCGATCAGCCCGCGCCGCGTGATTGCCAGTGATCCTGTGATTGCCCGTGACCCTGCCATGCCCAGCCCTCCCCCTTGCCATGCGATCAGCGTCTGGACCGCCAGACGCGGATCGACACCGCACGGCAATGGTGCTGGCCGGACAGATACAATGCAAGCGCGATTGCAGGCTGGATGCGGGGGTGGGAGATGTGCCGGGCGGGGCCGGTCACTGGTGTGGCATCTAGTTTCCTATCACTAAGCAACTAACCTAGTTATCGTGAAGCGATGGTGCACAATCCGCAGCAGGCAAAAAGCCTGCTGCAAAATGTACCCGGGTCAGCGGGAAGGGCACCTGCCGGCACCCAACGGATAGCAGCTGCCGCGACCGCCCAAGCCTTCGGCAACCCTCATGAGCAATGGCCAATCCGCCTATCGCAATGCGATGCTTCGCAAATTCGGCGCCGGATTACAGTGGCGCTGGGCGACCAGTTTTATACCATAATGGGGGTTACATTTAGGCCGATCACACAAAGGGGACCCTCAAAATTAACTAGAGAAACTAGAGAAATCTCTATCAAGCACATAACAGACGTTAGGGAAACTGAGCAAAGCGGCGAACTCCTAGATTTTTGCTATAGCATATCTACTTATTTTCCAAACAATTAAACCATTGCGGACAAATCAAACCCCATTATTATCACAAGCCAACCACCCGGCGCCTGCCAGATTTGAAATCTATTCAATTCATACTGAACAGGCAAAAGGAATAATAAATGGCAGAAACATAAGTACTTGCCTTAAAAAAGAATCTAACTCGACGCCAATTAGAATGCGTCGAACTTGCAATCAGGGGTATGAGTTCAAAGGAAATTGCAAGGAAATTAGAGATTTCGCCTTCTACGGTTGATAATCATATTTCCGCAGCAATGCACATTTATAGACTACGCAACCGGGCCGCACTTGCAAGATACTTCAGCGACAAAACATTTAATTTTCACACTGAAGATACCGAACCGCTGGTGATCAAAAGAGATATCGGCACCATCGATGTACGCGACACTGCCAAAAACACCTGCGATTGTCTGTATTGCAGGGGAGCCCGGCTGGCGAAGCGTACCCTGCCCACATCGATAACGATCGCTGTGATGGCCTTTATCCTGTTCACCATAATAGACCTGGCGATCCGCTTCGCGGTTCTGCGTCTGGGTGGTTGGCGCCCGCAATAGAGACGCGCCGCTGGTGCAGGATTCCAGCCGCATTCGGCCCGGCACACCCAGCCTTTCGGAAATTGACAGCAGCGAGGAACTGGCCATGCCAGAAGACCCCACCAGCCTTGAAAGCCATCAGGACCACCCGTTCCATACCGCCGAGCCTGCAGGCAAAACGTTGCTGGCGGCGATCCTTTCAGACCGCTCGCACCTGCGGGCTGATCTGGCCGACGATATCATAGCCGCCGGCATCGCGGTTGCCGATGATCGATCGTTTTCGGAATTCTGCGAAGAGACTGCCGCAAACGGCCTGACTGCGCCCGTGGCCGGACACATCATCCTGGCGGACTGCCCGGCGGTTGGCGGGAGCGAAGCTGCCGCGCTGCGACGACTGGCGAACGCCGTGCAGCAGGGCGGCCAGCGCCTCATCCTATCCACAACGCTCGATGCGCTGGACGAAGTCCGCGCGGTTCTCGGCTCATGCGAGGCCGATCTGCTGGTAGCCCCGGGCCGCAGCGAATGGCTGCTGGCGCTGGCGCGCGCGGCGGCGGAAACCGGGAAACAGGCCCGGCAAGGTGTTGAAGAGAGCCGGCTGTTGCTGCTGCAACTGACCGAGCAGATCAGCAGGCTTTCGCGCCGGGTCGAGACGTTTTCAGGCATGGCGCCAGAAGCGCAGGGCGCCGACGCCGCAGGCGATCACGCAAGCCGGGCGACAATGGGCGAAACGGACGATCCGGAGCCGCCGGTCCATGCGGCGCTGCCCGATCCGCAATTGGTGCGCCGCATCATCCGCCAGCGCCAGATGCGCGGGCGGTTCTTCGATGCCACACTCCTCACCGATCCGGTGTGGGACATGGTGCTGGATCTGACGGCAGCCCGCGCGGAACGCAAATCGGTGACGGTCACATCGCTCTGCATCGCATCGGGCGCCCCGCCCAGCACGGCCGTGCGCTGGATCGGCCAATTGATCGATGCCGGTATGCTGGAACGCCGAACCAATCCGCACGATCGGCGCAGCGCCTATATCGACCTTACCAGCAAGGCCGTCGAAGCTGTCAGCCGCTACTTCGAGGCGGTTGGCCGGCAGGCGGTGGCGCTGGCCTGAACTGCGGCGCAGCGGCAGGGCAGCGGGGGGACCGCTTCAGGCCTGATGTTCGAGCGCGCTGCGCGTGGCGCGGGTCCAGGTCTGGCTGCCGGTGAGGAACGCGTACCACCCCAGCACCGCCCCGGTGTGGCGCAGGACCTGAAAGCTGAACGGTTCGGCCAGCGCGGCGATCAGCGCGGGCAGCAGGCGCAGGCCCTCCGGCCGGCCGGTCCAGCGCTTGTAGATGCCCAGCGACCAGAGGTGGAAGGTGAGGTCAATCACGATCTTGGCGACCATCACGAGCAGGATCGGAAAAGCGAGGTAAAAGCGGCCCGTGGCGACCAGCCAGATCAGGATGGCAAACGCGGCAAGCCCATAGACCGGCTGGAGCGTATCGAGCGCTTTCACCGGCAGCATGCGCGTGCCGAGCAGGCCGTAGCGGCTGTTGCCCACCATATCGCGGTTCCAGTGCTGGGTCTGCAGGAAGCCGCCGAACCAGCGCTGGCGCTGCTTGAGAAAGCCGCGAATGGTGGCCGGCGCATCGGTGCGGGCCAGCGCGCCGCCGACGACACTGACGTTCCAGCCGAGGCCGTGATCATGGCTGTGCCGGTGCAGCCGGTGGATGAGTTCGTAATCCTCCACCATGCAATCGGAATCGAACCCGCCGACCGCGATCACCGCCTCGCGCCGGAACGCGGCAAAGGCGCCCGAGATCAGCAGCAGGCCGTTCAATTGCATCCACGCATGGCGCGAGAGGAAATTGCGCACATATTCGTAAGACTGGAACCATTCGAACAAGCGGCCCGAAAGCGAAGGGCCGCAGATCGGCTGGAGCACGCCGGTGGCGGCAACTAGCGAAGGATCGCGCTGGAAGGCGGTGCGCATCGCCGCGATGGCGCCGGGCTCCAGCAGGGTATCGGCATCGACGGTGAGCACGGCTTCGGTGCGGGCGTGGAGCAGCGCCTGGTTGAGCGCGCGGGCCTTGCCGCCATGAGGCAGGCGCAGCCATTGCAGGCGGGTGGCACCGATCACGGTTTCAGCCATGCCGCCGATGCAGGGCGCGGCGAGGCCATAGGCTTCGAGCATGGCGGCGGGGGTCGCGTCGGTCGAGCCATCATCCGCGATCAGGATCGCCTCGGGCGGCTGGGCCTGCGCGAGGAGGCGGTTCACGGTAAGACGGATAACGCTGGCTTCGTTGTGCGCGGCGACGATCACACCAAAGGTGGGCGCATCGGTGGCGGGGGGCGCCGGGCGGGCCGCTTCTGCAACCAGCTTGCGGATTTGCCACGCGGTGAACAGCAGCAGCGCGGTATCATAGAGGATATAGACTACGCCAACCGACCACATGCCGAGGCCCTGCCGGTAGAACGCCTGCGCTGTGAGCGCGAGGAACAGGAGCGGCGCGGCGATGCGGATCACCCGGCTGACCAGCGGCACGGCACGCGGCGTGAAGCGCGGAGATTCGGCGAGCAGGACGGCGTTGAGAGACGGCATCCCTCGCCCATAGCCAGCGCTTTCTGAACCGGCTATTGCGTTTGAGGGGTAGTTACGTGAACAATCGGCAATGGTTCGAGCGGAGCACAGAAGATCATGATCAAGAAATACAGCGGCATAGCGATTGCGCTCCACTGGATCATCGCTCTTGGCATTCTGGCGAACCTGCTGCTGCCCAACATCTGGGAAGCCGTGAGTGATGAAAACGTGCGCCCGCTGATCGATGCGCACAAGTCCATCGGGGTGACCGTGCTGGGCCTTGCGGCGATGCGGCTGCTGTGGCGGCTGACGCACACGCCCCCTGCCCTGCCCGCCAGCTACAAGCCGTGGGAAGTGAAGGCGAGCCACGTGGCGCACTGGGCGCTCTATGCCATGATCTTTGCCATGCCGCTGACCGGGTGGATCATGGATTCGGCGTGGAAGGACGCTGCGACCCATCCGATGCAGTGGTTCGGCCTGTTTGAATGGCCGCGCATCGGCATGGTTATGGGGCTGGACGAAGTGACCAAGAAATCGGTCCACGACAGCTTTGGCGAGGCGCACGAAGTGCTGGGCTATGTGCTGTGGGCGCTGTTTGCAGCGCACGTGATCGGCGCGCTGAAGCACCAGTGGATCGATGGCGAGAAAGAACTGCAGCGCATGATGCCGTAAGGCGCTAGATGATCGCTGCTGCCGCGGCATCGAAGGCGGCTTCAAGCGCCGGATTGGTGCCGCGCAGCCCAGCCACGACCTCGCCGGCCCAGCGAACATAGTCTGCTTTGCGGGCCTGATCCCAGTCTGCCGGCGGCGAAACGGCAAGATCGCGCAAGTTGGCGATCTTGTCCGCAAGCTTGACCAGCTTAGCACCATGCGACTTGCCCGGCGCGTGCGCGATCTGGAGTTGCTTGCGTTCGGCCTTGGGCAGCAACTTGTCGTCGGTCACCTCAGCGACCATTCCGGCCACGCGTGTACCAAAGCGCACTTCAAGTTCGGCAGGCGTAGTTTCGGTGTCCTCCACAGTATCATGAAGCAGGGCGGCGGCGATCACGTCGGCATCGGCAACACCACCTTCGCGCGCGAGGATCGTGGCGAGCACGAGCGGATGGTTGATATAGGGCGTTGCCTCAGCGTCCTTGCGGCGCTGGCGGCGGTGCTTTTCGGCTGCGAACGCGGCAGCATCGAGGACGAGCACGAGATCGGGATTCATGGTGGTTTCCTTTGCAGGATTGGCCGGCGCATACATTCAGAAGGCCAAATACGACCTTTCGGGACTATGCTGTCACGGTGGGGCTGAAAAACGGTGGGACGAGCCAAGATTGGCGTGCTGCAGCTTGACAGCAAAGACCCTGCGCTTACGCCTTGGACTTAACGGTGGTTCGGGGGTATTGCAATGAGGAAACTGGCTGTTTCGGGCACTCTGGCGCTGGTGCTTGCGGCGACTTCGGCGGAGGCGAAAACCGCGCCTGCCGATACCGTGCTGCATCATGGCACGATCCTGACCGTGGATGCCAAGGACCGCGTGGTTCAGGCCATGGCGATCCGCGGCGGGCGCATTGTCGCGCTGGGGAGCGACAAGGCGGTTGCGGCTTTCATCGGCAAGCGCACCAAGGTGATCGATCTGGCGGGCAAGACTGCCACGCCGGGGATGATCGACGCCCATGCTCATGCGCTGGAAGGCGGGATCGACGAAGTTGCCAACCTCCAGCTGGGCGAGGCTTCGAGCGTTGCGGATTTCCTGGCGCGGGTGAAGGCGCGCGCGGCGGAATTGCCGGCGGGCGCGTGGCTGACGGGTTCAGGCTGGAACGAGAGCCGCATTGCCGAGCACCGGCCGCCGAGCCTGGCCGAACTGGACGCGGTATCGGGCGGCCATCCGGTCGCGCTGGGGAACACGACAGGACATTATACGCTGGTGAACAGCGCGGTGCTCACGCTGGCGGGGGTGACGGCGGCGACGCCCGATCCGGCGGGGGGGCGCTTTGACAAGGACGCCAGCGGCTCGCTGACCGGGGTGATCTATGACAGCGCACAGGATGTGCTCGACAAGCTGGTGCCGCCGGTGGACGCGGCGACGCGGACCAAGGGGCTGACGCATGTTATCGAAGGGGCGCTGTCTGAAGGGCTGACGGGCTTCAAGGACCCGCGCACCGGGCGCTTGCAGTGGGATGTCTATGCCGCAGCGGCCAAGCAGGCGCCGCTGAACGTGCATGTCTGCACGCTCACGTTCGCGCAGACCGACATGACGGCGGCGCGCGCGGCGGTGGACGATTATCGCCAGCGCAAGCGGGAACTGGCGGGCCTCAAGGGCCGCAACCTTGATGTGTGCGGTGTGAAGATCTTCCTCGACGGATCGGGCGCGGGGCGCACGGCTTGGGTTTACCAGCCGTTCGAGACCGACGCTGCGCATGCCAATCCGGGCACGGGCTTTCCGATGATGGGGGCCGATGTCTATCGCCAGATGGTGGACCTCTTCACCAAGGAAGGCATGCCGATCGGTACCCATGCCATCGGTGACCGGGCGATTGACACCGTGGTCGATGCCTATGCCGAGGCGCTGAAGGCGTGGCCCAAGCAGGGTCTGCGCCACAGCCTGATCCACGCCAATCTGCCGACCGATCATGCCATCGACGTGATGGCCGACCTTCAGAAGAAGTACGATTCCGGCTATCCCGAAGCGCAGGCGGAATTCCTGTGGTTTCTGGGCGATGCGCTGGCCGCCGGATGGGGGCCGCAGCGCAGCGCGCGGATGATGCCCTACGCGACTTACGTGAAGCGCGGGATCATCTACAGCGATGGGTCGGACTATCCGGTGACGCCTTATGCGCCGCGCTATGGCTTGTGGTCATCCGTGGCGCGTGAGCCTGATGGGGACCGCTTTGGCAAGGCGCCGTTCGGCTTGGGCGAAGCGGTGGACATTCACACTGCGATGAAGAGCCACACGATCTGGGCGGCGCGGCAGCTGTTTCTCGAAAAGGAGACGGGCTCGCTCGAAGTGGGCAAGCTGGCCGATGTGGCGGTGTGGGACCGCAATCCTTATGCCGTGCCGACCGCCGATCTCAAGGACATGCGCTGCATGATGACCCTGTTTGGCGGCAGGATCGTGTTTGTGAGGAAGTAATGGCGGCCGCCGTGCTGCCTGCCGCCATCTGCCTTGCATTAACTCAGCCCTATGCCGGGGAGCCCCCTGCCCTGCGCGCCGCCGCGCCCGCCATTCCGGCGGCGGCGTCATCTGCCCAAGGGTTTGCCCCGCCGGGCTGGGAGGTCGCGGCCACGGCGGAGGGCGATCTCGACTTCGACGGGCACAGCGATCTGGCGGTGATCCTGAAAGGCAATGATCCCGGCTGCATCGTTGACACCGGGAGCGCGGGCGAGCCGCTGGATACCAACCCGCGCGTGCTGCTGATCGCCTTTGCGCGGCCTGAGCACTTCGTGCTGCAGGTGACCAATCCGGCAGTCATCCCGCGCAAGGATGATCCCTTTATGGACGATCCGCTGACCCCTGATGCGTTCACCATCAAGAACGGGGTGCTGCGACTGGGGCTGACCTACTGGCGCAGCATGGGCGGCTGGACCACGTATAGCACGTCGCTTTCGTTCCGCTGGAACGAGCACGCCTTTGCGCTGATCGGCTATGACCGCCAGACGGTGAACCGCGCCAGCGGCGAGACCGAGACGGTGAGCGTGAACTATCCGGCGCGCCGTGCCTTCACCGCCAAGGGTTCGATCGAGGACGACAAGCCCGGGCCAAAACGCTGGCAGCGGATCCTGCCGCAAAAAAAGTCGGAAACCTTGGCTTCCATCGGCGACGGGCTGGCCTTCGAGCCAAAGCTGGCGAAGCGCTAGCCCTCAGCCGAAAATCACATGCTCCTCGCCCAGCCAGAGCGGGGAGCGCGGCAGATCGATGAACTTGCGTTCGTCTTCCAGCAGCAGCGCGCCCGCGCGGATGGCTTCGGGCGAGCTGGAGGCGAGGTCTTCCACGCTGTCCCACCACAGCTGCGCCACGCCGTCATAGGGCTCGGGCGCACCGCGGGCCACGGCGAAGGGCGCGTTTTCCGTATCGGGCAGCGAGTGCAACTGGACATAGCGGCGGATTTTCAGGTCCTCTCGCACACTGGCCACCAATGGTCCGTGGGTGTTCAG
Source organism: Sphingomonadaceae bacterium (assembly GCA_947453945.1). Lineage (GTDB taxonomy): Bacteria > Pseudomonadota > Alphaproteobacteria > Sphingomonadales > Sphingomonadaceae > Novosphingobium. The sequence continues at coordinate 52,243 of CANGJB010000004.1, forward strand.
CCAGTAGTCCTGAAATTCCGCGCGGCTGAGGTGCGGCAGGCGGTGCAGGCAGAATGTGAGCTTGATCATCATGCGTTCTCCCGTTCAGCCCTTGCGCGCCTTGAGCCATGCTTTCCCGGCCTTTTGAATGCTGAGCAGCGCCGGGAACGGCGATATGCCGATGTTGGCCTTGCCGGTGCGGGCGAGCGCATCGATCTGGGCGTAGTACCAGTAGGTGACGGCAAAACCTTCGACCGCGCGCAGCATCTTGAGGCCGCCGAGGAACGAGAGCCAGGGCGGAAGGAGCTTGAGCTTGTTTTCCCAGCGATCAAGTTCCTCGGCGCCTGCCAGCAGCTTGGCGGGGCCGGCGGTATCGACGCAGAGCGGACGGCCGAGGCCGATGACGTCAGCGCCGCCGGTTTCCAGCGCGGTGTTCATCGCGCGGCGGGTGCGAAAACCCCCGGTGACGAGGAGCGGCATGGTGAGCGAGGCGCGCATGGTCTTGGCGAAATCGACGAAATAAGCCTCGCGCGCAGCGGTTGAGGCCTTCTGCGGTGAGGGCATGTCGGGCGCTTGCATGCCATGAATGTCCATCATCGCGGGCTGTTCGTAGGAGCCGCCAGAGATTTCGAGCAGATCGACGCCCGCATCCTGCAGCCAGCGCGCCACGATCACGCTTTCTTCGAAAGCGAATCCGCCCTTCTGGAAATCGGCAGAATTGAGCTTCACGCCAATGGGGAATTCGGGGCCGACCCCGGCGCGGACGCGGGCGACGACGGCCATGAGCATCCGCGCGCGGTTTTCTAGCGCGCCGCCCCACTGATCGCTGCGCAAGTTGGCGCGCGGGCTGAGGAACTGCGAGAGGAGGTAGCCGTGCGCGGCGTGGATCTGGACGCCGGTGTAGCCAGTGGCCTTCGCCACTTCGGCGGCATGGCCGAAGCGTTCGATGAGATCGAGGATCTCGGGCTCGGTCAGCGCTTCGGGCAGACCGAACTGCTTGCCGGGGAGGCCGACAGCGACGGCAGAGGGCGCCTTGGGGTGCGGGTTTACGGTGACCTGCGTCTGGCGGCCAGCGTGGCTGATCTGCATCCAGATGTGGCCGCCCGCACGCACGCCTGCAGCAGCCATGGCGCGAAGCCCCGCCAGCGCGGCTGCGTCTTGCGGGCCTTGAATGATCACGTTGCCGGGGCGCTCCAGATGATCGCGGTCAATCTGGACGTTGCCGGTGATGAGGAGGCCCGAGCCGCCATCGGCCCAGAGGCCATAGAGCCGCGTGAGTTCTGCCGTGGCGCGGCCTTGCGGATCGGCCAGCCCCTCGGTCATCGCGGCCTTGGCGAGGCGGTTGGGCAGAACGGCGCCGCAGGGGAGGACGAGGGGATCGGCGATGGACGGCATTTTGCGAGCTCTCCCGGATGGGCCGCGCTTGTGGGGCCCTTTCACGGCGCCCCTTAAGCCTTGTTGATCGGGCTGTTGCAAGCGCCGGGTAAATCGCGTTTGCTGCGGGCGCATGGTTTTTGGGGGAATGATGGTGCGCGAGATCAAGGCCGACGTTCTGGTAATCGGCGGCGGCACGGCGGGCTTTGGTGCGGCGCTGGGCGCAGCGCGGCAGGGCGCGAAGGTCAGGCTCATCGAGGGGACGAGCAAGATCGGCGGGGTGATGGCGTTCTGCCCGGGGATGCCCTGGGGCGGCGGCTATCCCACCGGGCGCAGCATCGGCGGGGTTTTCGGCGAGCTGACCGAGCAGCTTTGCGCGATGGAGCCGCCGATGGCCGAGGTGCGGCCCTCGACGCTGGAGAACTTCGGGCATGAAGTGATCTATGACCATGAAGCGGCTGTCTTCGCGATGTTCCAGATGCTGGAAGATGCGGGCGTCGAGGTGCATCTCAATACTTTTGCGGGCGCGCCGCGGCTTGAGGCGGGGCGCATCACCAGCGTGGATTGCACCGACCGCACCGGGCCGATGGTGATCGAGGCGGGGATGGTGATCGACTGTTCGGGCGACGGCGACACCTCGGCGCGCGCGGGCGTGCCGTTCATGGTGGGCGATGGGCGCGGCAACATGATGGGGGTGACGCTCTCATTCTCCATGATCGGCGCGGACTGGGGGCGCGTGTTTGCGCATGGCGATCCCTATTTCGAGGAAGAAGCCGCAGCCGGGATCGCGGCGGGGCTGCTCCATCCCGATCTCGCCAAGCTCTATCTGATGAAGGGCTTTCATCCCGATATGGTGTTCTGCAATTCGGTGCACATCCGGGGCGTGGACGGCACTGATCCGCAGGCGGTAGCGAAGGCGACGCAGGAAGGACGGCGGCGCTGCCACCAGCTGGCTCGGTTCCTCGTGAGCCATGTGCCTGGCTTCGAGCACGCGCGGATGAGCGAGCTGGGCCCGACGGTGGGCGTGCGCGAGACGCGCAAGCTGGAGGCGGTGCACCGCATTCTGGCAAGCGATCTGCGCGCCGGGGCCAAGCCCGAGGACGGGATCGTAGCCTGCGACAACCCGATCGATGACGTGATGCGAGGGGATGCCGAAATGACCCACGATGCGATCGTGTCGGAGGGCGATTACTACACCATCCCCTTCCGCGCGATGGTGCCCGAGGGGCCCGCCAACCTGCTGTTTGCCGGGCGGCTGGTCTGCGCCGATCCGGCGGCCTTCGCCTCTGTGCGCGGGATGCCGCAGTGCATGGCGATGGGACAAGCTGCAGGAACGGCGGCGGCGATGGCGCTAGCGGAAGGCGCCGCGGTGCAGGCGCTTGATCCGGCGCGGGTGGTGGCGGCGCTCGCGGCGCAAGGGATGCGCGGGATCGGCGGCGATGCGCTGAAGCGGTATGAGCGGGCGCTGGAGAGCATGGAGGGCTAAGGCGATGGACGGGGGGCGCTTGATCCTTGCGCTGGTGCTGGCGGGGATGCCAGCGGGGGCGCAGGCCGGAGAGGCGGCGCCCTCCCCCGTGCGGATCGACCGCGATGCGTTTGGCGTGCCGCATGTGTTTGGCGAGACTTCGGAAGGCGTGCTTTACGGTGCAGGCTATGCCGAGGCGCAGGACCGGCTGGCCGAAATGGAGCAATCGCGGCGGCGGGCGCTGGGCCGGCTGGCGGAACTGCTCGGGCCATCGGCTGTGGAATCGGACGTGGTCTCGCGCCAGCGGCTGCTGGACCGGGCCGAGCTTTTGCGGATGTATGCGGCGCTGGGAGGCGAGTATCAGCGGATGATCGCGGCCTATGTGGCGGGCGTGAACCGCGCGATTGCCGAGATCGAGGCGGACCCGGTGCACAAGACGCCTTATGAGTTCACCCAATGGGGCGCGAAGCCCGAGCGCTGGGTGCTGACCGATTTCCTCGCCATGATCGCGAGTTTCCCGCGCGGGCGCGGCGGATCGGAGGTTACCAACCTGGCCTTCCTGCAGGCGATGACCGCCAAGCATGGCGAGGCCAAGGGACGGCAGCTGTTCAATGATCTGGTGCCGGTCAGCGATCCCGAAACGCCGACGGTGATCCCACCGGGCGAGGATCTGGCCCCTGCCCAGCCGATGCCGCAGGCGACGTTTCTGACGCTCGCGCCTCTCGGCAAGGCTGCCGAGCCGATCCCGGCACCGGGGAAGGATCATAGCCGCTGCCTCGTGCTGGGGCCGCAGCATACCGCGAGCGGGCAGGTGATGATGATGGAGGCGACGGCGGACGGGCCGGAAATCCATCTGCACGGCGGCGGGTTTGATAGCGCAGGCTTCACGATCCCGGCCTTTGGCGTGCCGATCATGGGGCGCGCGGCGCATCACGGCTGGCTGGTGACATCGGGCCATGGCGATACGACCGATACATTTGCCGAGAAGCTCGATCCCGCAAATCCGGACCGATACTGGTTCAAGGGCCGGTGGCGGCAGATGGTGCGGCAGGTGCAGACCATTGCCGTCAAAGGCGCAGGCCCCGTGGCGCGCGTGCTGCGCTGGACAGTGCACGGGCCGGTGGTGAGCGAAGACAAGGCCAGCGGCGTTGCCTACGCCCAGCGGTTCGCGATGCGCGGGCATGAGCTGGAGAACTGGGCGGCCTTCGTCGACATGCAGCGCGCGCGCTCGCTGGCCGAATTTGACGCGGCGATGGGCCGGGTCTCGACCAATTTCGGCATTTGTTATGGCGATGAGAGCGGGCAGATCGGCTTCTGGGAGACAGGGCTGATGCCGCGCCGCGCGCCAGGCACAGACCCGCGCCTGCCCACCCCCGGCACTGGCGAATACGAGTGGCAGGACTTTCTGACGCCTGCCGAGCGGCCACACATGGTGAACCCCAAGCAGGGCTGGATCCATGCGTGGAACAGCAAGGCGACCACATGGAGCCGCGAAGGCGATGACGCGCGCATGGGGGCAACTTTCCGCACGTGGCTGGGAGCGAAGCTGGCGGCGGGTTCCGAGGGCGCGACCTTGGCGGATATGGCGGACTACAACCGGCAGATCTGGAACGGCTTTGGCGCGCGCGACCGGGCCAATGCGCCGCCGTATTTTTTCGCGCCGTTCCTGCGCGCGGCGGCGGCGAGCGCGAACGATCCCGAGGTTACGCAGGCGGTGGACCTGATGACCGCGTGGAACGGGCTCTACGAGGACCGGGACGGTGATGAGCGCTATGACAGCGCGGGCCTCACGCTGTTTCGCGCGTGGCTGGAAATGGCGCCCAAGGTGGTGCTGGAGCCAGCGATGGGCCCATGGTGGAAGGACATCGACGCCAAGCGCTATCAGAAATACCGCACCGCGCTGCTTTACCGCGTGCTGCAGGGGCCAGCAGCGAGTCTGCCGGTGGCGTTCGACTATCTGCAAGGGCGGACGCGCGAGGCTGTGGTGGCGGAGACGGTGCGGCAGGCGATCGCAGCGGTGCGGCCGCAGTTCGGCGCTGCCGCGATGGCCGATTGGAAACGGCCGATCTTCTGGAAATACTTTACGGAAGGTGCCGAAGATCCGGTCCGCCCGCCGCTGCCCGATGATGACGAGCGCGGCAAGGCGCTGTGGGGCGAGCTGGGCCTGGGGCCGAAGATGGTGCCGCTGAACGGGGGCGAAGGCTGGGTGGGAATGATGGAGCTGACCCCCGGCGCGCCCGCGATTTACACCATCACCGAAGTGGGCGGGCAGAACCAGTTCATCGATCCGGCGCGGCGCGGGACGGCGCACCTGACCGATCAGGTGCAGATGCACGCGCAGAACCGCTTCAAGCGGATCGATCTTGCGCCCGGGACCATTGCCGCGGGGCGGGAGAGTTCGGTGACGCTGACGTACGTGCCCTGAAGTCCTTTGCGCGCACCCGGCTTGCCATGAGCGGAGGCACGAACGGAACAGGCGGGAATTGACTTCGACCAGTCGGTCGAATACAGTTTCAAATGATACTATTTGGGATCAGATGATGCTGCCGGACAATCCATTGGGCCTCGACGGGTTCGAGTTCATCGAGTTTTCCGCGCCCGCACCGGGCCTGCTGGAGCCGGTGTTTGCGGCGATGGGCTTTGCCCATGTCGCCAACCACCGTTCCAAGGCGGTGCAGCTGTGGCGGCAGGGCGGGATCAACCTGATTGCCAATTATGAGCCGAAGAGCCCGGCGGCGTGGTTTGCCGCAGAGCACGGCCCTTCGGCCTGCGGCATGGGCTGGCGCGTGCGCAATGCGGCGGAGGCTTATGCGCGGGCGCTGGAGCGCGGGGCCGAGCCGGTCGAGGTACGCACCGGGCCGATGGAGCTGCGCCTACCCGCGATCCGGGGCATTGGCGGTTCGATCATCTATCTGATCGACCGCTACGCCGGATCGCCGATGGGCGACCTTTCGATCTATGACATTGATTTCGTCTATCTGCCGGGCGTGGAGCGCGAGCCGGCGGGCGCTGGCTTCCACACGATCGATCACCTGACGCACAACGTCTATGGCGGGCGCATGGCGCACTGGGCGGCGTTTTACGAGCGGATCTTCAACTTCCGCGAGATCCGCTATTTCGACATCAAGGGGGAGTATACCGGGCTCACCAGCCGGGCGATGACCGCGCCCGATGGCAAGATCCGCATTCCCCTGAACGAAGAGGCGCAAGCGGGCGGCGGGCAGATCGAGGAATTCCTGCGCGCCTACAACGGCGAGGGCATCCAGCACATCGCCTTTGCCTGCGATGATCTGCTGGGCGCCTGGGACAAGCTGAAAGCAAGCGGCACGCCGTTCATGACCGCGCCTCCGGCCACCTATTACGAGATGCTGGAGGAGCGCCTGCCCGGGCACGGCGAGCCTGTGGCGGAATTGCAGAAGCGCGGCATCCTGCTGGATGGTTCGACCGAGGCGGGCGATCCCCGGCTGCTGCTGCAGATCTTTTCCGAAACGCAGATCGGCCCGGTGTTCTTCGAATTCATCCAGCGCAAGAAGGACGAAGGCTTTGGCGAGGGCAACTTCACCGCGCTGTTTCAATCGATGGAGCGCGACCAGATGCGGCGCGGAGTGCTGAACGTGGAAGGAGCAACCGCATGATCCCGGCCCTGAAGCGCATCCACCACGTGGCCTACCGGTGCCGCGATGCAAAGGAAACGGTGGCATGGTACGAGCGGGTGATGGGCATGCGCTATACCACCGCCTTTGCCGAGGACACCGTGCCTTCGACCGGCGAGCATGATCCCTACATGCACGTGTTCCTCGATTGCAGCGGGGGAAATGTGCTGGCATTCTTCGAGCTGCCGAACCAGCCGGAGATGGGCCGCGACCCCAATACGCCGGCCTGGGTGCAGCATCTGGCATTCGAAGTAGCGGACGAGGCGGCGCTTCATGCCGCGAAAGCGCATCTGGAGGCAGAGGGCATCGAGGTTCTCGGGCCAACCTATCACGGCATCTTCCGCTCGATCTATTTCTTCGATCCCAACGGACACCGGCTGGAGCTGGCCTGCAATATCGGCACGCCGGCACAGCACGAGGAGCTGGCCGCGCTGGCCCCGGTCATGCTGGAGGAATGGAGCCGCACGAAGCGCGCGCCGCGCCACGCCGAGTGGCTGCACAAGGATCCGGAGGCCTAGTCCTCGTCCCGACCCCGCGAGGGGCCGGGAGGGCTGTGCTGTGCCGCGGGGCCGGGCAGGCTATTTGTTGAGCGTATCGCGCGCGGCATCCTTCATGCGGCCCGCCGCATTCCTGATCTTGCCGAGCGCCTGCTCTGCCTCACCCTCGACAACCATCTTGGTGTTGCCGGTGACTTTGCCGATGCCTTCCTTGATGAAGCCCTTGGCCTGCTCGGCCGATCCGGCGATCCTGTCTTTGTCCATGGCGAGAACTCCTGCATCGGGGCTGCGAAATGCTGCGCCCGCCGCGATGGGTTAGGCCCGGCTGCAGAGCGCTTCACGCCTCGGAAACTACCCAGTCCGGTCCGGTTCGGCCGGATGCGGTTCGAGCGGCGCGGCGGGATCTGCCGTGAGGCGCGGGGCGGGCGCGCCGCCTTCGTTGTCCCAGCGGGCAAGCGCCGCCCGCGCCTGTTTGTCTGCCGCAGGGCGCGCGCGAAGGCGCCGCATCAGCCCTGATCCCCGCGCGACAGCCCTTCGCTATCGAGGTTCATGGCGACGAAGGTCCAGTTGACGAGGTGGGCCATGACCGCGGCGATGTAATCGCGCCGGGCATCGCGGCGATCCACGTAATATGCGTGCTCCCACAGATCGAGCGTGAACAGCGGGACCATCCCTTCGTGGAGCGCTGGTGTATCGCCGTCATGCAGCGCGGTGATGCGCAGCGCCGAACCATCGAGCACCAGCCAGGCCCAGCCGCTGCCAAAATGCGCGGTGGCCACAGCGGAGAATGCCTCGATCAGACCTGCGTGCGAGCCGAACCCCTGTTCGATGAGCATCGCCAGCTGGTCGGTTGGCGGGCGCTCATCCGGGGACAGGCATTGCCAGAAGAAGCTGTGGTTCCAGACCTGCCCGGCGATCTGGCACAAGGGACCCGGCGGCGCGGCCCGGATCACACCAAGCAGCGAGTGGCTGCCGAGGCCCGCTTCCTCCGCCAGCGCATTGGCACGATCGACATAGGCGCGGTGGTGCCGGCCATGGTGATAATCCAGCGTTTCGGCCGAGATGTGCGGTGCGAGCGCATCGCGGTCATAAGGTAGTGGCGGCAATGTGAAGGCCATTGGGGGGTATCCTGTGATCGGCTGGCCCGCGAATGCGTGCCCAGCCTTGCCCGCAGGATTAAGGTCCGAGGCTGCCCCGGCGCAGCCTCGGAATGTACCCAGCCGCACGGCATGGGTAGTTTCCGAGGCTGTGCCCGTTCCAGCAAGCGGCCTAGTTCAAATCTCGATGCCGGCGGTGGCCCTTACCCCCCAAGGTTTAAAGGGTCCGCTCGCAGCGGTGAGGTTTTGCGACCCGACCTTAATTCCGCAGCATCACACCTTGGGCCGACGGTTGCTTGCAACCGTCGGCTTGCTTTTCCCGATGTGCGGCGATCCGGGCCAGTTCTTCCCCCATCCCCCTCTTACCCCGTGGCCGCATTGTGCGAAGCCACCAAGAATGAACGGATATCTCATGAGGAAAATCATCGTCAGCTTGTTGCTGGCTTCCAGTGCGCTGGGCGCAAGTGCCCACGCGAATGAAACCGGCCCCTACATCACCATCGAGGGCGGCGCAGTCAAACAGGAGCACGTCGACATCTCCACCGCGGTCGGCCCGAACTATACCGACCGGTTCAAGACCGGCTGGGAAGTCGGCGGCGCGTTGGGTTATGATCTTGGAAAGATCCGGTTCGAGGCAGAAGGCTTCTATTCCCGCTCGATGCTGCGCGATCAGGACCGCCCGCTCGGCGCGCCGACGCCCAACGGTAGCTTCACGAACGCAAACGGTCTCTCCGGCCGGCTGAGCACATATGCCGCGATGGCCAACGTGCTGATCGGCCTTGGCCACTGGGGCGGAATCAAGGCTTATGCAGGTGCCGGCGGCGGCTATGCCAGCAGCAAGCTGATTGAAAGCCTGCCTTCGGCTGTCAGGGTTCAGGACCGGGCCAGTGGCCTTGCCTGGCAGGCCCTGGCCGGTGTGACCGTGCCAATCAGCCACAATGTCGATCTGGGTGTGAAGTATCGCTACTTCCGTCCCGACGGCGCGGATCGCTTCGTCGCCGATGATGGCAGTTCGCGGGAAGCCCGGCTGCGCTCGCATGCCTTGCTGGCAACGCTGACCTTCAACTTTGGCGGAAAGGCCGCCGAGCCTGAGCCAGAACCAGCCCAGTTGCCACCTCCCCCGCCGCCCGCACCGATGCCCGCTCCTCCCCCGCCGCCGCCTGCGCCCCTTCCTTATGTCGAAGCTTGCAACAAGGGCCCCTTCATCGTGTTCTTCGATTGGGACAGGGCCGACGTTTCGCCGGAAGCAGCCAGCGTTCTCGACAACGCGGTGCAGGCTTACGGGAACTGCGGCAATATCGGCATCATGCTGGCCGGCCATACCGACAGCTCGGGCTCGCCGCGCTACAACCTGGGTCTTTCGTCACGGCGCGATAGTGCGGTTCAGAGCTATCTGACCGGGCATGGCGTTTCCGCCGGGGCGATTTCCAGCCAGGCCTTTGGCGAAACCAACCAGAGGGTGCCCACCGCCGACGGTGTGCGCGAAGTGCAGAACCGCCGCGTGGAGATCAGCTACGGCCCGGGTTCGGGTTCCTGATCACAGGCTGACAGATCGGGTCCATGGGGACCACAGGAAATGGGGTCGGCACGTTGCCGGCCCCATTGCCGTTTCAGGATGGCCGCAGAACGAGAGCCGGCTTTGGCCTGACGCGCAGGACAGCCGATCAGGCCTCGATCATCAGAACCTTGCGGGCGAGTTCGGGAAGCGAGCGCACCTCCATCCGGTGCATGATCTCGGCCCGGTGATTTTCGACCGTGCGCTGGCTGATGCCCAGATCTGCCGCGATGTTCTTGCTGGGGTGCCCGGCAAGGACCATGTCCATCACTTCCTTCTGCCGCGCGGTGAGCGCGCCGTAGCACAGAGCTGCCTCGGCCTTCGCGACATCGGCGATGTTGGTTCCCAGCGATTGTTCGGTCGCGCGGTCGATGCTGCCCAGCAATGCTTCGCGCCCCACCGGCTTGGTGATGAAATCGCAGGCGCCCCCGCGCATGGCCGCCACGGCCAGCCCGGTATCGTCATCGCCGGTGATCAGGATGACCGGCAAGTGATCACCACGCGCACGCAGCTTGCCCAGCAGATCAATGCCGCTGAGGCCGGGCAGATGGGCATCGACCAGCAGGCATCCCGGCCGGCCTGCGCGATAGGCGGCTAGAAAGTCCTCCGCAGAGCCGAAGTCTTCCACATCGCGGCCATGCGAGACGAGGAGTTCGCGGATCGCGGCAAGAACCTGCGGTTCATCATCCACCACATAGATCACCGGCTGCGCCTGCGGATCACCACCAGAGAGCACGGTCGCAGCCGCCCCTAGCGCGGGCGGACAAAGCCGTTCCACCTCGCGCAGCAGCACAGCGGGAACGACCGGCTTCTTGAGATGAACGCAATCGGCGTCCACGATGATTGACTGTGCCGCGGTGGAGATATCGCCGGTGAGGACAATTGCCGGCAGCGGTCGCTCCAGCTGGGCGCGCAGGGCCATCAGCAAATCCACCCCGCTTCGGCCCGAAGGCAGATTGTAGTCCGTCAGCAGCAGATCCGGCCTGATAGCGCCCGCCGCAATCAGCCGCAGCGCCTCGGCGCCATCGGGTGCGCAGCTGACGATATGGCCCTTTTCACGCAGCAGAAGCGCGATGAGATCAAGCAAATCGGGATCATCTTCGACCACCATGATCACCGAAGGCCGCGCGGCAGGTTCGGGTTCGGGTTCGGGTTCGGGCGCAGGATCCGGCCCGAGCGCGGGTGGAAGGCGCGGCGCATCAACGCGGCGCGGCACGGTGATCGCAAACAGCGAACCGCGCCCGGGCACAGAGCGGACATCGACCGGATGACGCAGAAGCCGGCCCAGCCGCCACACGATCGAAAGCCCCAGCCCGCTTTCGCGCGCGGGATTATCCACTTGATGGAATTCCTCGAAGATCCGGTCGAGTTGATCGGCCTCGATGCCGATCCCGGTATCCCAAACCTCGATCCGAAGATCGCTGCCGCGCCGCCGACAGCCCAGCAGGATCCGGCCCGTGCGCGTGTACTTCACCGCATTGCCAAGGAGGTTGCGGATCATCTGTTCCAGCAGGCGCGGATCGCTTTCGACCCACGCCGCACTGGGCATGAACCGCAGCGAGAGATCGCGCGCTTCCGCCAGGGCGAGGAATTCGCCGTGGAGCCGTTCCAGCACATCGGCCACCGGAAACCGCTCGATCTGCGGGCGGACCGCACCGGCCTCGATCTGGCTGATGTTGAGCAGGACATCGAGCATCCCCGAAAGCGCGCCCAGCGTCTTGTCGAAACGGAGCATGAGTTCGCCGGCCCGATCGCCCGAGACATTGGGCGCGAGAAAATCCTTAAGCAGCGCGAGAGCCTGAAGCGGCTGGCGCAGATCATGGCTGGCCGCGGCGAGGAACCGCGACTTGGCGGCATTGGCGCGTTCGGCCTCCAGCTTGGCCTCTTCGAGGGCAGAGGTCGTGCGCTTGCGATCGGTGATATCGGCAAAGGTGATCACCACGCCCTCGATCAGGCTATCGTGCGCGCGGTAGGGAAAGATGCGGCGGACAAACCAGGTATCGTCCGGCGCCCTGACCTCGCGCTCGATGGGTGCCTCGTTGCCCAGCACGCGCTGCGCATCGCCCAGCAACTGGGGATCATCGGCAATGGGCCTGAGATCGGCCAGCGGCCGGCCGATATCGCCTGCAATCACGTTGTAGAGCGGACTGATCGCCGGCGTGAAGAAGCGGATCTTGAGCGCCGCATCGAGGAACATCGTGCCGACATTGGTGCTGAACAGCACGTTCTGAAGATCGTCCGAGGCCAGGCGCTGGCGGTCGAGCGTTTCCTGCAGCTGGCTGTTGAGCGCGGTCAGTTCCTCGTTGAGTGACTGGAGTTCCTCTTTCGAGGTGAGCAGTTCCTCGTTGGTGGACTGGAACTCCTCGTTGATCGACAAGGCCTCTTCGTTGATCGCCTTCTGCTCCTGATTGGCGATTTCCCGGTCGTGGATCGAGGCCTGCAATTCGGCCTGCGTTTCAAGGAGCTCGCGCTCCAGTTCGCCCACCCGTTCGGTCTCTTCAGGGGCGAGGCCGTCTGCTGCTGCGCCGCGGCCCGCCGCTTCTTCGGCGAAGCAGACCAGCAGCAGTTCTTCCGCCGCATCGGCGATGTGTTCAACGGTAATGCGGAAGTGGGCCGGTTCTCCATCAATCGTCAGCCGCGCAAGCCCGCCATCGACATGGGGCGTATCCGGGCCAACCCGGCTGATCGCCAGACGCAGCCGGGTGCGCAGCGCGGGCGAGGCCATGGCGAGCAGATCCTGCGTGGGATAGCCCGGCATGATCCGCAGGAAGCGGTGCGTCGGCCCCATCGAGAACAGGCAATCGTGGTGGCGGTTGATCAGCACCGCGGCCGGCGCATGGCTGGCCAGAACCGCGCGCTCGCATATCTCGGCCAGACTGCGCCGCACCGTGGGCACATCGCGCCCCACTGTGGCCAGCTGCGGCAGCTTCCCATCGAAGTTGAACGGAAATCCGGCCTCACCCGGCCGGGTTTTGGCGCCGTGGCGGTAGAAGCATTCGGCCGGCGCCATGAGCTCGAACCGGCCATCTGCCTTGCCGATCGTTTCAGCCATCCCCAGCATCAGCATGCCGCCTTCGCGCAAGGCGAAGTGGAACAGCGCGATGACCCGGGCCTGCGCGGCGCTATCGAGATAGATGAGGAGATTGCGGCAGGCGATCAGGTCCAGCCGCGAAAACGGCGGGTCGGTGAGCACATCCTGCACCGAGAACACGACATGCCCGCGCAGCGCTGCCACCACACGGTAGCCGTTCTCTTGCCAGGTGAAGTACCGCTCCAGCCGCTCGGGCGAAATGGCGGCAGCGACATCGTGCGAGTAAAGCCCTTCGCGTGCGGCAGCGACAGCATCGGCATCGAGATCGGACGCGAAGATCTGCAGCTTCACATCGCGATTGAGGCGCGCAAGCACGTCCTGGCAGACCATCGCGATGGAATAGGCCTCTTCGCCGGTGCTGCATCCCGCCACCCAGATGCGCAAGGCCTGCCCGTCGGTCAGCCGTTCGACCAGTTCGGGCAGGACGAGAGTCTCGAGATTTTCGAAGACCTTGGGATCGCGGAAGAAAGCGGTCACGTTGATGAGCAGATCGCTCGCCAGCAAAGCGCACTCCGCAGGATCGCCGCGCAGCCGTTCGGCATAAGCCGCCATGTCGCCAGTGGTCATCGCCAGCAAGGCCATGCGCCGCGCGATGCGACGGGATATCGTGCCGGGCTTGTACTGGCTGAAATCCTGGCCCGGTGTGTGCTTCAGCGCCGCGATGATCGCGGCCAGCCCCTCGGCCCCATCAAGCGGGGCGACCGGGCCTGCCACGAAGCCGGGGCGCGTGACGCGCGCGGCAAAGGCCGTGATCGCATCGGGCATGGCGGCAATCGGCAGGGCCGCATCGGCCAGCCCGGTATCGAGCGCGGCTTGCGGCATCTCGGGATGCTCAGCCTCGGTGATCGCCTGGACAAGGATCAGCCCGCCCGCCGCATGGAGCGCGGCCAAACCGCCACTGCCATCGCCGCCGTTGCCGGACAGGACAACCGCCGCGGTTTGCTTGCCGCACGAGGCTGCAAGCGAGCGGATCAGCCCATCGAACGGCAGGCGCGCGCCGTGGCCCACTTCGGGCGCGGAAAGCCGCAAGGTGCCCGCACTGACGGAAAGATACCGGCCGGGAGGGATGACATAAACATGGTCCGCCGCCAGCGGGCAGCCATGCGCGGCTTCGGCCACGGGCATGGCGGTGTGATCGCCCAGCAAGCTGACCATCATACTTTCGTGGTTCGGATCGAGATGCTGGACAACAATGAAGGCGCAGCCGGTGGCGGCCGGCAGCGCATCGAACAGACGCGACGCTGCCTCCAGCCCTCCAGCCGACGCGCCGATGGCAATGATCGGAAGCACTTGTCTTGGCGGCAAGTCTTTCCGCTGCGATGCGCCGATGGCTTCGCGCAGTGTGCTTACCACCGGGCGGCCGAGGCGTAAAACCTCGTGGGCCGGAGGGCTGTGGGCCGCAGGGCCGTTTGCCAGAGGGGCTTGCGCCAGAGGGCCGTGCGATGGAGTCGCTGTGTCATGTCATGCCCCTTGTGATAGGTATGACTACCATAGTCGCAGGCGAACACCCCACTCCGAATGGTGTCATGGTCATGCGGCCTCCGCACGCGCCGCGTGCGGAGGCCGCTGGAAATCGCATCGGCGCATTTGCTAGCCGAGACGGACGCCATCCAGCGAGGACAGCAGGCCGAACACCCGGAGCAGCCACAGCACCACCGCAATCACGACCACGCCGTTGAGGATGGCTTTGATCTTGCCGTCCATCGGCAGATAGGTGTTGATCAGCCAGAGAATGACCCCGACCACGACCAGAACGAGAATGAGATTGATCAGCGGCATGATGGTGTTCTCCTAGGCGGGCCTCAGCGTTCGAGAGCCCGTGGTGGATGGGAAGACCGCGCCGGAAATTCTGCCGAAGCAGGAATTCCGGCGCGATCCCGGACGCGCCGATTCGATCTGGCGGGAGGGGGTGTCAGATCGGACTGGCGCATCACTTCGAGGTCTGGGATTTTTGCCTGAGAACGCCGCTATCCTTCGCGGCGTCCTGCGCAGAGCTCGTCATCATCGGGCCAGACAGCCTGGGCTTGCTGTCTTTGCCCTGCAGATTCTCGAACGCGTGACTTGGAAAGGCATAGGGCGCCATCGGGACGTGCGCTTGATCGCCGCCGCCAAGTCCTGCCTGTTCCTGATCGGCGACGCCCGGCACCGACCAGCCCTGACTTTGCCGACCATCGCTGCGCAGGTACCGCTTACCCCATTCCGGGCGATGGTCCCGTTCATAGCGGTTCTGCCAGAACTGGCGCTGGTCATAGAACGCCCGGCTGCGATAGTTGCTGGCCCAGTACGGCTCGAACAGGAACGACGTGACCGCGATGCCCCTGCCGGCCGCAATCCCGCGGCGGTGCCCCGTCTCGCTGACGCGCAGAGCCGTTGCTGCAATCCAGCCGCGATTGGAGCGGTAGGTGACATCGCACCAGCTCCAATCGCGCAGGCAGCCGTGAAGCTGCAGCGCAGCGCCGTCTCTGACGGAGCGAACGCTCGGAAAATCGCGAAGCGGACCGGCGTGGAGCTCAACCGCGTAGGCTGTATAGCCCAGCCGTGTCTGCACAGCGGAAGCCGCAGAGGGCATTGCGGCGGCGGCAAGCACCGCGCCGATCATAGTGAAGCGCATGCAGATTGCGTCCTTCGTCATGACGATGGGCTGCAAGACCGCGCCGGAACTCTGCCAGGGCAAGAATTCCGGCGCGGCCCCGCGTGTCCGGTCCGATAGTGCGGGGGGGAGGGCAAATCGCACCGGAGAGCTCTTCAGTTGTGCGGGGGACGAGCAACATTGCCATGGGCGTTGTGTTCGCCTCCGCCCGGCGTTGCTGGCGCATGACCCCGGATCTGGGGGGCCTTGCGGATGATCTGCTGCTGCACCTGAGCTGGCCGGTTCGGCCAGGCCTGCTGCGGAACTAGCTGCGCATTGCTGCGCGGCCTTTCACGTTGACGGTCCGCACGCGGATGATCATCGCCGGGGCGGTTGTAGCTTGGCCGGTCGTAGCCTGGCCGGTTGTCGCCGCGCCTGTCCTGATCCCGCACGCCCCATTCCGGGCGATACCCTGTCTGATACTGCGTCTGCCAGCGATCACGATTGCCGTAGAAGCTGCGGCCACGATAGTAGTTGTCCCAGTAGGACCCGAACGAGAACGAGATCACGCCGATGCCCATTTCGGCGGCAAGGTTACGGCGGCGCCCAGCGTAGCTTATGCGCAGGGCATTGCCCACAATCCAGCCGCGATTGGAGCGGTAGGTGACATCGCACCAGCTCCAATCGCGCAGGCAGCCGTGCAAACTGACCCTGACGCCGCGGCTGACATAGCGCACGCCTGGATAATCGCGTTGCGGGCCTGCATAAAGCCGGGCCGCGCTCACCGTATAGGCGCTCGTGGTTTGCGCCGCTGCGGGTGCCAGCGGCACTGCAGCGGCGACGAGCGCCGCCATGGTCATGATAGAGCGCATGAAGTTGGCTCCTTTTTCTGATGATCGGAACGGTGCGGAGGGCACGGGATGATGCCTCAGCGGCAGCGGGCAGACTGCCGACCGCGATCGATCTGGCGGCCGGCCACACCGCCGACAACGCCGCCGAGCACCGTGCCGAGTGTCTTCGATCCGCCCGGGGCAATCACGTTGCCAAGGACGCCTCCGGTTATCGCGCCGACCACGAGCCCGGTGGTCCCGTCTGACCGGCGGCAATAGTAGCGCCCGTCGTTGCCTCGATAGAGCCGCTCGGAATTGCTCATGCGCCGTTCGCGGTAGCGGGCGGTATCCTCGCGGTAGTAGCGCTCAGCCTGATAATCGCCGTAGCCGGGATCGGGGCGGTTGTAGTCGTAGTTTCTCCACTGCGAATTCACGGATTGGCCGCCGCCATAATCGGCGCAGCCCGCCAGGAGACCGGTGGCGGCAAGGCCCAGAACAAATAGGCGCATTGGATGGTTTCCTTGTAAGGCGAAGCTGGATCGGGCGGCCAAACTGAGCGGAACGCATCAGGAGGTCGCCGCATCGGGCCACATAGACCTAGGCCCCGCCAAGGATGCGCGACAGGATCGGAAAATACCCAGTCGGCTCCGCCCGGCCCGGATGCCCGGAAAGCGGGGCCCTGCGCGCTGTCAGCGTAGATTCCGAGGGCAGACGCAGCGCTCGCAAGAGGCCACCTGAGCCTTGCCTCCCACAAAAAGGAAACCGGCACCTTGGCCGATCCGACTGTCTCTTTCATCCGGCTTCACGCCTCGGCCAACCGCTTGCCCAAGAGCAAGCCCCCCCGCACCGGACGGGACAATGATCCATCCGCACCGATGCGCATCGTGTTCATCGGCAATGCCCTGCCCCGGCGCTGCGGCATTGCCACGTTCACCACCGATCTAGAGCTGGCGATGCGCGATCAGGCCGATGTGGCCGAGACCGCGGTCGTGGCGATGTGCGATCCGGGCGGCCCTTCCGGCTATGCCGAACCGGTGCGCTGGAACATCGCGCAGGACGATCCCGGCGCCTATCTGGAAGCAGCCGACTACATCAATAGCGCAGGCTTCGACGTTGCCTCGCTCCAGCATGAATTCGGCATCTTCGGCGGCGAGGCGGGCAACTATCTGCTGGGCCTGATCGCGGCCTTGCGCATTCCGCTCGTCACCACCCTGCACACGGTTCTGGACAAGCCAACCGAGGCGCAGCGCGCGGTGATGATGTCCATTCTCGCCGCCTCGGCGCGGGTCGTGGTCATGGCCCGCAAGGCCCGCGCGATCCTTGTGGACACCTATGGCGCCGATCCCGCGCTCATCACGGTGATACCGCACGGCATTCCCGATGTGCCGCTGGCCGCCTCAGGCGATGCCAAGCGCAAGCTGGGCTTTGCCGAACGCCGGGTCATCCTCACGTTCGGCCTGATCAGCCCGAACAAGGGCATCGAGGTGATGATCGAGGCCATGCCCCTGGTGCTCGCCGCCGCGCCCGATGCGGTCTATGTCGTGATGGGCGCGACGCATCCCGCGCTGCTGCGCAGCGAAGGCGAAGCCTATCGCGAAAGCCTCATCGCACGCGTCCATGCGCTCGGGCTCGATGGCCATGTGGTGTTCCTCAACCGCTTTGCCGACCGGCCTGAACTGCTCGAACATATCCGCATGTGCGACATCTACGTGACGCCCTACCTCGTCGAAACGCAGATGACATCGGGCACTCTGGCCTATTCGCACGGGCTTGGCCGGCCCGTGGTATCGACGCCTTATTGGCATGCGGCCGAACTACTTGCCGATGGCTCGGGCGTGCTGGTTCCCTTCAACGATCCCGCCAGCCTCGGCGCCGCTGTGGCAGGCCTGCTGACCGACGATACGGCGCGCCTTGCCATGGGGCAGGCCGCCTACCGGGCAAGCCGGCCGATGACCTGGGCCAGTACCGCCGCCGACTACCGCGCGGCGTTTCGGGCTGCGTGCTTGCGGCCGGAGCCGGCGCTGCCTGCTTTGCCGCTCACACATTTTGCCACGATGTGCGACGATACCGGCCTGTTTCAGCATGCCATCGGCGGCATCCCCGATCGCCATCACGGTTATTGCATCGATGACAACGCCCGGGCGCTGCTAGTTTGCAACGCACTTGGCAACACGCCCCTTGGCGCAACACCGACCATCCAGCCGCTGCGCTTTGCCGCCTTTATCCAGCATGGCTGGAACCCGGATCGTGCGCGTTTCCGCAATTTCATGGGCTTTGACCGGCGCTGGCTGGAAGAGTTCGGATCAGAGGACAGCCACGGCCGGACCTTGTGGGCGCTGGGCAACACCGCCGCCGAAAGCACGGACACCGACCTTGCGCAGTGGGCAACCGACTTGTTTGCCAAGGCTCTGGAGCCGGTCGAGGCGTTCACATCACCGCGCGCCTGGGCCTTCACCTTGCTGGGCCTGCACGGCTATTGCGCGCGGCGCCCGTTTGATCGCAAGGCGCGGCACATCGGCCTCATGCTTGCCGAACGGCTGCAGGACTTGCTGCTGAACTGCCGCCGCGAGGACTGGATCTGGTTCGAAGATCGGCTGACATATGACAATGCGCGCCTGTGCGAAGCGCTGATCAAGACCGGACGGGACTGCGCGGCGCCAGACCTCATCGAGGCGGGGCTTGATACGCTGCGCTGGCTGATGGCGCAGCAGACCGCGCCCGGCGGCCATTTCCGCCCGGTGGGATCGGCGGGCTTCCTGCTAACCACGCGCGAACCGCACCACTTCGACCAGCAACCGCTGGAAGCCTGCGCCACCGTTGCTGCGTGCCTTGCCGCCAGCGCGGCCGAGCCGGGACCGTTCTGGCAGGCCGAGGCGGCGCGCGCCTTTGCCTGGTTCGCCGGTGCCAATGATCTTGGCGAAGTCCTTGTCGACCCTCTCACCGGAAGCTGCCGCGATGGCCTGCATCCTGATCGCGCCAACGAAAACCGGGGCGCGGAATCGCTGCTGTCCTACCTCATGGCGCTGGCCGACATGCACCGCTTCCCGGCTGTGATGGCCCAGCACCCCGCAGCCGCCATCAGTAGCCGGCCCAATGCCTTCACGGCCAGCGCCCAGGCATGACCGACAGCCCCTTTTTCAACCGCCATCCGCTCCACCTCCAGCCCGATCCCTCACGCGTGATCGTGCGCGCGTTCCGCCCCGCGATCGAGCCGCGCGATTACAACCCCATCGATACGACCCGCGCCAATCACATTGTCGCAAGGGTTATGGCGCTGGACCATGCCGAGGCGCAGGCGGTGCTGGCTACCGTGCTCGACAACTTCGACGATCCGCCCCGCAATCTGGTGGACACCTTCGAACGGCGGGCTGCCGAGATGGACCGGGTCTTTGCCAGCCATACGGCCTTCACGCCTACGCAGCGCTGCCTGATCGGTGCCTATTTTCTCAATGAATACAGCTTCGAAGCGGCAGCCCTGTTCAATCCCAGCATCGTGCCCCACCCGGACCAGACCGCCGTGGAGCCGGGCAGCATGCGCTTCATCCTTTCGCTGCGCGCGGTGGGCGAAGGGCATATCTCCTCCCTCACGTTCCGGCGCGGCACGATCAGCGGCGAAGGCGAGATCAGCATCGAGCCGCCCGTGCGACTGGCCTGCCTGCCCGAAGTCACGCGGCGCGTCGGCGATACCATCGACCTCGCCTTCGGTGCCGAAACCAATATCTCGCAGCGCGTGATCTTCCCTGTCACCGAAGCGCAGTCCAACGGGATCGAGGATGCCCGCTTTGTCGCCTTCGAGGATCATGGGCATACCCGGTATTACGCCACCTACACTGCCTACAACGGGCGGGAAATTCGCTCCGAACTGATCGAGACGGAGGACTTTGTCTCGTTCCGCCTCACCCCGCTCACGGGCCCGGCTGCGGTCAACAAGGGCATGGCGCTGTTTCCGCGCAAGATCGGCGGCCGCTATGCCATGATCGCGCGCTACGACAACGAGAGCCTGCATCTGGTCTATTCGGACAACCTGTTCGATTGGGGCCTCGGCACGCCGATCCTGCGCCCGGAATATCCGTGGGAGTTCGTCCAGATCGGCAATTGCGGCTCTCCCATCGAACTCGACGAGGGCTGGCTCCTGCTCACCCATGGCGTGGGGCCGATCCGCCGCTATTCGATCGGCGCCGTCCTGCTCGACAAGCAGGACCCCTCCCGCGTCATCGGCCGCGCCCGCGTGCCGCTGGTGCAGCCCGAAAAGTCAGAGCGCGAAGGTTATGTGCCCAATGTCGTCTATTCCTGCGGGGCGATGAAAGTCGGCAGCCGGATCGTGCTGCCTTATGCCATTTCCGACACGTTCTCGACCATCGCCACGGTCAAGATCGACAAGCTGCTTGAAGTGCTGCTGCCCCTTCCCGCCTGAGCGGGATAGGCGCGCGGCCCGTTCAGGCAGTGCCCAGCTTCGCCCAAGCCAACCAAGCGAATTCGCACAGGAGCGGGCGCGTATCGCGCGGGTCTATAATGTCTTCCACGCCGTAGTGTTCCGCGGTGCGGAAGGGCGAGCGAACCCTGTCCAGCCGGTCGCGGATCGCCGCAAGATGCGCCGCCGGGTCTTCGGCCTGTTCGAGCTCGGACTTGTAGGCGACTTCGATCCCGCCTTCGATCGGCAGGCTTCCCCAATCGCCCGATGGCCAGGCGAAGCGGTACTGGAAGGCATCGGCATTGCTCATCGCACTGCCGGCAATGCCATAAGCGCGCCGCACGATTACCGAGGCGAGCGGAACTTTCGCGCGGTAGATCGCATTCATCGCCTGCACGCCGTAGCGGATCGTGCCGCTGGTTTCAGCGGCAAGGCCGATCATGAAGCCGGGGTTGTCCACCAGATGGATGATCGGCAGGCGGAACTGATCGGCCAGCTTCACGAAACGCTCGACCTTTTCTGAGGTGCGCGCTTCCCACGATCCGCCGAGAAAGCTGGGATCGCTGGCAAGCAGCGCCACCGGCCAGCCATCGAACCGGGCAAAGGCGGTGATCGCAGCGCGGCCCCACTGGCGGCCCATTTCAAACACGCTGCCCTTGTCGGCCACGGCTTCGGCCACGCGGCGCATCGAATAGACCTGCTTGGGATCACGCGGGACGGCGGACAGCAGAAAGTCCTCGCGGCGCTCCACCGGATCGCGCGGCTTGGTGCGCGGCGCGCTCTGGCCGGCACGACTGGGGAGATAGGAAAGGAAACGGCGCGCGCGCTGGAAGGCTTCGGCTTCGCTGGCGACCTCTTCGTCCACCACGCCGTTGCGGGTGTGGATGGCGCTGCCGCCAAGGCTTTCTTTGTCGCTCGCCTCACCCAAAGCCTCGACCACCGCAGGGCCGGCGGCGAAGAGCTGCGAGAGGCCCTTGACCATGATCGAATAGTGGCTCGCCACAACCCGCGCCGCGCCCAGACCCGCTGTCGGCCCCAGCGCCAGCGCGACCACGGGGACGCTATCGAGGTTGTGGATGACATCGGACCAGCCGGGCACGGCGGGAACATAAGTCGCGCCGATGTCCTCCAGCGTGCGCACAGAGCCGCCGCCGCCCGTGCCGTCGATCATGCGGATGATCGGAATGCCCAGCGTATGCGCCATCTTCTCGCACTGGGTGAACTTGCGATAGATGGCCGCGTCCGCCGCCCCGCCGCGCACGGTGAAATCATCTGCCGATGCAACCACCGGGCGGCCTTCGATATCGGCGCGGCCGAAGATCAGGTTCGAGGGGCTGAGGCTGGTGAGATGGCCATCGCCGTCATAGTGGCCCTTGCCGGCGATCTTGCCGATCTCGCGAAACGATCCGGCATCGACAAGGCCCGCGATCCGCGCCCGCGCATCCAGTTTTCCGCGCCCGTGCTGGCGCGCAACCTTTTCGGCGCCGCCCATCTTCTCGGCCATCGCCTCACGGCGGCGCAGTTCATCGATTTCGGCTTGCCAGCTCATTGCTCACGCTCTCCCGCCCAGCGATGTGGCATGTCCGGCGGCCGGGTGGAAGGGGGCTGGACGGCGGCTGCCCCGCCGCAGGGCTGTGCCCGCTGCTGCGCAGAATGGCCGCTTCGGCCAAGCCAGAGCGCGCGCCGCCCATGCCTTATGGCCGCAAAGCGCAATCCGGCAGGTTCGGCCACCCCCTGCCCTTATCGAAAACGCGGGCCGCTTCTTCCGAGCCGGTGCCGCACACGCTCTTCGATTTCAGAGTTTCCGGCCCGGATCCGGCGATTATACCGGTTTCGCAAAATGCACCCGGCCAAGGTGCGGATAACCATACAATACGAGGGAGAGACCACATGAGCGACGCAACGCTGTTTCTGACCGACGAGCGCACTTTCTGGCACTGCACCGGTGTGCAGGCGCTGTTTTTCCCGATCGGTGATTGGGTCGAGCCGCCTTCGGGCAGCTATGGTGCCGATACACCGGCCTCGAAGCGCCGTCTGCTCAATCTGGTGCGCGCCTCAGGGCTCGACCAGCATCTCGAGGTCCGCAGCGCAGCGCATGCCACGCGTGAGGATCTGCTGCGCATCCATCCCGCCAGCTATATCGACGAATTCAAGCGCGTGAGCGACGCGGGCGGCGGCGAACTCGGCCTCTTTGCACCCTTCAGCAAGGGCGGCTTCGAGCTTGCGACGCTTTCGGCAGGGCTTGCCATCGAAGCGGTGGACGCGGTGGTGACGGGCCGCGCACGCAATTCCTATGCGCTGTGCCGCCCGGCTGGGCATCACTGCCTTGCCGATCAGCCGATGGGTTTCTGCCTTCTCGCTAACATTCCCATCGCCATCGACGCCGCCAAGGCGCGGCACGGCCTTGGTAAAGTGGCAGTGGTCGATTGGGACGTGCACCATGGCAACGGCACACAGAGCATCTTCTATGACCGGGGCGATGTGCTGACGATCTCGATCCATCAGGACCGCTGCTTCCCGCCGGGCTACAGCGGCCATGAAGATCGCGGTGAAGGGGACGGCCTTGGCGCCAATCTCAACGTGCCGCTTCCCGCCGGAAGTGGCCACGAGACCTATCTGCGCGCGCTCGACCGCGTGGTGATCCCGGCGCTGCAGCGCTACCAGCCCGATCTGATCGTGATTGCCAGCGGCCTTGATGCCAATGCCGCCGATCCGCTGGCGCGGCAGATGCTGCATTCGGAAAGCTACCGCGCGATGACCGAGCGCATGATCAAGGTGGCGGACGAGCTGTGCGGCGGCCGCCTCGCGGTGGTGCACGAAGGCGGCTATTCGGAAGCCTATGTGCCGTTCTGCGGCCACTCGCTGATCGAGGCGCTGGCGGGTGTGCGGACCGAAGTGGTCGATCCCGAAATGGACTTCTTCGGGCCGCAGCAGCCGGACGACCGGATGCTGGCGTTCCACTTCGAGTTGATCGAGGAAATTCGGGCGGGCGCAGGGCTCTGACGCCGAGGGGCCGGCTCTGCACGGGCCGGCCCGTTTCCCAGGCATTCAATCGGAATGGCGGGCCCGGCCAGTTTGTTGGCGGCTTGCGACGTTGCATCCCGCGCCGTCATGGCGAAATTCGGACAAGATATCCGGCGCGATCCGATACGCAGCCGGGAACAGGCCGAATGGGAGTGTGATGTGACCGAAGTTATGGAAAGACCGCAGCAGGATGCGGGCAGCAAGGTTCAGGATTTCGATGTCCTGATCATCGGCGCCGGCATTTCCGGCATCGGCAGCGCGTATCACCTCAAGACCCAAAACCCCGACAAGAGCTTCGCCATCCTTGAGGCGAAGGACGACATCGGCGGCACGTGGCACACGCACAAGTACCCGGGCGTCCGGTCGGATTCCGATCTCTATACCTTCGGCTACCGCTTCAAGCCCTGGGTCGGCCCGCCAATCGCCACCGCCGAGGAAATCCGCAAGTATCTGCGCGATGTGCTGACCGAGAACGATCTCGCCAGTTCGATCCGCTTCGGCACGCTGATCACGCGCTGTTCGTGGTCGACCGCCGAGAAGCTGTGGACCGTTGAAACCCGCACCAGCGAAGGCGGAGTGGGGCCGACCTACCGCGCCAACTTCCTGTGGATGTGCCAAGGGTACTACGACCACCACAACCCCTACACACCGGCATGGCCGGGCATGGAAAACTACAAGGGCCTGCTGGTCCACGCCCAGAAGTGGGATGACAGCATCGACTATGCGGGCAAGAAGGTCGTGGTCATCGGCTCGGGCGCGACCGCGGCCACGGTGATCCCGGTGCTGGCGCAAAAGGCCGAGCACGTGACCATGCTGCAGCGCTCGCCTACCTATTTCTATTGCTACCCCAATCGCAGCGACCTTGCGGACCGGCTGCGCGAAATCGGCGTGGACGAGGATACGGTGCACCGCTGTGTGCGGCTCGACTACCTCTACAACCTCAAGCAACTCGACCGCCGGGCCCGCGAGGAACCGGACCTGGTGTTCGAGGAACTTAAGGCGCTGATCCGCGAGTATGCCGGGCCGGACTTCGAGTTCGAGCCAGACTTTACCCCGCGCTACAGGCCTTGGCAGCAGCGCCTGGCCTTCATTCCCGATGGCGACATGTTCACCGCGATCCGCGAGGGCAAAGTCAGCGCCGTCACCGATACGATCGACCACTTCACCCCCGGCGGCATCCATCTCGGATCGGGCGGGGATCTGGAGGCAGACATCGTGATGGCTGCAACCGGCTTCAATCTGCTGGTCATGGGCGGCATCACGTTCGAAGTGGACGGAGTGGCGGTCGATTGGTCACAGAAGGCGACCTATCGCGGCATGATGTTCGAAGGCGTGCCCAACATGGCCTGGGTCTTCGGCTATTTCCGCGCGGCCTGGACGCTGCGGGTCGATCTGCTGGGCGATTTCGTGTGCGGCATGCTGCGGCACATGGACGCCAAGGGCATGTCTGAAGTGAACATCGTGATCCCGCCCGCGCTGGCTGGCGAAACGCTTCAGCCCTGGATCGAGGACGACAACTTCAACCCCAGCTACCTCGTGCGCGATATGGACAAGCTGCCCAAGCGACTGGGCGATCAGCCCGAATGGCGCCACACGCAGGACTACTGGCGCGAAGCCGTCGATATCCCGGCGATCAATCTGGACGGCGAAGAGTTCGCCTATAGCTGAGAAGGACCGGCCGGGCGTTAAAGCGTCCGGCCGCCTTTGTCCTGGGTCTGCCGCCGGTATTCCAGCGCGCCCATGCCCGACCAGCGCTTGAATGCGCGGGAAAAGCTCGATGGTTCGGCAAAGCCGACCGCCGTCGC
Source organism: Sphingomonadaceae bacterium (assembly GCA_947453945.1). Classification (GTDB taxonomy): domain Bacteria; phylum Pseudomonadota; class Alphaproteobacteria; order Sphingomonadales; family Sphingomonadaceae; genus Novosphingobium. Next base: position 77,593 of record CANGJB010000004.1, read on the forward strand.
AATCCGTTCGATGGAAACGCGCCCGTCCATCAGCAGTTCGCGCGCGCGGCCATAGCGCGCCTCATCGACCATGGCCGAAAAGCGTGTGCCTTCTTCGGCGAGGCGACGGTGCAGCGTCCTCTCGGACAAAGCGAGCATCCGCGCCGCTTCGCCTGCCGTGAGAAACTCGCTTTCGCAATTCCTGAGCCGCGCGGCCAGCCGCCCCTTGATCGTGCTGTCCGCCTGGGCACGCCGCAACATGATATCGCAGCGCGAGCTGTAGAGCGTCACCAGATCGCTATCGGCCATCGGCAGCGGCAGATTGGCCGCACCCGGCTTGAAGACCCACTGCGTGAGGTCTGCATTGAATTCGACCGGGCAGGAAAAGTGGCGGCGCTGCAGGGCCCAGTCCGGCGGCGGGGGCGTGGTCAGGGTTACGCGTTCGAGCGGCAGTTCGCCGCCCATGAGATCGGCCACCAAAGTGCGGATCGCGCCAAGATCACGATAGTGCGTGAAATCGTGCATCTGCTCGCTCAGCTTGTCGCAGCTGCCGATCATCGCAAACGCGCCATTGGGAGCAGCGACATAGCGGTAGTTGATCAGGGAGTAGGTCAGCGACTGGCAGCGGCAGGCAATCTGGAGCGCCTCGCCCAGCGTGCGCGCGGTCATCATCGCGAGGCCAAGCTCGCCATACTTGATCGCGCGATAGCGCAGGCCGACATCGAACCAGATATTGCGCGCGTTCGCGGTGCAATCGGCGAACGCCTTCTGCAGCAGCATCTCTTCCTGCGCCAGCAGATCGCGCGCCTGTTCGTCAAACCGAACCGGACGGACATGGCTGCTACGGCAGAACTCGTCCCAATCGACCTTTGCTTCGCTGACCAAGGCGTTGCGCATGATCCGCGCGCTCAGATCCGGCAACGTTGCGTAGAGTGCGTTGGAGTCCATGACCCATCCCTCTCCTGATTGTCGTTATGCTGCCTTTTTGCTGCAGCCTAGCGTTCGCTGGCCACATCCGTCAATAACTTGGCGCGCAGCGTCATGGCGCCGCCCCGGAACTTCGCCTAACTTTTCCGGTAGATAAGAAAAAAATCCGGAGAGTTTCTTATTTTACAGACACTTGACGCGACAACGGTGTATGCCGGGTCGCGCATTCGGCAGCAGGTCCTGCTGCCGCACGGTTTCGCTCTCCCTCGCGCCTGTGCATCGCACGGGCTTGGTCTGTTTTTGCAGAAGGCAGGAACCCTTTGATGGAACAACCCTTCGTTCTTCCCGAAACTGCGGCGGTGCTCGCCGGCATTGCCGCGCAAGGCGGCCCGCATCTGGCGGATATGTCGGCAGCCGACATGCGGGCCACTTACCTCCAGATGGGCGCCCTGTTCGATACACCGCCCGAGGCCAGCGTGCGCTGGACCGATCTGGCCGGCGGCCCATGCCCGCTGCGCGCCTATTTTCCGGGCGATGCCGTGGCGGGACCGGTCATCCTCTACATGCACGGCGGCGGCTGGGTGATCGGGGACCTGGAAACGCACCACCCGGTGTGCACCACGATCGCGGCCTTGACCGGCCTGCGCGTGGTGGCGGTGGACTATCGCATGGGGCCTGAAGCCCCCTTCCCCGCCGCGCATGACGATTGCCTTGCGGCGGCGCAGTTCGTGCTGGGTAGCCCCGCCGGGCTGGAGGCACCGGTTACCGGGCTTGCCGCCTCGGGCGACAGCGCGGGCGGCAATCTGGCGTTCTACGTCGCTGCCACGCTGGGCTCCGACACGGTCAAGGCGCAGCTTCTGATCTACCCCTGGCTCGATTGCACGGCGCCCGACAAGGGCTCGTACAAGGCGTTTGGCGAAGGGTTCATCCTCGATGCCAAGCTGCTGGCGCGCTTTGCCGCGGATTACCTGCCCGAGGCAGGCATGGCCGCGGGCGCTGCCGCATCGCCGCTGTTGCACCCGATGCCGGCGGATCTTCCGCCGACCGTGATCCTGACCGCGGGGCTCGATCCGCTGCGCGATCAGGGCCGGGCCATGGTTGGCCGCATCGCGGAGCTGGGCATGGAGGTCCAATTCATCGAGGCCAAGGGCCTGATCCACGGGCTGGCGACGATGCGCGCCGCCTTCCCCACGGCCGACCGCATTCTGCGGCGCGCGATCACCGCCTTTGGAGACTTGCTCCACGGCTGACCGCCGCCACCTGTTTCAACGACAACGATAAAACGACACACCAAAGGAGAGGGAAATGAACAAGATCCGGCGCAGCGTTCTGGCTGCATCCACCGCAATCGGCATCGCCAGCATTGCGCAGCCCGCATACGCGGCCCCCGCTGCTGAAGCTGCTGCGGCAGAAGAGGCCCCCGTCGGCGAAATCATCGTGACGGCCAACAAGCGCAACGAAAGCATCAGCAAGGTCGGCGCCAGCGTCGTCGCGTTCGACACGACCCTGCTCGACAAGCGCGGCATCGTGCGTCTGGACGAACTGGCCAAGGCGGTTCCCAACCTTGCGCTGGCCCCCTCCACCCACGGCACGCCGGTGTTCACCCTGCGCGGCATCGGTTTCAACGCGGACTCGCTCGGCGTTTACCCCGCTGTCAGCCTCTCGCTCGATCAGGCGCCGATGCCTTTCCCGGTGCTCGCCGGCCATTCGATGTATGATCTGGAGCGCGTCGAAGTGCTCAAGGGTCCGCAGGGCACTCTGTTCGGCCAGAACTCGACCGGCGGTGCGATCAACTTTGTTGCCGCCAAGCCCACCAAGGAGCTGCAGGCCGGCTTCAACCTGGACTACGGCCGCTTCAACGAAGTGCACGGCACGATGTTCATGAGCGGCCCGATCAGCGAGACGGTCGGCATGCGCCTCGCCGTCGATGCGATGCACCGCGACGATTGGCAGTACAACTTCACGCGGGCCGACAAGAACGGCGAGCAGAACTACATTGCCGCCCGCCTGATCACCGATTGGCAGGCCTCGGACAATCTCAAGTTCGAGCTGAACCTCAATGGTTCGGTCGACCGTTCGGACCCGCAGGCGCTGCAGATCATTGCCTCGCTGCCTTCGAACCCGGCAGCGCCGACGCCTGAAGAACTCAACGCTCCCCTCGCCCCGCGTGATCTTCGCGCGGCAAACTGGTCCAATTCGGGCCGCCGCGGTGTGGGCACGCAGTCTGACACCGAATCCGGCCGTCCGCGCGGCAATCGCAAGCTGTTCCAGGCTTTCCTGCGCGCCGACTACAACGTGACCGACGACGTTGCCGTGACCTCGATCACCACCTTCAACCACCTTACGCAGAAGATGGCGTTCGACCTCGACGGTTCGCAGTATGAACTCGTCGACAACCCGCGCGGCGAGGGCACGATCGACGACTTCAACCAGGAACTGCGCATCTCGAACGCTTCGGCATCGGGGACACGTTTCCGCTGGACGGTGGGTGCGAACTACAACCACAGCAAGGTCAACGAGCTTCAGATCATCACCTATGGTGACAACTCGCTGAGCAACGCCGGCACCAACTTCATCCACGAATCCAACGTGCAGAACCGCGGCCGGATGGACAACATCGCCGCCTTTGCCAACGGCGAATACGATCTGACCGAGCAGCTGACCTTCAAGGCCGGCATCCGCTACACCAGCTCGAAGAACAAGAACCGCATGTGCGGTTCGGACACGACGGGCGACCAGCAGCTTTCATCGCTGTTCCGCCTGCTCGGCAATCTGCTGGGCGGAAAGGACATCCCGATCGGCCCCGGCGATTGCATCTCGCTCAACGCCCAGAGCCTGCCGGGCGATCCGATCAACATCACGCTGAAGGAAGACAACGTTTCCTGGCGCGCGGGCCTCGATTTCAAGCCCAACAACACGACGCTGCTCTATGCGAACATCTCGCGCGGCTACAAGGCGGGTGCGTTCCCGGTGATCACCGGCGCAACGCAGGAAGTGTTCAAGCCGGCCAAGCAGGAATCGGTGACGTCGTATGAAGCGGGCGTGAAGACCCGGCTTGCAGACAACGCCATCTCGCTTGCGGGTGCGGTGTTCTATCAGGACTACCGCGACAAGCAGATCCAGGGCACGGTCAACACCGCACTGTTCGGCCTGCTGCAGCGGCTCGACAACGTGCCCAAGTCGCACATCTTCGGTGTCGAGGCAGAAGTGACCGTGCGCCCGACCGCCGGGCTGACGCTTTCGGGATCGATGAGCTACCTCAAGACCAAGGTCGACGAGTACTCGGGCATCACGGTGTTCGGCGCGCAGAAGAACTTTGCCGGCAGCCGCCTGCCCTTCGCGCCGTCGTGGTCGCTGGTTGGCGACATCGACTACCGCATGCCCACCAGCGCGGGAGGCGAGGTGTTCGTTGGCGCAGGCATCAACTATCGCACCTATCAGGATGCCTACATCGCGGGCAGCGATCTGCAGATCCCCAACAATGGCGTGAACCGCTGGCTGGACCGCACCGCGTTCCGGATCGACGGCTATGCGCTGGTCGATGCCCGCATCGGCTACACCTTCCCGGGTGAGCGTCTGACGGTCTCGGCATGGGGCAAGAACGTGTTCAACACGTTCAACGTGCAGAACAAGATCTCGTACAACAACATCATCACGCAGGCGACCGGCATGCCGGCAACCTATGGCGTGTCGCTCAAGGTGCGCCTCAAGTAAGCATACGTTTTGCGAAGGGAGCAGCGCGTGATTGCGCTGCTCCCTTTTTTTTGCCTTCTGCACACGTGACCTCCCTGTCTGAACCGAAAGCGCCACATGAACCCGGATCCAATCGCCCCCCTGCCTGATGCGGTCATTGCCCGGGCCCGGACCCAATCGCTTTCGGCCATGCTGGCCCGCGCGGCCGAACGTCACGGGGAGCGCACCGCGATCATCTGCGGCGATGTGACATGGAGCTATGCCGAGTTTCGCCGCGAGGTGGACCGGCTGGCCTCCGGCCTGCGCCGTCTTGGTATTGCGCCCGGCGACCGGGTCGCGATTCTGGCGCGCAACAGCCATGCCTTCATCGCGCTGCGCTTTGCCATTGCGCGGGCCGATGCCGTGCTGGTGCCGATCAATTTCATGCTGAACGCCGATGACGTGCGCTTCATCCTCGATCACTCAGGCGCGCGGGTGCTGTTTGTGGATCAAACCACTGCCGAAGTCGGACTTGCTGCGCGCAGCGAGCAAGTTGAGCACGTACTGGGCATCGATGGCGAGAATGTGCCGCCCCCCGCCGGCATGCATTCATGGACATCGCTGCTCTGCGACGATCCACTCGAACCTGAAACGCGCGGCGGCGAGGACTTGCTGCAGATCGTCTATACCAGCGGGACGGAATCCCGGCCCAAGGGCGCGATGCTTTCGCACAACAGCGTGCTCTGGGAGTATCAGAGCTGCATCATCGATTGCGAATGGACGCGTGATACAGTCGCGCTCCATGCCATGCCGCTGTTCCACTGCGCGCAGCTTGATTGTATGATCGGGCCGGCGCTGCATGTCGGCGCGCGCAACGTGATTACCGGCTCGCCTGCTGCGCACAATGTGCTGCAGCTTCTGACGCAGCATGAGATCACCTCGTTCTTCGCGCCGCCGACGGTGTGGATATCGCTGCTGCGCGCACCTGCGATGGCTAGCTGCGATCTCTCGGCGCTGGAAAAGGGCTACTACGGCGCCTCGATCATGCCGGTCGAAGTGCTGCGCGAACTGGGCGAGCGGCTGCCGCAATTGCGCCTGTGGAACCTCTATGGCCAGACCGAGATTGCGCCGGTCGCGACGATCCTGTTTCCCGAGGAACACGCTGCGCGGCTGGGCTCGGCCGGCCGCCCGACACTGCATGTCGAGACGCAAATCGTCGATGATGCAATGGTGCCGGTGGCGCCCGGCGAGATCGGCGAGATTGTGCACCGCTCGCCGCAATTGCTCAGCGGATACTGGAACGATCCGCAGCGCACCGCCGAAGCCTTTGCAGGCGGCTGGTTCCACAGCGGCGATCTCGGCGTAGCGGATGCGGAAGGCTACATCACCGTCGTCGACCGCAAGAAGGACATGATCAAGACCGGCGGCGAAAACGTCGCCTCACGCGAGGTGGAGGAAGTGCTCTACCAACACGCCGCGATCAGCGAAGTGGCAGTGATCGGCATGCCCGATCCCAAATGGATCGAGGCGGTCACCGCAGTGATCGTGCTGCGCGAGGGGCACACCCTCGACGTGCAGGGCGTGCTGGAACACTGCGCTGGCCACCTCTCGGGCTTCAAGATCCCCAAGCAGGTGGTGTTCGCCGAGAATCTGCCGCGCAACGCCAGCGGCAAGATCCTCAAGCGCGAACTGCGACACTCGCTGCTTTAACAATCACTTTCGTCATTCCCGCGCAGGCGGGAAACCAGGGCGGCACAAGCCGGCGGAAGCGCCCGCCGCTCTGGACCCCCGCCTTCGCGGGGGTGACGAGTTATTGTTAAGCCGCGAGATACGCCCCGCCGGTGACGAACACCACTTGCCCCTGGATCATCGCGGCTGAGGGGCTGGCGAGATATTCGATCAGGCTGCAATAATCGTCATCGACGACATTGCGCCCGCTGGGGCTGGCGGCCGCGGACTGGCGCATGATCTCTTCGGTCTGGGCGCCATAGACCTGCCGCAGCGCCTCGGTATCGACCGCGCTGGGCGCGACGCAGTTTGCCCGTACGCCCAGCGGCGCGAGTTCCTGCGCAAGGTAGCGGATCAGACTTTCCGCCAGCGACTTGCCCGCACCGACCGCTGCATAGTTCGGGATGACGGTGCGGCTGCCCCGGCTCGACAGGAAAAACACGGTGCTGCCGTGCCGAAACAACGGCACTGCGGCCTGCGCCAGATAGACCAGCGCCGTGCCGTTGAGGTTGATCGCCTCGGTAAAGGCGACCGGATCGATGGTGAGGAGCGGTTCGGGAAGCACCTTCACAGCGCAGTGCACCAGCTGGTCCAGCCGGTCGGTCTGCGCGGCAACAGCGGCGAGCACCGCCTTGGCACCCTCGGGCGTGCTCACATCGCCCTGAATGAGATGGCAGCGCGCGCCCGCCGCCTCGATCTCCGTCTTCGCCGTGGCCGCCGCATCCTGATCGGCGCGGAAGTTCAGAAAGACATCTGTATCGGGCTTCGCAAAGCGCCGCGCGATGGCAAGGCCGATACCCTTGGTACCGCCGGTGACGAGAATGGACATGGTGCCCGCGCCTAGCCGTCGTGGCCGACGGACGAGGTCAGCGTCACGCCGAAACGCTCGATCATCCCGCCAGCATCGGTGCGCAGCGCGAGCCATTCCGGCGTCTGCTCATCACGCTCCATCGCGGCCTTGTCCGCCCAGGTCATGATCGCAAAACGGTAGGCGTCTGCCGGCACGCCTTCGAGGCCCTCGCTGACCAGGATGGTATCGAGGCTGGTGAGGTTTGGCAGCGCGCGGGCGAGCGGCGCATGCACATTGGCATAGGCGGTTTCAAAGGCATCGCGGTCTTCGGGCTTTGGCGCCGACCACACGGCAACAAGCTTCAGCATCTCTTTTCTCCCGCGGCGCTTGTGCTTGGGTGTTGCGGGCCCTGCCCGCCTGCCTTGCGCCTTGACGGGATGCTACCAAACAAGCGATTGCTATGGCAAGAGCCGGGTGATAGCCAAAGGACGAAATTCGGAGCTTTCCAACCATTATGCCCACCACAAGTCTGGTCTTCGATCCGCGCGATCCGAACGTCATCCAGCGCCCGCTGGAGACGTTGCTGCGCTTGCAAGCCGAAGACCCGGTGCACTGGTCGCCGCTGCTCAAGGGCTGGGTGCTGACACGGCATGACGATGTGAAGTCGGTGCAGATGAACAGCGGGGTTACGTCGGACCGGCTGACCCCGTTTTTCGAAAGCCAGCAGGGCGAAGAGCGCGCGCGCCTGAACGACCTGATCCGCTATCTCAACACCTGGGTCGTGTTCAAGGATCCGCCCGATCACACCCGGCTGCGCACCTTGCTCAACAAGGTCGTCACCCCCGCCGTGATGCGCGATCTGGAAGACGGCATCACCGAACTGGCCGACGGTCTGCTGGACCGGATTGCGGCGCGCAGTGACGGGCAGTTCGAGTGCATCAGCGAATTTGCCAATCCCCTGCCCGCCAGCGTGATTATGGATCTGCTCGGCGTGCCGCGCGAGGATATGGACAACTTGCGCGACTGGTCGATGCAATTGCAGCCGTTCCTCGGCAATGCGACCGGCACGGGCGACAAATATGAGACCGGGCGCGCCGGGATCGTGGCGATGGCGGACTACTTCCGCGCTGCAGCGAGAGAGCGGCTGGCGAGCCCGCGCGGCGATGTGATCTCGCACTTCGTGATGCTGCAGCAGACCGGCCAGATCACCGAGGACGAGCTGATCGGCACCTGCATCCTGTTCCTGTTTGCGGGGCACGAGACGACCACCAACCTGATCGGCAACGGTATCCGCGCGCTGCTCGAAAACCCGGACCAAAAGGCCCGGCTGATCGCGGACCCCACGCTGATTGCCAGCGCGGTGGAGGAAATGCTGCGCTTCGAAGGGCCGACCGGCGCAGTTGTGCGCGTGGTCAAGTCGCCGTTCGAACTGCGCGGCAAAGTGCTCAAGCAAGGTGACCGGGTCTACGCCATGGTCAACGCGGCGAACCACGATCCGGCGGTGTTCGACGCCGCCGCAAGCTTCGATATCGGCCGCACGCCAAACCGCCACCTCACCTTCAACCACGGCATCCACTTCTGCCTTGGCGCACCGCTGGCCCGGGCCGAAGCCCGCATCGCCATCAGCCGCTTCCTGGCGCGGTTCCCCCATGCGGCCATGGCGACGGACACGGTGGAATACATGGACACGCTGACCATGCGGGGCGTGCGCGAAATGCCGATGGTGACCGGGTAAGCCGCGATGATCGAGACGCCCGCCTTTGGCATGACCAGCATCTGGGCCGCCCACGCCCGTTTCGCGCCGGACCGGATCGCAGCCATCTGCGGCGACCGCCGGCTGACCTGGGGCGAATTCGACCGCGCGACCAGCCGGGTCGCCAATGCCCTGCGCGCGGTGGGCGTGCGCCATGACGAGCCTGTGGCGCTGGTCATGACCAACTCGCTTGAAATGCTCGAGGTGATGTTCGGCGTGGTCAAGGCCGGGGCCTGCATGGTGCCGATCAGCGGGCTGCTGACAGGCCCTCAGATCGCGACGATGATGGCCGACAGCGGGGCGCAAACCGTATTTGTTTCAGCCGGCAACCGCGCGCTGGTCGAGGCGGCGAAACTGCCGGCAAGCGTGCGGCGCATCGCCATCGGCTTTGCGGACGAAGGCTGGGTGGACGGCAACGCGCTGCTGGCCGCCGCGCCCAATGGCGATCCCGGCGTGCGCAATCGCCCGGAAGACCGCTTCAACATCATCTACAGCTCCGGCACCACGGGCCTGCCCAAGGGAATCGTGCAGAGCCATGGCGCGCGCACCCATTTCGCGTGGTCAAATGCGCTGGAACTGGGCATGTCGCGCGAGAGCGTGGCACTGGTCACCACCGCGCTCTATTCGAACGGCACGATGTTCATGGTGCTGCCGCCGCTGCTGCTGGGCGCGACCGTGGTGATCATGGAGCAGTTCAGCGCAGCAGGCGCTCTGGCGCTCATCGAGCAGCACAAGGTCAGCCACGCGTTCATGGTGCCCACCCAGTGCATCGTCACGCTCGACGATCCGGCGCTGGGCCAGCATGACATCTCTAGCCTGCAGTGCCTGCTGTCTGCCGGTTCCTCCCTGCGGCCCGACACGCGCGAGGCGGTCATCCAGCGGATGACCCCGCATGTTTATGAGCTTTATGGCTTCAGCGAGGGCTTCGCGACCATGCGCAAACCCGGCGATGCGCCCGTGAAGCCCGGCGCTGTCGGCCGCCCGGTGATCGGCTTCGATCTGCGCATCGTTGGCGGCGACGACCGCGAATGCCCGCGCGGCGAAGTGGGCGAAATCGTCGGCACGGGCCTTGGCGCGATGGCCGGATACCACAATCGGCCGGACCTTGATGCGGCGATCCTCTGGCATAGCCCGTCGGGTGAGGCCTTCCTGCGCAGCGGCGATCTCGGCTATGTGGATGAAGAGGGCTTCTTGCACATCGTCGACCGCAAGAAGGACATGATCCTATCCGGCGGGTTCAACATTTTTCCGGCAGACCTAGAAGCGGTGATCGGTGAACACTCGCAAGTGCAGGACGTGACCGTGATCGGCATTCCGCATCCCAAATGGGGGGAAACGCCGCTCGCGCTGGTCATTCCGCGTGGAGAACCCGATCCGGCGATGCTGCTGGAATGGGCCAATGCCCGGCTTGCGCGCACGCAGCGGCTGTCGGGGCTGGAACTGCGATCCGAATTCCCGCGCAATGCGCTGGGCAAAGTGCTGAAGCGGGAGTTGCGCGCACCTTGGTGGGATGAGCCGAAATGACAGACGCCTATATCGTCGGCAGCTATTCCAGCAGCTTCGGCAAGTTCCCCGATCGCAGCCACAAGGATCTGACGCGCGAGGTCTATCTTGGCGTGCTGGCCGATGCGGGCCTCGCAAATGGCAACGATATCGGCATGGCCTGGTTCGGCAATTGCGGCATGTGGACCGATGGACAGGGCAGCATTCGTGGGCAAGTCTGCCTCACCCCGCTGGTGCGCGAGGGGCTGTTTCCCGAACGCGTGCCGGTGATCAATGTCGAGGGCGGCTGCGCCACGGCATCCATCGCGCTCCACGGCGCGTGGAAGGACGTGCTGAGCGGCCAGACCGACCTCAGCATCGCCATCGGCGTCGAAAAGACCTTCAACCCCGGCTCGCCCGAGCGCACCACGGCGCTGTTTGACGGCGGCATCGACCAGTATGACCGTGAGGAATGGCTTTCCTACTATGCGGCAGCGGGCGAGGCGGCAGGCAAGCCGTTCGAGCCGGGCCCGGGGCGCACGATCTTCATGGACACATACGCCATGCAGGCGGCGTGGCACATGCGCACCCATGGCACCACCGCGCGCCAGATCGCCATCGCCTGCGCCAAGAACCACACAGCGTCTGTCCACAATCCCAAGGCGCAGTACCGCTTTGCCCTCACCCCTGAGGACGTGCTTGCAGACAGGCCGATAAGCTGGCCCCTCACCCGCGCGATGTGCGCGCCGATTGGGGATGGTGCGGCGGCGGCGCTGGTCTGCTCTGGCGCATGGCTGGCGCGCCAGCCCGCTGCTGTCCGCGCGCGTGCGGTGCGCATTGCCGCCAGCACGATGACCGCGGGCAAGTATCGCCGTCTGGATGAGCCCGGGCTTTCGCAAGCGGCCGCCCAGCGCGCCTATAAGGCCGCCGGGCTGACGGCTGCGGACATCGATCTGGCCGAAGTGCATGACGCGACTTCGTTCTGCGAGCTTTACCAGTCGGAAATGCTGGGCTTCTGCGGCATTGGCGAAGGCGGCAGGCTGGCCGAAAGTGGCGCGACCGCGCTTGGCGGGTCGATCCCGATCAACCTTTCGGGCGGCCTTGTCAGCAAGGGGCATCCGGTGGGCGCGACGGGCCTCTCGATGATCGACGAGCTCGTGCTGCAGCTTCGCGGCGAGGCCGGGGCGCGGCAGGTCAGCGGCGCGCGCACCGCGCTGGCCGAAAACGGCGGCGGTGTGATGGGCTTCGACGAGGCAGCCTGTTCGGTTATCATCCTGCAGCGCGATTGAGCAGGCAGAGGCAGCACGTGTGAGCGTAGCGACGAAAACCCGGATCAAGGAACCGCCAAAGGCCGAAGCGCGCGGCGGCGAGAACCGCCGCGAGGCCTTGCTGGATGCCGCAGCGGCGATGTTTGCGGCCAAGGGCTATGACGGCACATCGATCCGCGACATTGCCGGCGCGGTCGGGATGCTGCCGGGCTCGCTGTATTATCACTTCAAATCCAAGGAAGACTTGCTGCTGGCGGTCTACCGCAAGGGCGTGGCGCGGTTCGAAGAGGCTATTGCCGAGGCGCTGGGCCAGACCCCTGCCGAGCCCTGGCACGCCATCGAGGCCGCCTGCGCCGCGCATCTTTCAACCCTGCTCGATGGCGGCGACTATGCGCGGATCGTCAGCCCGGAGTTCGTTCGCTCGTTTCCGCCCGAGGTACTGCCGGTGCTGAACACAGAGCGCGACCGCTATGAGCGCCATTTTGAAAAGCTGATCGCGGCGCTGCCGCTGGGCGCAGAAACAGACCGCTGGCTGTTCAAGGTCTCACTTTTCGGCAGCCTCAACTGGTCGCAGACGTGGTATCGCAAGGGCCACTACACACCGCGCGACATTGCCGCCGCGTTCATCGCGATGCTGCGGAACAAGGAAGCGTGACACCGACCCTGACAGGATCGGAGAATGGCAAGCAAAGCCAGAAAAATGGCCAGATAAATCATCGTGCTGTTGCACAGCATATGGTGCAATCAGGCAGGGTGGTTTAACCAGTCGATGAACACGGACCCGGACAATGCCGGGCCGCGAGGAGAGGGTTGGAGTATGCGCATTTCCTTTATGCGAAAGCTTGGCTTGGCATCATCACTTGCGATGGCAGCAGGCGCCATCGCAGTGCCGGGCGCGATGGCGACGGTGACCGAGGCCATGCTGCGGTCCGTGCCGGGCGCCGAATGGCTGACTTATGGCGGCGATTATGCCGAGCAGCGCTTCTCCCCGCTCACGCAAGTGAACGAATACAACGTCGATCAACTGGGCCTCGCCTGGTTTGCCGACATGGATACCGCGCGCGGGCAGGAAGCGACGCCGCTGGTGCATGACGGCGTTCTGTATGTCACCACCGCCTGGTCGATGGTGAAGGCCTATGACGCGAAGACTGGCAAGCCGCTCTGGGCCTATGACCCCAAGGTGCCTCGCCAGACGCTGTACCGCGCCTGCTGTGACGCGGTGAACCGGGGCGTTGCCCTTTATGGTGACAAAGTGTTCGTGGCGGCGCTCGATGGCCGCCTGATCGCGCTTGATCAGAAGACCGGCAAGGTGCTGTGGGAGAAGGTCACGGTTCCGAACCAGACTGACTACACGATCACCGGCGCACCGCGCATCGTGAAGGGCCGTGTGCTGATCGGCGCGGCAGGTTCGGAATACAAGGCGCGCGGCTACATCGCGGCTTATGACACCGAGACCGGCAAGGAAGTGTGGCGCTTCAACACCGTGCCCGGCAACCCGGCGCAGGGCTTCGGCAAGGAAGGCCTCAACAAGGCCGCGCACGAGGCAGCGGCCAAGACCTGGGGCAACAAGTGGTGGGAACTCGGCGGTGGCGGCACCGTTTGGGATTCGATCACGTATGATCCGGAAACCAACCTCGTCCTCTTCGGCACCGGCAACGCCGAGCCGTGGAACCCGGCTGCCAATGGCCGCGAGGGTGACAGCCTTTACACTTCCTCCATCGTGGCGGTGAATGCCGATACCGGCCAGTACGCCTGGCATTATCAGGAGACGCCGGAAGATCGCTGGGACTTCGATTCGGACCAGCAGATCACGATTGCGGACGTGAACATCGGAGGCGCCAAGCGCCATGTCGCGATGCATGCCCCCAAGAACGGGCATGTCTATGTGCTCGATGTGAAGACCGGCAAGTTCATCTCGGGAACCCCGTGGGTGCCGGTGAACTGGGCAACGGGCCTCGATCCGGAGACCGGCCGCCCGTCGATCAATCCTGATGCGCGCTACGAGAAGACTGGCAAGCCCTTCGTCAGCCTCCCCGGCGCAGTCGGCGCACACAGCTGGCAGCCGCAAAGCTACAGCCCCAAGACCGGCTATCTCTATATCCCGACCAACCTCGCCGCTTATCCTTATGCGGCGGCAAAGGACTGGAAGCCGGGCGGCGTCGGCTGGTCGATCGGGCTTGACGGCTATGCCGTATCGATGCCCGCCGATCTCAAGGTTCAAGCGGGCGCGAAGGCTGCGACCACCGGCCAGCTGGTGGCGTGGGACGTGGCGAACAAGAAGGCGGCGTGGAAGGTCGATCTCACCGGACCTTCGAACGGCGGCGTGCTTTCTACCGCGGGCAACCTCGTGTTCCAGGGCACAGCGAGCGGCGATTTCGTCGCCTACACCGCAGACAAGGGTGAGAAGCTCTGGTCGTTCCCGGCACAGAGCGGCATCATCGCAGCTCCGATGACCTATGCGATCGGCGGCGAACAATACGTCGCGATCCTCGTCGGCTGGGGCGGCGTGTGGGATGTGGCCACCGGCGTTCTGGCGAACAAGGGCGGCGCAGGCCACAACATCAGCCGCCTGCTGGTGTTCAAGCTCGGTGCATCGGGCCAGCTGCCTGCAGCGCCGCCGATGAACCAGATGGTGCTCGATCCGCCGCCGTTCACCGGCACGACCGCACAGGCGACCAAGGGCGGGCAGCTCTACGGCCGGTATTGCGCCATGTGCCACGGCGACGCGGCGATCTCGGGCAGCCTCAACCCTGACCTGCGCCATTCGGGCGTGATCGGTTCGGCCGAGGCGGTGAAGGCGATCGTGCTGGGCGGCCAGCTCCATGAACTGGGCATGGTCTCGTTCAAGGCGGCGCTGAAGCCGGCAGATGCCGAGGCCATCCGCATGTACATCATCAAGCGCGCCAACGAGGACAAGGCGCTGGGAGCCCACTGAGAAATCGCCGGTCCCTGGCAAGCACCAAGGGGCTGGATTCAAGTAATGCATTGAAAAGTTGGGGGCTTCGTCGCTTTGATGAAGCCCCCTCCCCTTTCCGAGAAGATGGGTGCGGACTGCCTGAGCACGCAGGGCACCCGTTCTTGAGGCCCTTAAACAACCTGGCTTTCCGCAAAGTGGCCGCACGCGATATCGGTTCTCGAAAGGCGTGTTCCCAATGTTCGACCTTTCCAACGCGATGGCAGTGCTCGGGTCGGTTCTTGTAACGGGTGGCTGGCTGATCCGCGTTGTCATGCTAGGCATCTTGCCGCTGAAGCGTTCACCGCAGGCCGCGACAAGTTGGCTTCTGCTGATCTTTCTATGGCCTGTGCCGGGATTGATCCTGTTTCTGGCGATAGGCCGCGTGCGGGGTTCCCGATCCCGCCACGAGCGCATTCTGAAGCTTGCGCCGTTCCTTGCCGAAACCGCCGCCGCCATCGCGCAGGTCGGGCCGCCCATGCCAGATGGACCGCACGACGTCCCCGACCTTGCCGCAAGACTTGGCGGCTTTCCGGCTGTTGGGGGCAACGCGCTGGAATTTCTGGACGAGTACGATGGCGTGATCGAACGCCTGATCGCCGATATCGACAGCGCGCGCGACCATGTGCGGATCATGGCCTATATCTTCGCCCACGATGACACCGGCTCGCGAGTGACCGCGGCCCTTGCAAGGGCGGTCCAGCGCGGTGTTGTCTGCCATGTGCTCATTGACCCGGTCGGATCGCATCGCTGGCGGCGCCAGACACTGGCCGCACTGGTGCAGGCGGGCGTCAACGCGCAGGAAACCCTGCCGGTGTCGTTCCTGAACCTGCGCCGACGTAGCGACATGCGCAACCATCGCAAACTGTTCATCATCGACGGGGTGATCGGCTACGCGGGATCGCAGAATCTGGTCAACAAGACTTTCCGCCCGGGCATCACCAATCAGGAAATGGTCGTGCGCACAGCGGGCCCGTTGGTCGCAGCGATGACCGCGGTGTTCGTGGCGGATTGGTATTGCGAAACCGAAGTGCTCCTCCAGCCCCTTCCCTGCATTGCGCCACGCCGTGGGGACATGACCGCGCTGCTTCTGCCTAGCGGCGCGGAATATCCGTTGCGAGGCTTCGAGACGATGCTGATCTGGTTGATCCATTCCGCCCGCGAGCGCGTGATCCTCACCACCCCCTATTTCATTCCCGACGAGGCGCTGCAGAACGCGATGCAGATTGCCATCGCGCGCGGGGTGGAGGTGATCCTCATTGTCTCCGCGGTCACGGACCAGCCCCTCGTGCGCCTGGCCCAATGCTCGTACTATGATGATCTGCTCTGCGCCGGCGTGCGCATCATGTGCTTTCCGGAGCGCCTGCTGCACGCCAAGAATGTCAGCATCGATGGCCGCGTGGGTATTGTGGGATCGAGCAATATCGACATCCGCTCGTTCCAGCTCAACGAGGAAGTCAGCCTCCTGTTGTTCGATCCGGGCTCGGTGGGCGAACTCGTCGCACGGCAGGAACAAGCCATTGCGGCTAGCGAACAGCTCGATCTGGCAACATGGCGGCAGCGATCAAAGCTGCGGCAACTGGGCGAAGGCGTGGCGCGTCTTGTGAGCCCGCTGCTGTAATGCCCTCTGCGCCCCAGATCACCGTGGCGAGCTATAACATCCACAAGGCCATCGGCACGGATGGACGTTATGAACCCGAGCGCATTCTGGCCGTTCTGGCGGAGATCGGTGCCGACGTGGTCCTGCTGCAGGAGGCCGACAAGCGCTTCGGCCCGCGCACCACGGTGCTGCCTTTCGCCATGATCGCAGCGCGCACCGGCTACCGGCCCGTGAGCATCGGTGCGCACCCGCATGGCCTTGGCTGGCATGGCAATGCGGTGCTCGTCTCCGAGAGGGTGACGATCACTGCGGCTCTTCCGCTGGTGCTGCCCTCGCTCGAGCCGCGCGGGGCGATCCTTGTGGAAACCCTCGTCGAGGGCCGCGCGCTGCGCCTGGGCGGGATGCACCTTGATCTGACCGGCCTGCGGCGGCGGCGGCAAGCCCGCGCGATCATCACGCAAATGGCAGCGCGGCCCGATCCGATGCCAACCGTGCTGATGGGCGATCTCAACGAATGGCGCCGGCACAGCGGCTGCCTGATCGATTTTGACCGGACTTATGCCATCGCCCCGACCGAGCCGAGCTTTCCCGCGGGCAGGCCGCTTGCACGGCTGGACCGGATCATGGCCGGCCCCGGTATCGAGATCGCGGGCTCCGGCACGCACCGCACGGCCCTTTCACGGATCGCATCGGATCATCTGCCGGTATGGGCGGCACTGCAGTTCAGCCCGGACGAGCGGGAGTGAGTAGTTTCCGAGGCTGCTTCACAAGCCCTTGGCGCGCTTAGCTATCCGTATATGGCGCAGCCCGCAGGACCTCGTCGATGCCATCTTCAAGATGAATCGCTGAACGGCCGCCCAACAACGGAGTTGAAGATGACCATTCAGGATATCGGCCCGAAGCCGCAATCGTTCGATATCGAAGGCGCGACGCAGGAAAACCGGAACTATCGTTCGGTTGCGTGGAGCGGGCGCTATTTGCAGGTAACCTTGATGTCGATCCCGGTGGGCGGCGATATCGGGCTGGAAATGCATGCCGAAACCGACCAGTTCCTGAGGCTGGATGCGGGCAGCGGACTGGCCGAGATGGGCCCGGCTCGGGATCAGTTGACGTTCCGCCGTGAGGTGAAGGATGGCTGGTGCATTCTGGTGCCGGCGGGAACGTGGCACAACGTCACCAATACCGGTGACGAACCGATGCAGGTCTACACGATCTATGCGCCGGCCCATCACGCACCCGGAAGGATCCAGAAAACGGCTGCAGATGCCGCTGCGGACACCGGCGATGAACCGGCCGAATGGTCGGTGCAGCCGGCCCATGCGACAGCCGACCGCCACGGCTGAGGGCGCATTCCCCGGCCCCTGCCGGATTGTAGGTAGATGCCGATTCTGTCAGGCCTGTGCCGATCACGCCTAGACCCGGCAGCGTGGCCCAGATGACGCAACCATGATGACCGGCGAAACCGGATTGTCGGCGCCGGAACCCGAGGCAGGCGTGCCAGCGACGAGGCCGATCCGCGCGTTCCTTGTTGCCTACAAATGGTCGATTATCATGGGCCTGGCCGCGCTTGGCGCAACGCTCTGGGCCACGTTTGCCTACCTGCGCGGCACTGAGGTCCGATTGGAAACCGTGCGCCGGGGCGATCTGGTAGAAACCGTGGTGGCCAGTGGTCACGTCGAATCCCGGTTCCGGGTGGCAATTGCCAGCCAGATGACCGGGACTGTCGCGCAAGTGCCCGTGCAGGAAGGCGAGACAGTGCGCGCCGGGCAGACCCTGCTCGTGCTGGGCTCGGGCGAACTCGCCAATGCCTCCACGCAGGCGCGCGGCGTGGTCGCACAGGCTGAAGCGCAGATGCGCCGCATGCGCGAGCTTTCGCTGCCCGCTGCGCGTGAGGCCCAGCGCTCGGCTGCGGCCAGCCTGCGCGGCATGCAAGCGATCTATGACCGGACCGCGACGCTGATGCGCAAAGGCTTTCTAACCCGCGCCCAATTCGACGAAGCGCAGAAGAATCTGGATGTGGCGCGGGCCCAACTGGCGACTGCATCTGCTGAGGTTAGCGGCGCGCAGGCTGGCGGCAGCGACTATGCCGTGGCGCAGTCGCAGCTCGGGCAGGCTAGCGCAGGGTATGCAGCCGCCACATCGCGCCTCGCCTACACGCGGATTGCGGCGCCGAGGGACGGCGTGCTGATTGGCCGCAGCGTCGAACAGGGCACGGTGGTTACACCGGGCCAGGTGCTGATGGTGCTGGCGCCTGCAGGGGGTGTTCAGCTCGTCATGCAGATCGACGAGCGCAATCTGGGCAAGCTCGCCATCGGTCAGCCGGCGCTGGCATCGGCCGATGCCTATCCCGGGCAGCACTTTGCCGCGACCATCGCCTTCATCAACCCTGGCATCGATATCGCCCGCGCTTCTGCCGCGGTGAAGCTCACGGTCCCGAACCCGCCGGCCTATCTGCGGCAGGACATGACCGTTTCGGTTGATATCGAGACCGCACGGAGGAGGACGGCGCTGGTGCTCCCGATTGCGGCAGTTCACGATGTGCTGACTGCAAGTCCCTGGGTGCTGGTGGTGCAAGGCGGCCGCGCTGTGCGCCGCGCGGTGACGCTCGGGCTGGTAGGCAATCTGCAGGTCCAGATCCTCACCGGGCTGGCGGCGGGTGATGCCGTGATCCCGGCCACTTCGGCAATTGCGGCGGGCGCGCGGGTCCACGCGGCGGCGCCATGAACCGCTTCTTGCCGTTCGAATGGATTGCCGCCGTGCGTTTCTTGCGCGAAGGTCGGCTCCAGACCGCGTTCATCATCCTTGGGATCACCATCGGGGTGGCGGTGATCGTGTTCATGTCCGCACTGCTTTCGGGCCTTCAGGTCAATTTCCTCAGCCGGGTGTTGACCTCCTCCGCACAGATCCAGCTGCTCCCGCCCGATCAGGTGGCGCGCCCCTTGCGCGGGGCCTCGGGCATGATCGAGGACGCGGTGATCCAGCGCCCGGCGCAGCGGATCGTCTCGATCGATCAGTGGCAGAAGATCCGCAAGCGGATGATGACGCTGCCCGGCATCCTCATGGCCGCCCCCACGATGTCCGGCTCCGCGCTGGCCGTGCGTGGTGACGCGAGCCGCGCGGTCAGTATCACCGGGGTGGAGCCGGAGAGCTACTTCCGCATCATCCGCATTCCGGATTACATCACGGCGGGCAAACCGGCGCTGGCGAGCGACGAGATCATTGTGGGCAAGCAGCTGGCCGATGATCTGGGAGCGGGTCTGGGCGACAAGCTCAATCTTCAGGCCGCTTCCGGGAACACGGCGGTGCTGCGCATTTCCGGCCTATTCGATCTGGGCAACAAGGCCGCAAACGAGCGCGCCACCTATGTTTCTCTGCGCACCGCGCAATCGCTGCTGGGCCGGGTGGGAAGCGTCACCACAATCGAGCTCAAGATCAGCGACATCTATGCCGCAGAAACACTGGCGCAGCAGATCGCAGCCGCCAATCCGGTCAAGGCGGAAAGCTGGATCGCCACCAATGCGCAGTTCTTCACAGCGGTGCGGGCGCAGCAGTCTTCCAACACGGTCATCAGGCTGTTCGTCGGCCTTTCAGTAGCCTTCGGGATTGCCGCAGTGCTGGTGGTCTCCGTAATTCAGCGATCGAAGGACATCGGCATCCTGCGCGCCATGGGCACGACGCGGGGCCAGATCCTGCGCATATTCCTGATCCAGGGCGGGCTCCTAGGCCTGATAGGCGCGGTGATTGCCAGCCGCGCGCGCGAGTTGCTGGTCCAAGTGGGTCTGGGCCATGTGGCAGACAACAAGGCCATGAACATGTCGGGCGGCGAGCAACAGCGGGTCGCCATCGCAAGGGCGCTCGTGATGCAGCCTGCGCTGGTGCTGGCTGACGAGCCGACCGGCAATCTTGACAGCCGCTCTGCCGAAAACGTGTTCGATCTGATGCGACAGGTCAATCGCGCCAGCGGGACCAGCTTCCTGATCGTCACGCACAATCTCGATCTGGCGCAGCGCTGCGACCGCATCATCGATGTTGCTGATGGCCGGTTGGTGGCTCCTCGCTAGTGTCGGGGCTGTCGGTTGTCGGGATCGGTAAGCGTTATGGCGCGCGTCAGGTTCTTGAGGGCATTTCGCTGCATGTCGAACCGGGGGAGATTGTCGGGCTGCTGGGCCCGAACGGCGCGGGCAAGACGATCTGCTTCTATGCGATTGTCGGCATGATCGCCGTGGACCAGGGCCACATCCTGCTCGGCAAGACCGATGTGACCGGTCTCACCATGTCAGCCCGGGCTCTGATGGGGCTTGGCTATCTGCCGCAGGAAGCCTCGATCTTCGGCGGGATGACAGTCGCTGAAAACATCCGCGCGGTGCTTGAGCTGGTTACCGACGACAAGGCGGCGATCGCTGCCGAATTGGAAAGCCTCTTGCACGAATTTCGCATCGACCAAGTGCGTGACACATCTGCCATCGCGCTTTCAGGCGGGGAACGGCGGCGCTGCGAGATCGCGCGGGCGGTCGCCGCGCGGCCCAAGGTTCTGCTGCTGGACGAGCCGTTTGCGGGGGTCGATCCGCTGTCGGTGCTCGATATCAAGGTCATGGTGCGGGATCTGAAGCGCCGGAATATCGGCGTGCTGATCACCGATCACAACGTGCATGAAATGGTCGAGCTCGTTGACCGCGCCTATGTGATATATCGCGGGCGAATACTGTTCGAGGGGACGCCTGCCGCACTCGTCGCCGATCCTCAGGTGCGCCAACTCTATCTAGGCGAAGACTACAAGGGCTGACGCAGGGGCCTCTCAGCGCTGGTCGAGATAGGCGGCGAGCGATAGCCCGCACTGCGCCAGCCCTTCTTCCAGATAGTCGCTGGCAAGGGGAATGCCGATCACATAGCGCGCCGCACCGGCGCGGCCGATATCGTCCCATTCGGCTTCCGCAGCCTTCCATTCGCTGAGATCGAAATCACCGCGCCCCATGAGGATCAGGCCGATCAGCTCCCGCTGCTCGTCATCATTGAGATCGCTGATGGCGGAGACGATCTCGTGCTGGGTCTGGTCACCGGGCCCGAACTCAAGCGCATCTACCCCGCAGTCGTCGCTGGGATTGGAGCCGCTGTCCGGATTGGACTGAGGGACTTTCGCATCGAACTCGCGCACCAGAAGCAGGATCTCAAACGCCGTTTCAGGCGTCAGGGTCAGGTTTGGCATGGGACCCGCGCGCCCTCAGGCTTCGAGCAGCGATGGCGGGCCATCGCTCGCAATCAGCAGACTGCAGGGCAGGCTTTCCAGCAATTGTGCGCCGACCGAGCCTTCGAACCAGCGCGCCAAAACCCCCTTGTAGCTATGCCCGATCACGGCAAGATCAGCTTTTATCTCTTTGATGTAGCCTATGATTTCGGCTGTGGGCCCACCATCGCGGATGCAGATGTTCGTGGGGATTCCGGCATGGGCAAAGACGCGGGCGGTATCTTCTAGTTTGTCCAGAAGCAGGCGGCGCTCCGCTTCGATGAGTTCGTCCGGCACGTAAGCGGGATCAAGCAGCAGCCCGCCCGATGTGACGACGATCCCCAGCAGATGCAGTTCGCCCCGGCACGCCCGTGCCATTTCAGCACCCCGGCGCAAGGCTGCTTCGCTCGCACCGCTGCTTTCATAGGCCACCACGATTTTCTGGAACATGCGATTGTGTCCTTGGCCGGCAGGCAAGCAGGCAGGCAGGCAAACTTGACCACTAACTGCCAGGCGAGCGCGCGGAAGGATCGGAATCTACCCAATTCGCTCTCAGGCCCGTTCTGGCGCCTGGGT
The DNA here is from genome assembly GCA_947453945.1 of Sphingomonadaceae bacterium. GTDB lineage: Bacteria > Pseudomonadota > Alphaproteobacteria > Sphingomonadales > Sphingomonadaceae > Novosphingobium. The sequence continues at coordinate 99,542 of CANGJB010000004.1, forward strand.
AGTTCCCGATGGTTTTGCCGTGCGTTTCTGGGGCGCAAACCGGCACGGGAAGATTGCCTAGTCGGCGCGTCATCGCTCGTCCGGCCAAGATGCGCCTGATCCCACCTTCTGCAACGGAGATCGCTACGCCATGACCAGTACCCACCTCAACGGCCATCACCGCAAGACCCTTGCGCGCATCTTTGCACATCCGGCGGGGCACAACGTGGAATGGCACGATGTGCTCTCGCTTCTGGGGCATGTCGGCACCGTGACAGACAGGCACGGCGGCGGCCATGACGTGACAATCGCCGGTGAGACCATCAGGCTTGGCGCACAGAATGGCCACGACATGACACCAGGCGACATGCGTGATCTGCGCAGCTTTCTGGCCAGATCGGGTTTCACCGATGCCGGGATGGCGGATGGGGAACCGGACGCGCCCGCAGCGCACACCAACTGCACCGTGTTGATCGATCACCATGAGGCCCGCCTGTTCGGTCTGGACGCCAGCGCCGCTCCTTCGCAACCGCGCGTGCTGAAGCCCGAAGATGCCGATGGCGCTATCCGCCGGGTGGAACACAAGCAGGGGCAGGACGATCACGATGGCGGACACGGACTGGAAGAAGACGCCTGGTACGAGCGCATCGCGGCCGAACTGCAGCCGGCACAACGCATCGTGGTGCTGAGCGATGGCAAGGGCCGCAGCAATGCCGGATCCTATCTCACCGCCTATCTGAAGCGCCGCCATGCCGCCCTTGCGGCGCGCGTCATCGCCGTCCAGCGTGTCGACATCGGGCACTTGTCCGATGGCGAAGTCGCCGCGATGGGCCGAGACCTGCTGGCGGCGTGAGCGTGGGCTTGGCTTGAGCCGGGGTACCAAGGCGACGAACGCCTTGGCGCACACCGCATCACCCCGGCATCCCCGCCTTACGCGGCAGGTGCGCCCGCCATCAGCGCGTAGGGATCGATATTGCGCGAACGCCAGATCCGGTGGCAGCGGTTGTAAAGCACGGTCTCGCCGATGCCGAGGCGTGCGCGAACATCTGACACCCGCATCGCGAGCAGTTCCAGCACCGGCTCCTCGATGAGGTGGCGGCAGGTGTGGCCAAGGCGCTGGCCTTCGCGGATCGCGCGCAGCACTGGCGCGCCCCAGCCGCCGCCGGTCAGGATGGTCAGCCCCACCGGATAGGCGATGAACAGATTGCCGAGCGATGGCTCCTGCCCATAGGAAAACGCCAGCACGCAGGCCTCGCCCAGCGCATCGCGGCCATAGCCGGTCAGCACGTGAAGCAGATCGTGCGTGTCGCGCGTGCGGTCCTGCGTCCACTCGGCCAGATCATCGTGGCGCAGGCCCGGCTCGGCGAACTTGTCGTATTCCTCGACCAGACCCCTGGCCGAGAGGTTCTCGCACTCCATGAAATCGCAATAGGCATGGGCGAGCGAGCCCAGCGGCATGCGCCGCAGCCGTTCATGATCATCGAGGATCGCGGGCAAATAGGGCTCCTCGGCGCGGATGCGACGCAAGCGCTCGTCGTTGGCGAAACGTTCGGCGCAATCGCGCAGCCCCGTCCACGGCAGGGCATCGAACACGCGGAACACCGCAGCGGTATCGTCCTTGTCCCGTGCGACATCGGCAAAGTGGCGCAGCGCGGCAATCGGGCGCTGGCGCGGCGCGCGCCGGGCGGCGCTGTAGACGGGCAGATCGGGGCGCAGGCCAATGTAATCGGCAGGGATCATCGCTTCATCCTTACTCGGCGCACCGCCTTGCCGGATGCATGCTCCGGCAGGCAGCATTGCTTCAATCACGAGCCGCATTATGATGGATTACTCGCAAAAACTGGACTCGCATTCGGCATGACCCGGCAAACCGCACCAACGCCTCGGAAAATGCCCAAACAGGCGCGCGCGCAGCACACGGTTGGCGTGATCCTTGAAGCGGCTGCTCGCATTCTTGAGGAACAGGGACTCGAGGCGGCCAACACCAATGCAATTGCCGCGCGGGCCGGGATCAGCGTGGGCTCGCTCTATCAGTACTTCGGCAGCAAGGACGCCATTCTGGCAGAGCTCGCCCGCAGCACCGAGCTGGCCACGGCCGACGAACTGGCCAAGGCCGGCGAGGCTGTGGCCGGCCTGCCGTTTGAGCAGCAGGCCCGAACGCTGATCCATGTCGCCTTCGGCATCCTCTATGCCCGGCCGCAGCTGGGGCGCATCCTTTCCTACCACGAGGCGCGGATGCGCAAGGATGAGGCGTTCGCTTCCGCCGGGGAGCAGATGGTGGAGACGATCACCCGCCTGCTTGAGCGCAACCGCGCCGATCATGCCCGCCACGATTGCGTGACCGCGGCGCGCGATGTGCTGGCGATCGTGGAGGGGATCGCACTTGCGGCGAACCGGCGCGGCGAAAGCGATTTTGCGCTGCTAGAAGAACGGGTGGCGACCGCCGTGCTGGGCTATCTTGTCCAACCGGGGCCTGCCTGATTGCCAGCCGCATTGGTAGTTTCCGATCCCCCTATTCCCGCAAGCACGGGCATTAAATCAGTTGCTGGCTCCCCACATACTGCGTAGAAAACTCAGGCCCTGAAAAAGCGCTTCGTCCGAAAACACGAACGGTTTAAGCGCCGAATACTCCGCCCCAATTGCCTTACGCCGATTTCGCTTTAACGCTTGAGCGAACACGCCCACCAAGCTGGCGTGCTCGACACGGTCGGTGCCCGCCAGAAACCACGCGATGCTTGCCCTAGAGCTTCGGCTTGCACAAAATCTGGAGGTGTCATGACAAGGGCGGCGACGACTCTGGCAATAGACAAAGCCCACGCTCAACAGTTCAGCGAACTTCGAACGCTGTACGCTGAAGCGCCGCTCGGTCTTGGGATGGTGGACCGCGACCTGCGGTTCGTGCGGCTGAACCGGGCGCTTGCAGAGACCAATGGTTTTACGATCGAGGAACACCTCGGGCGGACTGTTTGGGAACTGCTGCCAGGCCTGCGAGCCAGTGCCGAGCCTGCGATGAAGCAGGTTCTGGAGACTGGCCTCCCGCTAAGAGGCCTCGTGATCAGGGGGGAACTCGACATGCTGGTACGCCTTTATGGCAAACCAGCTTGCATTGTCAGCGACAATGGCACCGAGTTTACCAGTCGGGCGATCCTGGAATGGGCTGGCAAGAACCAGGTCGAATGGCATTACATTGATCCGGGCAAGCCCCAGCAGAACGGCTTCATCGAGTCCTTCAACGGCTCATTGCGCGACGAGCTGCTCAACGAGGAGCTGTTCGACAGCCTGGCTGATGCCCGCCGGAAGTTGGCCATCTGGCGCTATGATTACAACAATGTCCGGCCCCACTCGTCTTTGGGAAATCGGACGCCTGCACAAGCGCGTCGGGCGTTCGAGCAGGACGAAACCATCACGCCCGACGCGCTTGTGCAGGCGCAGGAGCCGTCGTATTTAACCGCTGGACTCTCGTTATGACTGAGGGATCACCGGGGGGCAGGTCAGCTCTAAGCAATTAACGATTGCCCCTCACACCTGATGGGCATAATAGTGCAAGCTGAAAAAACGGGGCGAAAATGCAAAAACTTAAAACCGTAATGGCGAGTGCAATATTGTTTCTGGGCGCAGGATCGCAGGCGTTCGCACAGGCTCAAGAACAAACTACGCAAAACACGAATGCCCAAGCGCCAACACTTAATTCTTGTGATATCGAGCTTTGGGTTGCCAAAAAGTATGGATACGAAGGTTCATCTGGCGGTGGGCAGCTGGCATTCGGTTTGCTTGGCGCACTGGTCGAAGCGGCAGCAAACAAAAAAGGGGACGCTGAGAAAAAATCAGAAATGATGGAGATCATTCCTCCTGAATTTATCAAAGATGTTTTCTTGTCGACCGAC
>CANGJB010000005.1 GCA_947453945.1 Sphingomonadaceae bacterium
AGCGACCGGGATGAACACCGCGGGCGGGATCGCGCCGCGCTGCGGGTAATCCCAGCGCATCAGCGCTTCGAAGCCCACGACCGCGTGATCTTCGGTGCGCACGACGGGCTGATAAACCATTGCGAGCTGGGGCTTGTCCCAGCTCGCATCCCCCTCGATGACCGTGGCGACGGCATCGCGCAGCGCTTCTTCAAGCTCGCGGCGCTCTTCCTTTTCATCGCGCAAGTCTGACGAATAGAAGCGGAACTGGCCGCGCCCTCCGTGCTTGGCGGCATAGAGCGCCATGTCTGCGGCGCGGACGATCTCATCACGCTCTGTGCCATCGAACGGGGCGATGGCCATGCCGACCGAAACGCCGATGACCACGTGATGATCTTCGATCCGGTAGGGCTGCGAGACGAGGCCGATGATCTTGTCGGCCAATTCGCCCAGCTTTCCGCGATCTTCCTGATCGGGGAGGAGTATCTGGAACTCGTCACCGCCGAGGCGGCCGATCTCTCCGGCGCTGCCGACGACGCGGGTGAGGCGCTGGGCGACCTGGCGGAGCAGCTCGTCCCCGGCAGGGTGGCCGAGCGTATCGTTGACCTGCTTGAACCGATCGAGATCGAGCATCATCAGCGTGACCGGGCGCAGCGTGCCCTTGAACGCGGCGAGCACGGAATCGAACCGGCGGGTGATGCGGTGGCGATTGGCGAGGCCGGTGAGCGAATCGAATTCAGCGAGGCGCGAATCCTCGATCCGGCGTTCGTATTCCTGCGTGATATCGCGCGCGGTGCCGCGATAGCCCTGGAAGGCGCTATTGTCCGCATCGAGCTTAGCCCCAACGAGCTTAGGCTGGCCGCTCATCGACCACCATGCCGCGCGGATGCCGGGGCCGCAGTGGGCCGGAGCGAGCCGGACGGTGACATCGGCAATCCGCGCATGGGCGCCGAGCAGGAACTGGAGCGGCCGGTCTGACCGTTCGCCGGGGTTATCGGGATCAGTTTCGAACAGGCTGGTGAAAGGCTGGCCGAGCAGCGCTTCTGCCGCTACGCCAAAGCGTTCGCAGGCAGCGGGGGAGATATAGGTGAGCCGGCCGGCAGGATCGGTTGCCCAGAACCAGCCGGCGTGGCCGCGTTCGATATCCTCGAACACGGCCAGACGGTGCTGTGCCAGGGACGCCGCATCATCGCGCGGGGGCGCGGCGGGCGGTGGCCGGTGGCCCCGCCAATCATGCGGCCAGGTCTTGAGCAGATTCTTCACCACTTGAAGCAAGCCTGTTGGAGGAACGAACCGTTTCGGATTTCATCCTAACCGTGGTTTGGTTACTTTCGTCCTAAGTGGAGTGTTAACGAGCCCGATGTCCGCCCTTGCCCTGAGCCTGCCTATCGCGCCGCATGTGCCGGCCACCAACGTGTTTGCGCTGATCGCCGCGCTCGATCCGGCGGGAATCGCAATCGGCGCGCTGAGCGGGGCGCTGCTGGCCGCAAGGATGCGCCAGACCTTTGTTACCATGGCCTTTTTCGCGGTAGTGACGGGCGTGGGCGGCGGGACGGTGCGCGACCTGCTGATCGGGGCGCCGGTATTCTGGGTGCACAATGCCTGGACCGCGCCCGTGTGCCTGGGCGTGGCGCTGCTGGTGTGGTTCAGCCCTGCGCGGTGGTGGCGGGGCGATGGCAGCCGGGTGATCGAATGGGCCGACGCGGCCGGGCTTGGCGCCTATGCCGTGCTGGGCACCGCAAAGGCGCTGGCGCTGGGCGTGGCACCCGTGCCCGCCGCGATGATGGGGGTGATCACCGGCTGCGTGGGCGGAGTGATCCGCGACGTGATCGCGGGGCGGCCTTCGATCATCATGCGGCCCGAGCTTTACGTGACGCCCGCTGCGCTCGCTTCGGCGATCTGCGCCGGGGGACATATGGCGGGCCTGACCAATATGGCGGTATGGCCCGTAGCCGCGCTGGCGGGCTTTGGGCTACGAGGGGCGGCAATCCACTGGCAGCTGGCCCTGCCGGCCTATCGTTGGAAAAGTGGCGGAGAGGGATGACGATGCGACGGATCATGATGGCAGCGGCAGTTCTGACGGCTGCGGCCGCTACAGCAAGCCTGGGCGCGGCGGAGCAGGCGAGCCCCTATGGCCAGTGGCGCACGCCCGAGCGCGGCGGCCTGATCGAGGTGAGCCAGTGCGATGGCGGGCTGTGCGGCAAAGTGCTGGGCGGCACGCCGGGCGCATCGGCGGCGGAACAGCTGGACCGCAACAACAAGAACCCCGCGCTGCGTTCGCGGCCCTTGCTGGGCATGTATATCTTCCGGGGGCTGAAGCCGGCGGGCGGGAGCTGGAAGGGTTCGATCTACAACCCCAACGACGGCGGCACGTATGCTGCCACGGTCTCGCTGAAATCGGCAGGGCAGCTTGAGGTGAAGGGCTGCGTGGTGTGGCCGCTGTGCAAAACGCAGGTGTGGTCGCGGGTGAAGTAAAAGAAGCTCCCCTCCGACCCGCCTTTGGCGGGCCACCTCCCCATTTGCGCCTACGGCGAAAATGGGGAGGACCAAGCTTCAATCCATCGTGACGACGACTTTGCCGACAGCCTTGCGGTCGGCCAGCATCGCGATGGCTTCGCCGCCGCGTTCGAGCGGGAAGCGGGCCGAGACGCGGGGATTGATGCGGCCTTCCTTGAGGAGCGCGAAAAGCTCGGCCACGTTGGCGGCGTTGCGTTCGGGCTCGCGCGCGGTGAAGGCGCCCCAGAACACGCCGCAGACGTCGCACGACTTGAGCAGCGTGAGATTGAGCGGCAGCCTGGCAATGCCGGCGGGGAAGCCGACGACGAGGAAGCGGCCTTCCCACGCGATGGCGCGAACTGCGGGTTCGGAATAATCACCGCCGACGATATCGTAGACGATGTCAGCGCCGTTTGGCCCGCAGGCGGCCTTGAACGCTTCGGCGAGCGCCTTGCTCTGGTCCTTGTCGAACGGGGGGCGGCCGTAGATGACCACGTCATCCGCGCCCGCTTCACGCGCGGCGGCGGCCTTTTCCTCGGACGAAACGGCGGCGATGACGCGGTTGCCATAGGCCTTGCCGAGCTCGATCGCGGAGATGCCGACGCCGCCGGCAGCGCCGAGGACGAGCATGGTTTCACCCGCCTTGATGCGGCCGCGATCCTTCAGGCCGTGGATCGTGGTGCCGTAAGTCATCAGGAGAGACGCGCCGGTTTCGAAGCTGACGCCTTCGGGCAGCGGGAACATGCGCGCCGCATCGAGCGCGACTTTCTGCGCAAGGCCGCCGTTGCCGCACATGCCGATCACGCGGTCGCCCACTTTCCACTGGGTAACGCCTTCGCCGACGCTTTCGACGACCCCGGCAAATTCACCGCCGGGCGCATAGGGGCGCTGCGGCTTGAACTGGTACATATCGCGGATCATCAGCGTATCGGGGAAGTTGATCGCGCAGACCTTGACCGCGACGACGACCTGGCCGGGGCCGGCGACAGGCTCGGCGATCTCATCGAGCGTGAGGGTTTCGGGGCCGCCGACGGCGTGGGTGCGCAAGGCTTTCATGGGTCTCTCCGGTGTTTTGGTTGCCACCTTTGAGCCATGTTTTGGCGGGCTTGGGAAGCCCTATTTAAGCGGGTGGTTAAGCCGGGTGATTTCCTTTTGCCCGCTCATACGGAGCTTGCCGAAGCATGCTGGCGCGGCGCGTGCGGCAACACCCTTCGGCAAGCTCAGGGTGAGCGGGTGGGGATGGTTGGAACTGGATTTCCGCCTTCGCGGGAATGACGATGATGGGGCCTTTGGGGGAATGACGAAGAAGCGGGCCTTCCGGGGAGTGAAGAGGACGCGGGCCTTCGCGGGAATGACGAAGATGTGCGCCTTAAGCCGGGTGGACGAGGAACGGGCGCTCGGCGCTGGCTTTCGCCTCGTAGGCGCTGATCGCATCGCCGCGCGCCATGGTGAGGCCGACTTCATCGAGGCCGTTCAAGAGGCAGTGCTTGCGGAACGCGTCGATCTCGAACGTGAAGCGATCCTGGAATGGCGTCGTCACGGTCTGCGCGTCGAGGTCGATGTGGACGGGCTCGTTCACAGCCACTTCCATCAGGCGGTCGATGGCTTCCTGCGGAAGGACCACGGTGACGATGCCGTTCTTGAACGCGTTTCCGGAAAAGATATCCGAGAACGAGGGCGCGATGACGGCCTTGATGCCGAGATCGAGCAGCGCCCATGCGGCGTGTTCGCGGCTGGAGCCGCAACCGAAGTTGTCCCCTGCGATGAGGATCGGGGAGCCCTTGAACTCGGCGCTATCAAAGATGTTGTCCGGATCCTGGCGGATCGCTTCGAACGCGCCTTTGCCCAGCCCTTCGCGGCTGATCGTTTTCAGCCAGGCGGCGGGGATGATCACGTCGGTATCGACGTTCTTGCGGCCAAAAGGGATGGCGCGGCCTTCGATGGTGCTGACAGATTCCATGCCGCGCGCCTTAGCCGCTGGGGCGGGGCGGATGCAAGGCCGCGCTTGCGCCCCGCGCCGGGCTCAATCGGTATCGATGGGATCGACGGGCGGCTTGGGGGCCGCCTTTTCCGCGCGTTCCTTGCGGCGCGAGGAATAAAGCAGCGCGGCTGCGAGGGCGGCCGAGCCGATGGCAGCGCCAGCAATGGCTGCCGGACCGGACCAGTTGCTCGGGTCCCGGGGGCTGTCTTTGTCGGTCTTCTTGGTCACGAACGTGCTCCTTGATCCCGCTTGCAATCACGAGGTGGCCTCATGCGGCGGCGATTGCAAGCGGGTCGAGGGTGCTATCCGCAAGTGCGTGCGGCGGCAGGATCAGAGACCGTCAACCGCCTTGCTGACCATCACGTTGACCGCGACGCGGCGGTTCTGCGCGCGGCCTGCGGGCGTGCTGTTGTCCGCCAGCGGGTTGGACGTGGCCATGCCGGAGGGGGTGAGCATGCGGTAGGGCTTCCAGCCGCAGGCCTGCTGGAGATAATTGACGACGCGCGTGGCGCGCTGATCGCTGAGGCGCTGGTTGAGATCTTCGTTGCCCTTGGAATCGGCATAGCCGACCACCAGCAGCACCGCGTTCTTGATGGATTGCGCCTGCGTGGCGGCAGCGCAAAGATCGGCCTTGCCCTGCGGGGTGAGAAGCGTCTTGCCCGAGGCGAAGTTCACGTTGGTGGTGCTCTTGATGTTGTAATCATCGATATCGCCAAAGCGGGTGCGCAGCGCCTCGGTCATCGTGCGGACTTCCGCGGTGGCAGCCGACTGCTCCTCGAAGCCCTGCTTGGTGCCGGTGCGGATCATGTTGGCAATCTTGAGATCCTTGTCCTTGAACTGGATATCGCTTGCCATAAGAGCATCGCCCGATTGCAGCGTGTGCACGGTGACCGGCAGGCCGTTAAGCAGCGAATTGGCGGCGAGCTGCTGGCGGCTCATGCCGAACAGGCCCTTGCTGGAGCGGATCTTGGTGTAATCGTTTACGTTGACGATGGTCTTGGAGCCATCATCGGCGGTGATTTCCATCCGGTCTGCGCTGCGGCGCGAGATCACGCCCTTGATATCGGGGCCCTTGATCTGCGCGCCGCCATCGGCGGCGGAAGATGCGACAGTGGTGCGCAGTTCCGATGTAGCGGCCTGCGACTGGCCCTGATCGAGGGGGGGAAGTTCCTGCTGCGCGAACGCGCCGGCCGGCAGCGAGGTGGCCAACAAGGCAGCGAGCACAAGACCGGGCTGTCCAGGGTTAAACACACGCATCGGGGTCTCCTTCAAGTTCTCTCATGACGCCGCGCGGGATACCGCGGGCGGGACCGGACCGCTTCGCAGCAAGGGTATGCGGCGCGAAGATGAACGGTATCGAGTTCATCCCTGCTGGAGCAGGCTTTCTGACAGATGAACAGACCGGTTCAGACGAGCCGCCCGCAGGCTGCGCCGTGCGGGTACTGCGGCGGGACGTTTGGGGCAGGCAAAACCGCCTGAAAGCAGGGCGTTTTAGCCTATCGGCCAGCCGTGGCGCAGCTGCGGTGGGCTGATATTGGGGCCAGTTACTTGTGCAGGGTTTCGCCTCTGGCCAGCATCGCAACGTAGTCTGCAATCTTGCGAGCGCGGGTCTCGGCCTTTTTCACGGCACCGATCCGGTAGAGCACAGCGTAGCGATTGGCCCCGGTCAACGCGGCGAAGAAGGCGGCGGCGGCGGGGTTGGCTTCGAGCGCCGCCTGCAGATCTGAAGGGACGGCTATGGTGCTGGCGGGCGCGTAGGCAGCCTCCCACCGGCCATCCGCCTTGGCCCGTTCGATTTCCGCCAGACCTTGCGCGTGCATGCGCCCCCCGTCGATCAGTTCGAGCGCGCGCTTGCGGTTGACAGCAGACCACTTGCTCTGCGCCCGCCGGGGGGTGAAGCGGATCAGCCAGCTATCAGCATCCCAAGGGTTCAGCTGCCCATCGATCCAGCCGTGGCACAGGGCGCTATTGATGGCCTCTGCCTTGCTGACGCTGGGGGTGACCGAGCCCTTCTTGCGGAAGCGGATCCATGCCCCCGGGCTGTCTGCCGGCTGGGCGGCGAGCCAGGCATCGAGCGCCGCCTGATCAGCGAAAGCGACAACCGGGCGGCCCTGATGCATCTCGCTCATCGCAGGTGGTAGCGCTCTAGCCGATCAGTTCGCGCACATCGGTGAGCCGGCCGGTCACCGCCGCTGCTGCCGCCATCGCGGGGCTGACGAGGTGCGTGCGGGCCCCCGGGCCCTGCCGGCCGACGAAGTTGCGGTTGGAGGTGGAGGCGCAGCGTTCGCCCGCCGGAACCTTGTCAGGGTTCATGCCGAGGCAGGCCGAGCAACCCGGTTCGCGCCATTCGAGGCCGGCTTCGATGAACACCTTGTCGAGGCCCTCTTCCTCGGCCTGGCGCTTCACGAGGCCCGAGCCGGGGACGACGATGGCCCAGGTGACGTTCGCGGCCTTCTTGCGGCCCTTGAGCACGGCGGCGGCGGCGCGCAGATCCTCGATGCGGCTGTTGGTGCAGCTGCCGATGAACACGTTCTGGATTTCGACCGAGGTAAGCGACTGGCCGGGTTCGAGCCCCATGTAATCGAGGCTGGCGCGCGCGGCGGCCTGCTTCGACGGATCGGCAAAGCTTTCGGGCGCGGGGACGACTCCGGTGATCGGCAGCACGTCTTCGGGGCTGGTGCCCCAGGTGACGCTGGGCGCGATGTCCGCCGCCTGGATCACGACGGTCTTGTCGTAAGTCGAGCCAGCATCCGTGGCGAGGCTGCGCCACCATGCCACGGCCTTGTCCCAGTCCTCGCCCTTCGGCGCGTAGGGACGGCCCTTGAGATAGGTGAAAGTCTTCTCGTCCGGCGCGATGAGGCCGGCGCGGGCGCCGTGTTCGATCGCCATGTTTGAGACGGTGAGGCGGCCTTCGATGGACAGATCGCGGATGACTTGGCCGGTATATTCGATGACATGGCCGGTGCCGCCCGCAGCACCCAGCACGCCGGTGATGTGGAGCACGACATCCTTGGCGGTGACGCCGGGAAGCAGCGTGCCTTCGACGCGCACTTCCATGGTCTTCGAACGCTTCAAGAGCAGGGTCTGCGTGGCAAGCACATGCTCCACCTCGCTCGTGCCGATCCCGAAGGCGAGCGCGCCGAGGCCGCCGTGGCAGGCAGTGTGGCTATCGCCGCAGACGATGGTCGCGCCGGGGAGCGAGAAGCCCTGCTCTGGTCCGACGACATGGACGATGCCCTGCTCTGCATCGGCATCGCCGATATAGCGGATGCCGAAGGCGTGCGCATTGGCTTCGAGCGCTTCGAGCTGCGCCGCGCTTTCGCGGTCCGCAATGGTGACGCGCGCGCCGGCGGCATCGCGGCGGGCGGTGGTCGGCAGATTGTGATCGGGCACGGCGAGCGTGAGATCGGGGCGGCGCACCGTGCGCCCGGTGAGGCGCAGCGCCTCGAACGCCTGCGGGCTCGTCACTTCATGGACGAGGTGGCGGTCGATATAGACGAGGCTGGTGCCATCATCGCGGTCTTCCACGATGTGGGCGGCCCAGATCTTTTCGTAGAGCGTGCGGGGGGTGCTGCTGGTCATGCCGAGCCGGTTAAGCGCGCGTTCGCTGCATATCAAGCGGGAATGGTGAACCGGGGGGCAAGCGATGTGACTGCCGCCCCGCCCCGTTTACCCGCCAGATGCGATCACAGAAGATCGAGGCCGGTGTAAAAGGGTTCGGACACGGCGTAATGCACCGGAGTCCGGTCGATCTCCGGCTCAGACGCGAAGGCGGGGATGCTGCTGGTGCGCTCATAAGGGAGCGGATTGGGCGAGCGGCCCGGGACATCGGGTGACGTTTCCGCGAAGACCAGACCACTGTCATCAGCCAGCGTGTAGATCACCTCGCCCGGGATCTGGGCGCCGGGATCGGTGACGGAAGGGGCATCGCCCGTGTTTCCGGCGTCCATCTGCATATAGAGCACGGGGAAGGTGTCGCTGCCGGCATCGCCATCAAGCGTGCGCCATTCGGGCATTGGATCCACCGGATCACCGTTCAACTGCGGATCGGTGGGCATATCGGCCGGCTGGGGATCGTCATAGGCGACGGGGCCCAGTTCGAAGAGCGCAGGATCACCGTTCAACTGCGGATCGGTGGGCATATCGGCCGGCTGCGGTTCGTCGTAGCCGGGGATATCCTGATTGAGGAGTTCCGGATCGATACCCACGCAAATCACCATGCTGTCCATCAGCGCAGGATCAACCTCGACGATCGCATCAAGCACAACGTCACCTGCATCGACACTCATTGCGTGCTCCGTAGCCTGTTTTTCTTCGCAAGTTCGCTGGCGGGCTGAATTCGCGCAATTTCTGATAGTCCGTATCGGACCGACATGCTCTAGCAGGACTTACTTATTGGCCTTGCGTGGGCACGCTTTCTTGAAGGCTGGTCCCGCGCCTGAACCTTCGGGCGAGAGGCTCGCCTGCGGCGTGCGATTGGGCTATGGGACGCATATGATTCAGTTCCTGATCGTGTTCGCAACAGTGTGGGCGATGGAGTTCGTCGCCTGGAGCAGCCACAAATACATCATGCACGGCTTCGGCTGGGGCTGGCACCGCGACCATCACGAGCCGCACGACGGCTTTTTTGAACGCAACGACCTTTACGCCGTGGTCGGTGCGGCGATGTCGATCAGCGGGTTCATGATCGGCAGCCCGCTGATTGCTGGCGCCCATGCATGGTGGCCAGCGACATGGATCGGCGTGGGCGTGCTGATCTATGGCATCATCTATACGCTGATCCACGACGGGATCATCCACCAGCGCTGGTTCAAGTATGTGCCGCGCCGGGGCTATGCCAAGCGGCTGGTGCAGGCGCACAAGCTGCACCACGCAACCATCGGCAAGGAAGGCGGGGTGAGCTTCGGCTTCATCATCGCGCTCGATCCGGCGTGGCTGAAGCAGCAGCTGAGGAAACAGCGCGAGGCCGGGATTGCGGTGGTGCGCGAGGCGGTGGACTAGGTTTCCTGCAGTTGGCGGAGCGATTGCCGCTCTGGATCCCCGCCTTCGCGGGGATGACGAAAGGTGTTCCCCGCGCGGCGTAAATCGGGACTGTCCCCGTCTACTCGTTGCGGGTCCAGATCCAGGTGCCGGAGATCGCCATGACCGCGATAGGGATCAGGACCCAGGGCCAGCCGGCGGTGAGGCCGGTGACGAAGACCGAGACCGCCATGGCGATCAGCGCGGCCCATTTGGCGCGGCGCGGGATGGCGCGGCGCTGGCGCCAATCGCGCAGCAGCGGGCCATAAGTCGGGTGCGCGAGCAGGCGCTGCTCCCACACCGGATTGCCGCGCGCGAAGCAGAACAGCGCCAGCAGCAGGAACGGCACGGTGGGGAGCAGCGGCAGGACCGCACCAACCGCGCCGATGCCGACGAACAGGAGGCCGGCTGCCGTCCAGAGCCGGCGCTTCATTTTATCCCGCGATCCGCGCGGCGTGTTCGCGAACGAGGGCGATCATGTTGGGGACGCCCTGGGTGCGGTTGGACGAGAGCTGGTTCTTGAGATCGAACGGCGAGAGAAGTGCCGCGATATCGGTTTGCGCGACCTTGCTTGCGGGCTGATCCTGCACGGCGGTGAGGACCAGCGCGACGATGCCCTTGGTGATCGCGGCGTTGCTGTCTGCAAGGAAGTGCAGCTGCTCGCCCGCCCCGGCAACGGGATAGACCCAAACACTGGCCGAGCATCCGCGCACGAGCGTGGCATCGGTTTTCAGCGCATCGGGCATGGGCTCCAGCTTGCGGCCGAGATCGATCAGCAGCCGGTAGCGTTCGTCCGCGTCGAGGAATTCGTACTCCTCAAGGATATCGTCGAGATGGCTCATGCGCGGGGGACATAGCGGATCGGGCGCGGCGGGCAAGCGGGTAGAAGGGACGCAGGAAGAACCCCTCCGACCCGCCTTTGGCGGGCCACCTCCCCGAGACAAGCTCGGGGAGGGATGGTCAGAGATCGACACCCGCCGCGATGGCTTCGAGCTTGCGCAGGCGTTCCTTGATGTCGCTGAGATCTATGAGGCTGAGCGCGTGGCCCGTGCCGGTTTCGGCCGGGCGGGCGAGCTGCGCGCGCTGGAGATCGAGCCAGCCGTTCCACGCGGTGAGCGCGGTTCGGGCGAGGATCGCGAGGCCGACGAGGGCTGCGGCGGCCAGCACGGCGGCGCTGGAAAAGTCTGGTGCGAAGGGCATGACGGTTCCTTCCGGTGGATCAATTTTCGCGCAGGGCTTCGATATCCTGCGCGAGACGCTGGCTGCCACGTTCATCGGTGAGGATGCGTTCGAGGACTTCGACGCGCTTCCTCAGTTCGACGACTTCGCGTTCGAGCGCGGGGTTGGCATTGCGGGCCTGCACGGCATCGCGCAGTTCGTTGATCGGGTGGCCAAGGCCGGCCTCATAGCGGGCGCTGCGCATCTTGGCCCAGGCGAGGATCGCGACGATCGCGACAATGGCGCTCCAGAAGCTCATGGATCAATCCTTGGGAAACGGGGTTCAATTGGCGGAAGCGGCGCGCAAGTCCTCGATCTCGCCGGCGAGCGCGGCGGCGTGCTGGCCTTCGCCATCGGTGGCGATGCGTTCGAGGACGCGCACGCGCTGTTCGAGGCGCTGGGCCTGTCCGGCGAAGTGGGCGGCCTGTTCGGCGCTTTCCCTAGCGGCGAGTTCGAGCTTACGCTCCTTGAAGGCAATGCGGCGCTTATAGACATCCGCGAGCACTCCGACGACCGAGACGAGGCCGATTATCAGCGCGGCAAAGGCAATGGCATCGGCGGCGTTCATTGCTTGGTGCTCCTGGCGGTGTCGGAGACGCGCAGCGCCTCGATCTCGTTAGTCAGTTGGTAGCCGCGGTCCGTCACGATCCGCTCGACATTGGCGAGGCGGTCCTTGACCGAGCCGAGTTCGGCCCGCAGCTGGGCGTTTTCCTGGCTCAGCAGCTTGATCCGCTCCTGTTCGGCGGTGCTGGTCTTGGGATAGATCGCCTGCCCCCACGCACCATCGAGCGGATAGCCGTGGCGAATGCGCATCCAGGTGGTGATGACCCAGCCGCCTACCGCAGCGATGGTGACCACGCTGATGACCGGAGCCAGCCCGGCAAGGCTCGAGAGTTCGTCAGGGCCCATCAGTTCCTCCCGTGTTCGATGGCCGAACCATCGCGGCGCAGCGCTTCGATCTGGCTGGCGACGTCGTAGCTCTTGTCGGTGACGATGGCTTCGAGGACGCGGACTCGTTCTTCCAGCGCAGCTGCGCGGGCGGCGGCCTGGGCGTTGCTATCGGAAAGCGCGGCGGCGCGGATCTCTTCGATCTTGCGCTGGTGCGTGGTCCAGATCGCGATGATCGGGATGATCAGCGCGAGAATGGGAACGAGGAGTACGAGCGTACCGTTGTCCATGGATATTCCCCCAGAGTTTCAGGCGATCAGCGCAGCTTCTCGATTTCAGCCGAGAGGCGCGGGTTACCCGAGACGTAGAACTGTTCGACTTCGGCAAGGCGGCGATCAATATCGCGGAAGGTGCTGCGTACTTCCCGCGCGGTGCGGGCCGGCGACTGGCGCACGCCCTGCCAGAACTTCTGCTCTTCCCGGTCAACGTAGAGGCGCGGCGGCTTCTTGTCGGCCAGGAAGCCGAGCGCGAAGTAGATGAGGAACGGCCAGCCCATCGAGAAGGCGAGGACCACGAAGCCGAGGCGGACCCAGAGGACATCGATCCCGGTGTAATCGGCGATGCCGGAGCACACGCCCATGACCTTGCCGTTGACCTTGTCGCGATAGAAGCGCGTGCGCTGGGGCAGTTGGTCGCTCATTTGGAAATCCCCCTCTGCTGCGCGACCAGACGGTCCAGCTCGCGCAATTTCTGATTGTCGGCGTCCAGATCGGGCAGGACCCGGCCCCCTCCGATTTGGCTCCGGAATTCGGGATTGTCGGCCGCGACGAGGCGCTCGACAGTATCCATGCGTTCATCGAGCCGGCGGGCGAGCTGGTAGAGCTCTTCGAGCAGCGCCTCGTCACCCGTGGTGAGCGTGGCGGCGGTCTTCCACCGGGTGATGTAGTGCAGCACGACCCAAGGGAAGGCGACGAAGATCGAGAGCAGCGCGACCGTCGGAATGAGAATGTCCTCAACCATGTCAGCCCTCCTTCTTTTCGGCCAAAGCGCCTGTCTGACCAAGCGCGAGCTTCATGGCTTCGAGCTCTTCATCGACCTTGTCCTGCCCGGCGAGCGCGGCGATCTCGTCCGCGAGGTTGGGCGCGGCGCCGTCCGCAAGGCCGAGCGCATCGGCGCGGCCTTCGGCGTAATCGACACGGCGTTCGAGCTGATCGAAGCGCGAGAGCGCCTCGTCCACCCGTTCGCTGGTCATCAAGGTGCGCAGGCGGACGCGGTTTTCGGCGCTTTCGAGGCGCGCGGCAATCGCGGTCTGGCGGCTGCGGGCTTCGCGCAGGCGGGTCTGCAGCTTTTCGATGTCGATTTCATAGGCGCGCATCGAATCGTCGAGCACCTGGATCTCGCTGGCGAGCTGCACGCCCATATCGGCGGCCTTGTTCTTTTCCACCAGTGCGGCGCGGGCGAGGTCTTCGCGGCCCTTGGAGAGGGCGAGCTGGGCCTTGTCTGCCCAATCGGCCTGGAGCCGATCGAGCTTCGCCACGTGGCGGGCCATTTCCTTCTGATCGGCGATGGTGCGGGCAGCCGAGGCGCGCACTTCGACGAGGGTTTCCTCCATCTCCATGATGATCATCCGGATCATCTTGGCCGGATCATCCGCCTTTTCGAGCAGATCGTTGAAGTTGGCGGCGATGATATCGCGGGTGCGGGAAAAGATGCCCATCAAGTTGGCTCCGGTGGCAGAAGGCGTGTGAGGCCGGGTGGTCTCGTTATCGTGCTGGCGTAGCGCACCGAGCTCGATTTCGAAACGGGATTGCGGGCGCCCGCCAGCTGCTTGCCGGACGGGCGTATTTGCGCCCATCAGGCCAGCTCACCCGTGATCGCGGCGCTGGACGCCGTGATCTGGGGAACAGCGGCAGAAACGGGGCGGTTGGCGACGGCGACGTTGAGCGCCATCATCGCTGCGATGCTGATCAGCGCCGCGCGGCCGAGCTGGGTCGAGAAGAAGCGGGCAGTGTACATCGAAAGTCTCCTGTTCGGCCCCTGTGCGGGGATTGATCCTTGCTCTGCATAGGGCGTGCCAAACGCGCGAAAGGCCGTGAATACGGGGATTTCAGCCTTTCAGCGAAAACGCTTATGTGGGGATTCTTGCCTAGGCTTGGGA
The DNA here is from genome assembly GCA_947453945.1 of Sphingomonadaceae bacterium. GTDB lineage: Bacteria > Pseudomonadota > Alphaproteobacteria > Sphingomonadales > Sphingomonadaceae > Novosphingobium. The sequence goes on from CANGJB010000005.1 coordinate 13,740, forward strand.
AATTCTGCTACACCTTGGGACATGGCACGCAGCGGGGTACGAAATGGATCGTGAAGTCCAGTTCATCGGCCAATCGGGGGCATTTCTCGATGCGGTGGAACGCGCCAGCCGCGCCGCGCCGATGCGCCGCCCGGTGCTGGTGATCGGCGAGCGCGGGACCGGCAAGGAACTGATCGCCGAACGCCTCCACCGCCTTTCGACGCGGTGGCAAGAGCCGCTGGTGACGATGAACTGCGCCGCCCTTCCCGAAACGCTGATCGAGGCGGAATTGTTTGGCCATGAGGCGGGCGCCTTTACCGGCGCGACGCGCAGCCGAGCGGGGCGGTTTGAGGAAGCGCATGGCGGCACGCTGTTTCTTGACGAGCTCGGCACGCTTTCGATGGGCGCGCAGGAGCGGCTGCTGCGCGCGGTGGAATATGGCGAAGTGGCGCGGATCGGCGCGAACAAGCCGATCATGGTCGATGTGCGGATTGTGGCGGCGACCAACGAGAACCTGCCGCGCATGGCCGACGAAGGCCGCTTCCGTCCGGACTTGCTCGACCGGCTGAGCTTCGAGGTGATCACCCTGCCCCCGCTGCGCGTGCGCGAGGGGGATATTGCGGTGCTGGCCGATTACTATGGGCGGCGGATGGGCGCCGAGCTGGGCTGGCCGACCTGGCCGGGCTTTGCGAGCCACGTGAGCGCGGCGATGGAAGCCTACGCCTGGCCGGGCAATGTGCGCGAATTGCGCAACGTGGTGGAGCGCGCGGTCTATCGCTGGGACGATCCTGAGCGCGCGATCGGGCACATCCAGTTCGATCCGTTTGAAAGCCCGTGGCGCCCGGCGGCGGTGGCTGCCAAGCCTGCGAAAGCTGCGGCGGGCGAGGCCCATGCCCACGCCCTTGCCCCCGGGCCTGCCACCCATGGCGATTTCGACACGGTGAGCGATCTGCGCGCAGCCGTTGACGGGCACGAGCGCGCGATCCTTGAGCATCATCTGGGGCGCAACCGCTATAACCAGCGGCAGACGGCGAAGGCGCTGGGGCTGACCTATGACCAGCTGCGGCATTGCCTGAAGAAGCACGGGTTGCTGGAACGGGGCGAGAGCGCCTAGTGCGCCTGCCATGCCGATTACCCGCCTCACCTTGCGCGATTTCCGCAACCATGCCGCAACCCGGCTGGAGGGAACAGCGCGCTTCAACGTGCTGATCGGCGAGAACGGCGCGGGGAAGACCAATGTGCTGGAGGCGATCTCGCTGCTTTCGCCGGGGCGCGGGCTCAGGCGCGCGAATCCGGCAGAAATGGCCGGGCGCGGCGGTGACGGCAGCTTTGCCGTGGGGGCGGAGCTGGAGGGCGGCGATGTCTCGCTGGCCACGGCCTCGACCCCGGCAGCGCCCGGGCGGCGCTCGGTGCGGATAAACGGCGCGGAAGGGCCGGCGGCGCGGCTGGGCGAGTGGCTTTCGATCACCTGGCTGACACCGGCGATGGACCGCCTGTTTGCGGAAGGTGCGGGCGCGCGGCGGCGGTTCCTCGACCGGCTGGTGCTGGCGCTGGAGCCGGGGCACGCGCGGACTGCCAGCCGCTATGAGACCGCGCTGCGCGAACGCAACCGGCTGCTGGAAGCGCCGGGTGAGCCCGATCCGCTGTGGCTTGAGGGGCTAGAGGCAGGGCTGGCGGAAGCAGGCGCGGAGCTGGCGCGGGCGCGCGGGGCGCTGGTGGCGGGGCTTTCCGGCGCGCTGGCGGGTTTGCCCGAAGCGCCGTTTGCGCGGCCGGCGATTGCCTATGCCGCGGGCGGGCCAGTGGAGCCGGAGGCCCTGCGCGCGGCCTTGCGCGAAGGGCGGCGGCGCGACAGCGCGGCGGGGCGCACGCTGGTGGGGCCGCACCGCGATGATCTGGCGGTGACACTGGCGGCCAAGGACGCGCCGGCGGCGGATTGTTCGACCGGCGAGCAGAAGGCCATGCTCATTTCCATCGTGCTGGCCCATGCGGCGCTGACGGCAGGCGCACGGCCGCAAGTGCTGTTGCTGGACGAGATCGCCGCGCATCTCGATCCGCTGCGGCGCGCGGCGCTGTATGAGCGGCTGGCCGAGGCGGGCGCGCAAGTGTGGATGACGGGCACCGAACTCGCGCCGTTCGAGCCGCTGGGCGCGGACGCGGCGGTGTGGCGCGTGGCCGATGGAGCGGCGGTTCGGTTCGATCCAGTGGATTCGTCATTGCGAGCGTAGCGAAGCAATCCAGAGCGATGCCCGTGATGCTCTGGATTGCTTCGCTACGCTCGCAATGACGACTTCAGGTTGTGGTCAGTTGAAAATATCGACGTTCGACGGATCGAGCGGATCGGGGCCGAAGCGATTGGGGCCGCGCGTGCCCTGAAGGCACATGAACACGAACACGATGATGCTGCCCACATAAGGAATGAAGCCGAGCAGGATCATCCAGCCCGACCTGTCCTGATCGTGGAAGCGGCGCACCTGCACCGCGATCGACGGGATGATCGAGGCAAGGCCCCAGAGAACGAGGAGCGCGCCGCCGGTCCAGAACAAGGGCCCCGCCGTTTCACCGCTGCCATCTGCCGCGATGCCGCCGGCAAGCATGATCGCCACCGCGCCAAAGGCGACGATGATCGAAAACAACGTGAACATCCAGTATTCACGGCGGCACGAACGGCCCGAAAAATCGGCATAGCGCCGATAGGGCATGAGCATCCATTCCATCTTCAGTCCCCCCCTTGCCAACGCGGGGTACGCGCGGGCGGGAGAGAATGAGCCATGGATTTTAGGGGGTTGCAAGGAGATCTATCCGAAATGGGCGGTGCTTTCCCCAATCGCGAGCGCTCTGCGCGGAACCGGAGATGGCTATTTGTTGCCGGTCGCGATCTTGAGGGCCTTGGCAACTTCGTCCTTCGTCGCGGCGACGATCCTGTCCACACCTTCGGCATTGGGATGGATGTGATCATCGAGCATAAGCGCGTCGTTGCCGATCACGGCCTGCAGGAAGAAGGGCACGAGCGCGGCCTTGTGCTGCTTGGCCAGCGCGGGGAAGATCGGGTTGAAGGCGCTGACGTAGTCCTTGCCCATGTTGGGCGCGGCGAGCATGCCGGTGAGAAGCGCGGGGATCTGGCGCTTGTCCAGCTCGGTTAGGATCGCATCGAGGTTGGCGCGGGTCTGCTGCGGCGGGAGGCCGCGAAGCATGTCATTCCCGCCGAGGCCGACGAGGACGAGCGAGGGCTTCACCTTCTGGTTATCGAGCGTGAAGGCGAGCCGGGTCCGTGCAGCGGCGGTGGTATCGCCCGAGACGCCCGCGTTGACGACGCGCACTTTCACGCCGCCGGCATTGAGCGCGGCTTCGAGACGGGGCGGATAGCCCTGCCCCGGGGCGAGCCGGTAGCCCGCATACAGGCTGTCTCCGAATGCGAGAATCACGGGGGCATCCGCGGGGATAGCGGGCGCGGCGCTGGCGGCGGCCTCAGGCGCGGGGGCGCTTTGCGAGCAGGCGGCGAGGATCAGGGCAAGCAGCGGGATCAGACGGCGCATCGGGAGTCCTCAAGGGCTAGGTTGCGAGGTGCAACCCGTTCGTGGCAATAGCGGGAAGTGACAAGCATCGCCACCGGCTCGCCCTCCCCCTCTCCTCTGATCGACGCGCGTGATCTGACGCTGAGCCTCGGCTCGGGCGAGGCGCGGGTGGATGTGCTGCGCGGTGTGAGCCTGGCCGTGATGCCGGGCGAGACTGTGGCGCTGCTGGGGCCTTCGGGTTCGGGCAAAAGCTCGCTGCTGGCGGTGCTGGCGGGGCTGGAGCGCGCAGGCGGCGGATCGCTGAGCGTGGCGGGGCAGGACTTCATGGGCCTATCCGAAGATGCGCTGGCCGCGGCGCGGCGCGGGCGGATCGGCGTGGTGCTGCAGGCGTTTCACTTGCTGCCGACGATGACCGCGCTGGAAAACGTGGCGACGCCGATGGAACTGGCGGGCGCGCGCGATGCCGCGCCTGCGGCAAGGGCGGCGCTGGAAGCGGTCGGCCTTGCGCACCGCGTGGGGCACTATCCCGCGCAGCTTTCGGGCGGGGAGCAGCAGCGCGTGGCGATTGCCCGCGCGCTGGCACCGCGCCCGGCGCTGGTCTTTGCCGACGAGCCGACGGGCAATCTGGACCATGCCAATGGCGAGGCGGTGGCCGACTTGCTATTTGCGCAAGTTTCCGAAGTGGGCGCGACTTTGCTGATGGTGACGCATGACGAGGCGCTGGCGCGGCGCTGCGGGCGGATCGTGCGGCTGGAAGACGGACGGATCGCTTCGGACAGCGCGGCGTGAGCCGCTGGGCCCGAGATTGGACTTTGGCGTGGCGGCTGGCGCGGCGGGGGCTGGACTGGCGTTTCCGGGGCCTGCGGCTGCTGATCGTGTGTCTCGTGCTCGGAACGGCGGCACTATCGGCCATCGGGACGCTGACCGGCGGGATCGGGCGCGAGCTGGCGGCGCGCGGGCAGGCCATGCTGGGCGGCGACCTTGAGCTGACGCTGGCGGGGCGCGAGGCCGCGCCGGATGAGCTGGCGGCGATGCGCGGGCTGGGCACAATTTCGCAAGGCGTGCGGCTGCAAGCGATGGCGCGCCGGGCGGAAAGCGCGGACGATGCCGTGCCAGTGGAGCTGAAAGCGGTCGATGCGCACTGGCCGCTTTATGGCGCACTGACCGTGGATGGCGGGCGCCGCGCAGGCGCACCGCAGGGGATGACCGCGTGGATCGACCCCGGTGTGGGCGACCGGCTGGGGGTGAAGCCGGGCGACCGTTTGCGGATCGGCCAAGCCGAGCTCACCATTGGCGGGGTGATCGCGGGCGAGCCGGACCGCTTGTCCGAAGGCTTTGCGCTGGGGCCGACGGTGATCGTGAGCGAGGAAGCGCTGGCCGCATCCGGCCTTGTGCAAGTGGGCAGCATGGCGCGGTGGAAATACCGCCTGCGCCTGCCGGAGAAGGCCGATGCCGCGGCCACGGCGGATGCATTCAAGGCGCGGTTTGCGAGCAGCGGGTTTGAGGTGCGCACGCGCGACAAGGCATCGCCCGGGCTGGACCGGTTCGTTTCGCGCATGGGGCAGTTTCTGGTGCTGGTGGCGCTGGCGGCGCTGGGGATTGCGGGCATCGGCATTGCGGGGGGCGTTTCATCCTACCTTGAAATGCGGCGGCCGAGCATCGCAACGCTGAAGATCCTCGGCGCAGGCGCAGGCGATATCGTGCGCATTTATCTGCTGCAGATCGCGGCGGCGGCGGTGGCGGCGATTGCGCTGGGGCTACTGCTGGGAATCGCGATCACGCCGGTGCTGGCGCGGGCGCTGGAAGGGCTGCTGCCGATCCCGCCGGGCTTTACCGTGGACGCAGGCGCGCTGGCGACGGCGGCAGTCTATGGCCTGCTGATTGCGCTGACGTTTGCCGCGCCGCCGCTACTGGAAGCGCGGCGCGTGCCGGCGATGGCCTTGCTCCGCGCAAGGGTGGCGCCTGCGGGGCGCGGGTGGCGGGTTCCTTTGTGGGTGCTGCCGGTGGGCGCGGGGCTGAGCGGGATTGCGGCGCTGGCGGTGCTGACATCGCCGCAGCCGTGGCTGGCGGCGGGGTTCCTTGGCGGGGCGGCGGCGGTGTTTGCGCTGCTGGCGCTGATCGGGCGCTTGCTGGCTTGGCTGGCGGCGCGGCTGCCCCGCCCTTCCCGCCCGTTGCTGCGCATGGCGCTGGGCAACTTGCACCGGCCCGGCGCGCAGACATCCGCGCTGGTGGTGGCGCTGGGCTTTGCGCTGGCGGCCTTCGTGATGCTGGCGGCGGTGCAGACTTCCATCGATGCCAATATCGCCAAGCGCGTGCCCGAACGGGCGCCGGATTACTTCGTGCTCGATGTGCCCAAGGGCGCGGGAACCGAGACGTTCAAGGCGCTGGTGGCGCGCACGGCGCCGCGCGCGGCGGTGCGCATGGTGCCATCGCTGCGCGGGACAGTGCTGGCCTATGGCCCAGAAGGCACGATGACCGAAGTGGCGACGCTGAAGGCCATCCCCGAGGAATCGTGGCTGCTGCGCGGCGACCGGGGGCTGACCTATTCCGCCGACGTGCCCGAGGGCAACGTGGTGACGGCGGGGCGCTGGTGGCCGAAGGACTATGCGGGCGAGCCGCTGGTTTCAGTGGACGAGGATCAGGCCAGGGCCATCGGGCTGAAAGTGGACGATATGGTGCGGATCGGCCTGCTGGGCACCGAGCGGCAGGCGCGGGTGGCCTCGCTCAGGCGGATCGACTGGTCCTCGTTCGGGTTCAACTATGCCATGGTGTTCAGCCCCAACGCGCTGGCGGACGCGCCGCACACGTATGCCGCGACGATCACGCTCGCGGCGCCGGAGAAGCGTCAGGCGGTGCGCCGCGCGATCCTTTCGGGGCTGGTCAAGGCATTGCCGGAAAGCTCGGTGATCGAGGTGGGGCCGGTGCTGGGACAGGCGCGGACTTTGCTGGGGCAAGTTGGCACCGCAATCTTTGCAGCCGCCAGCGTGGCGGTGCTGGCGGGGCTGGCGGTTCTGGCAGGCGCCATCGCGGCGGCGCGGGCGGCGCGGCAGTATGACAGCGTGATCCTGCGCGTGCTGGGCGCGAGCCGGCGGCAATTGCTGGCGCTGCTGGCGGCGGAATATGCGCTGCTCTGCGCGGTGCTGGCGCTGGTGGCGCTGGTGCTGGGCGGGGGCACTGCTTGGCTGGTGGTGGTGGAACTGTTCGAGTTTGACTGGACGCCGGACTGGGCGCGGGTGCTGGGCGTGCTGGCAGGCGGGGTGGCGCTGGTGATGGGGCTGGCCGTGGCCGGTTCGCTATCGGTGCTGCGGACAAGGCCGGCGGAGGCGCTGCGGGCTTTGTGAATGGCCCCCCCGACTTCGTCATTGCGAGCGTAGCGAAGCAATCCAGGGCGGTTCTGCGCGGCTCTGGATTGCTTCGCTACGCTCGCAATGACGAGGGGTTTTGGGGATTGGGCTGGCGCTTTAGCGGAACACGTCGGCGCTGCCGGGGTCCTTGGGATCGGGACCATACTGGTTGGGTCCGCGCGTGCCTTCGAGGCACATCAGCACGAGCAGCGCGAAGCCGCCGAACAACGGGATGAGGCCGAGCAGCAGCAGCCAGCCGGAGCGATTCTGATCGTGCAGGCGGCGGACGGAGACGGCGAGCGCGGGCACGAAACTGGCGAGCGCGAAGAGGCCGCCGATCAGCCCGCCGCCGCCGACAAGCTGGCTACCATAGCCGAACCCGGTGGGCGTGCGTGTCCATTCATTGGTGCCGAAAGCCGCGTTGAGCACCACATAAACCAGCAGATAGAACAGCGCGAACATCCAGTATTCACGGCGGCGCGAGCGGCCCGAAAACTCAGCGTAGCGGCGATAGGGCAGCAGCATCCAGTTCATCGCGGTGGTCCTTTTGTGGCAACCGATCCCGCCAAGAGCCATGAATCGTGGCACGGGGCAAGTCTTGCCCGCGAACGCGCCCTTGCCGCAACGCACAATTACAGGTAAGCGCGCGCCGAAGCCCCGGCCCAACCGCCGGGCACGGCGCGCTGCCTGCGGTCAGCGCCGTATCCGAGATACCAATCGAAAGCGGTTTCATGTCCAATTCCCAGCGCAATATTGCGATCATCGCGCACGTCGACCACGGCAAGACAACGCTGGTGGACCAGCTGTTCCGCCAGTCCGGCACGTTCCGCGACAACCAGCGCGTGGAAGAGCGCGCGATGGATTCCAACGACCTCGAGAAGGAGCGCGGGATCACCATTCTGGCCAAGTGCACCTCGGTCGAATGGGAAGGCACGCGCATCAACATCGTCGATACGCCGGGCCACGCCGACTTCGGCGGCGAAGTGGAGCGCATCCTTTCGATGGTCGACGGCGTGATCCTGCTGGTCGACAGCTCGGAAGGCGCGATGCCGCAGACCAAGTTCGTGACCGGCAAGGCGCTGGCGCTGGGCCTTAAGCCCATCGTCGTCGTCAACAAGATCGACCGCCAGGACGAGCGCACGCAGGAAGTGCTCGACGAAGTGTTCGATCTGTTCGTCAGCCTTGAAGCCAACGACGAGCAGCTGGAATTCCCGGTGCTCTATGCTTCGGGCCGCAATGGCTATGCCAGCGATGATCCGCTGGCGCGCGAAGGCACGCTGACCCCGCTGTTCCAGAAGATCGTGGACCACGTGCCCGCGCCTTCGGCCGATCCCGATGGTCCGTTCAAGTTCCTCGTGACGCTGCTTGACCGCGACAACTTCCTTGGCCGCATCCTGACGGGCCTCGTGTTCTCGGGCTCGGTCAAGACCAACCAGGCGATCCATGCGCTGGATAACGATGGCAAGATCGTGGAAACGGGCCGCGCTTCGAAGATCATGTCGTTCCGCGGGCTGGAACGCGTGCCGACCGACGAAGCGGTGGCGGGCGACATCATCTCGATCGCGGGGCTGACCACCGCGACCGTTTCCAACACGATCTGCGACCCGTCCGTGACCGAGCCGCTGCACGCACAGCCGATCGATCCGCCGACGCTTTCGATGCGCTTTGCGGTGAACGATTCGCCTATGGCGGGCCGCGAGGGCACCAAGGTGACGAGCCGCATGATCCGCGACCGTCTGGCGCGCGAGGCCGAATCCAACGTGGCGATCAAGGTGACCGAGAGCGCCGACAAGGACAGCTTCGAAGTGGCTGGCCGCGGCGAACTGCAGCTTGGCGTGCTGATCGAGACGATGCGCCGCGAAGGCTTTGAACTCGGCATCAGCCGCCCGCGCGTGCTTTATGGTGAAGACGATCAAGGCAAGCGGACCGAGCCTTACGAGACCGTGGTGATCGACGTGGACGACGAGTTCGCCGGCACCGTTGTGGAAAAGATGGCGACCCGCAAGGGCGAGATGACCGACATGCGCCCCTCTGGCGGCGGCAAGACGCGCATCACCTTCTCCGCCCCTTCGCGCGGCCTCATCGGCTATCACGGCGAGTTCCTTTCGGACACGCGCGGCACCGGCATCATGAACCGGCTGTTCGAGAAGTATGGCCCGTACAAGGGCAAGATCGAGGGCCGCAAGAATGGCGTGCTGATCTCCAACGGCGCGGGCGAGGCCAATGCCTACGCGCTTGGTCCGTTGGAAGAGCGCGGCATCCTGTTCGTCGGCGTGGGCACCCCGCTCTATGAAGGCATGATCATCGGCGAAAACGCCAAGCCCGACGATCTTGAAGTCAACCCGATGAAATCGAAGCAGCTGACGAACTTCCGCTCGACCGGCAAGGATGACGCCATCCGCCTCACCCCGCCCAAGGTGATGACGCTGGAACAGGCCATCGCCTATATCGACGACGACGAAATGGTCGAAGTGACGCCGAAGTCGATCCGCCTGCGCAAGGCGATCCTCGATCCGAACGAGCGCAAGAAGGCCGGCCGGAAGAAGGAAGCGGCCTGATTTTTCAGGGCTTCTGATGAGATAGAAAGGGCGGCCTTTGCGGGCCGCCCTTTTTTGTTTTCCCCTCGCCGCCAAGGCAAGATGGCATCAAATGGCATCGTCGGCCCGTGCTTGACACGGGCCCTGGCTTTTCTTCGACGCAGCGCCTGATGAACAGCCGAACCTCGGTTCAAGCCCGGGGTGACGAGGGTGGGTTGCGGGAAGGATTTGGGTTGGGCGAGCATGGACCTTGGCCCGCGTGGGTGACATACCCTGCCCCACAACAAACCGGAGCAGAGCGATGCCGATTTCCCTTTACGATGCCGTCGTGCCTTCAAACTTGCAGATCCTGCGCGCGGTCGATGCGCTGCTGGACAAGGCCGAGGCGTTTTGCACCGAGCATGGCCGCGCCGAAAGCGATCTGATCGACGCGCGCCTCGCGCCCGACATGCTGCCGTTTGGGTATCAGGTGAAGAGCTGCGCAGCGCATTCGGTGGGGGCCATCGCGGGGGTCAGGGCTGGCCATTTTGCGCCCGATCTGACGCCGTGGCCGACCGATTATGCAGGTCTCCACGCGGCCATCCAGGGCGCCATCGCCGAGCTTTCCGCGCTGGACCCGGCCGAGCTGGAGGCGCTGGGCGAGAATGACACGCTGTTTGCCTTTGGCGAGATGAAGCTGCCCTTCACCGGCACGAATTTCCTGCTCTCGTTTTCGCAGCCCAATTTCTATTTCCACGCCACGACCGCCTACGCGATCCTGCGCGCGCAGGGCGTGAAGGTTGGCAAAGGCGATTTCATGGGGATGCCGCGCATCAAGCGGTGAGTGCGGGCTGCGATTTACATGGGAGGGCGGCCTTTGCGGGCCGCCCTTTTCTGTTTGGTCGCAAGGAAGCGGGACCCCGGCTCAAGCCCGGGGTGACGCATGCCAGAATTACATCCGACCTTGCCCGGCGCATCCACCAACATCGCAGCGGGGGAATCCGGAGTGGCCGGATTTGTTCGATCTGCTGGTGTGAGTACGCTGGAGGGACGCGGAAAACGCGTTCAGCAAAATACCCCTCAATCTGAACAAGCGCTGCAAAATCCATGCCGCCACCGTTCAGGTAGGAACAGCTATTGAGATCATCAACGGCACCGAATCGCGGCGGGATCATCCCGGCCACAGGGGGCGCCGCAGGAGACCGGTGATGATCACGTTTGCAAAGAAGGCTGTGCTTGCCATTGCTCTTGGCGCTTCGGCGCTGGCGAGCGCCACGCCGGCAATGGCGGACCCTTATGGCGGATATCGCCACCACCGCGGCGGAGACGGCGCAGGTGCCGCGATTGCTGGCGGGATCATCGGGCTGGCGCTAGGCGCGATCATCGTTTCGGCGGCGAACAACAACCGCAACCGCAACCACTATGACCGCCGCTATCAGGGCCAGTATCAGGGCCAGGTGCAGGGTCAGTACCCCAATCAGTATCGGGGCCAGCCGACCTGGCAGGGATCCTACAATGGCGATCCCTATGACCAGCGCTATCAGGGCGGTCAGCAGGGCTATAGCCGCGACGGCTATCCGCAGGAGAGCGACGGCTATTACGACCGGCGCGGTTACCGCGATCCCAATGGCTATGAAGGCGAATACCGGGGCAACTGATCGCACTATCGGGGCGGCGCGGCGCAATGCGCCCGCCGCTTCAGAAACGGTTCAGCCCCCGACGGTGAAGTTTCAGGCATGAAAGGAGACCGACCATGAGACCTATGAAGATTGGACTTGCTGCTGCCTTGATGGCCGCCGGCAGCCTTGCCATTGCGGCTCCGGCCGAGGCGCATGGCCGGCGCGGCGGTGACAATACGGCGGTGGCGATCGGCGCGGGCGTTCTGGGTCTGGCTATTGGTGCGGCCATCGCATCGGACGACAACCGCGACGTCTACGTGAGCTATAACGACCGTGGGTATTATCCGCGGCCCTATGGCGGGTATTACGCCCCGGCCTATCCGGTTTACCGCGCCTATCCGGCCTATCCGGCCTGGCGCGGATATGACCCTCGCTATGAGCAATGGCGCCGGTGGCGCGAACACGAACGCTGGGAGCATCGGGGAGGCTGGCGCGGCTGGTAAACTCGGGTCTGGCCGCACCGCACACACCTTTCCGATCCCTTGCTCGCACCGGTCACCTCCCCGCGCAATCGCCGGAAGGTGACCGGTGCGCCTTTCTTATGCGGGCAAAAGACACTATGGCCCCGCACATGGACCGCAGCGACGTGACCGCCAGCGCGCAGACCGCGCAAGGCCCCACCCCGGATGAAGTGCCGCTTGATGCCCCGCTAAAGGGCCTGCGCGTCGCGCTGTTCAGCGGGAACTACAACTACGTGCGCGACGGGGCGAACCAGGCGCTGAACCGGCTGGTAGGCTATCTCCAGCGGCAGGGCGCGCAAGTCCATGTCTATGCGCCCAAGGTGCGCAAGCCCGCCTTCCCTTCGATGGGCAAGCTGGTGGGCCTGCCATCGCTGCCCGTGCCGGGGCGCGCGGAATACCGCATTCCGATGATGCTGGGATCGCGGGCCAAGGCCGATCTCAAGGCGTTCCAGCCCAATGTGGTGCACGTTTCCTCGCCCGATTTTGCCGCACACCGCGCGGTGAGCTGGGCGCGCGGGCGCAAGCTGCCGGTGCTGGCCAGCGTCCACACCCGCTTCGATACCTATCCGCGCTATTACAACATGGCCTGGATCGAGCCCTTGCTCACCGCGCTGCTGCGCCGGTTCTACCGCCGCTGCGATGCGCTGGTCGCGCCCTCTGAATCGATGGCGCAAGTGCTGCGCGAAGAGCGGATGAACTATGACATCTCGCTGTGGTCACGCGGGGTGGACCGCACGATCTTTGGGCCCCAGCGGCGCGATCTCGAATGGCGGCGCGGCCTTGGCCTTGCCGACGACGAAGTGGTGATCGGCTTCCTTGGCCGGCTGGTGATGGAAAAGGGGCTCGACGTGTTTTCGGACACGATCGACGAACTGGTGCGCCGGGGTGTGCGCCACCGCGTGATGGTGGTGGGCGAAGGCCCGGCGCGCGCATGGCTGGAAGCACGGCTGCCGAACGCGGTGTTCACGGGTTTTCAGGGCGGCAAGGATCTGGGCCGCGCAGTGGCGGCGATGGACGTGCTGTTCAACCCTTCTGTCACCGAGACCTTCGGCAACGTGACGCTGGAGGCCATGGCCTGCGCCGTGCCGGTGGTGGCGGCCGCTGCGACCGGGAGCCAGAGCCTTGTCGACGACGGGGTTTCAGGCCGGCTGATCGCGCCGGGGGCGCTCAACCAGTTTGCCGCAGCCTTGCGCGCCTATGTCGAGGATCCGGCGCTGCGCGGGGCGCACGGCGCGGCGGGCGAGCGGCGCTCGCTTGATTTCAGCTGGGACGCGATCAATCAGGCGGTGGCCGATACCTACCTTCGGCTGATACGGCAGAAGAACGCGCTGGTGCGGCGCTAAGGCGTTCAGCGAAGCACGCCGTTTGCGGCCATGCTGCGCGCGTAGATCACGAAGAACACCACGGCGCTCCAGATCACGATCGTGAGGCCCATCGGCGCGGGCTCCGGTGGAAGCAGCACTAAGGCCTGCGTGAGCTGGCTGACGGCTAGGCCGAGCAGCGAGAGTGCGAAGGCCAGCCACGCACGGCGCGAGCGGGCCAGCAGCAGCAGCGAACCGACCAGCGATCCCCACACGCCAAGCGCCCAGAACGCGGTGAGCCAGGGCGGCAGATTGGCCATATAAGCATTGCTTTCGGGCCCCATGCCCATGCTGGCGAAGTAGCTGGCGGGGGAAAGCTGCGACATCAGGTAATCGTAGCAGCCGAACAGGTTCCAGATGAGACTGAGCACCGCGACGATCCAGAAGGACGTGGGCGCGTTCGGCTTTGCGTTCAGTGGCATTTTGTCTTCCCTCTCCGGCGCAGCGCTAGACTACGCCGGAGAGGGCGGGCTGACAATCAGGCGGCTGCGTCCACCCAGTGCCAAGTCAACGTTTCGCGGAAAGCGAAGCGGTCTACGTGGCGCTCGACTGCGCCCTTGAGGCCATCGCGCTGGCCGGGCTCGCTCGCGGCGATGTGGCATTCGAGAGTTTCGGGGTGCGCCGTGAAGGTGACCACTGCATCTCCCGCCCACGAAGCGCCGCGCGCATCGCGGGGGAACGTGACCGTGCCCTTGGCCGCGTCAAAGGTGACGGCGAGGTTGTGTTCCCAGTGCTTGCAGACCTGCTGGAGGTATTTGCTGGCAGACTTGGTGGCGACCATGGCGGTGCTTAGCGAGGTCATTGTGCGCCTCCCAGCCGTTCGATCCGGCGCGCGGCTTCGTCGAGAATATCGGCGATCTGGTGCGTGGTCGCCTCGTCCACCCCGCCGAACGCCTTTTGCCGCAGCGCGAGCATGAGATTGGCGACGGCGCGGCGCAAGGGCGGGCTGCTGCCCCGGCCTTCGGCCTGCTCACGCGCCTTGCCGAAATCGCCGAGGCGCTGGACGACGGCCTTGGCCTCTTCCAGCCGGGCGGCGAGTTCGGCGCGGCCGGCATCTGCCATGGTGAAAGCCTTGCGCGCGCCTTCGCCCGGGACCTCGGTGATCATGCCTTCGTCGACCAGCAGCGCGAGCGTGGGGTAGACCACGCCGGGGCTGGGCGCATAGGCGCCGGCGGCGAGTTCCTCGATCGCCTTGATCAGTTCGTAGCCGTGGCGATCCTGCTCATCGAGCAGGAGGAGCAGCAGGAGGCGCAGTTCGCCCGGGGCGAACATCCGGCCCCTGCCCCCGCCGTGGCGGCCGCCGCGACCACGGAAGCCCGGGCCTTCATCGTCCCAGTCCTCACCGCCGAATCCGCCGCCAAAGCCACCGCGTTGGCCCCAGCCTCCGCCGAAGCCGCGCGCCATCATTTTCAGGGCAAAGTGCTGTTTGAGGCCATGTCCATGGCCGTGTCTATCGAATCGCATTGCATATCCTTGATGCTTCATGATGGCTCTAAGATATATCTTAAGACACTCTTTGCAAGAGGGTGGATGCAAATTCGTGCGCGGGTGGCTAGATCGGGCTGACGATGCCTGACCTGTTTGCCCCCGCCCCTGCCGAAACCCCGCGCGAAACTGCCGGCCATGATGCGCCGCTGGCTGAACGGTTACGCCCGGCGAACCTTGGCGAGGTGGTCGGGCAGGATCACCTGACCGGGCCGGACGGCGCGATCGGGCGCATGGTGGCGGCGGGGAAGCTTTCCTCGATCATCCTGTGGGGGCCGCCGGGCACGGGCAAGACGACCATCGCGCGGTTGCTCGCCGATGCGGTGGGCCTGCGCTACGTGGCGATCAGCGCGGTGTTCTCAGGGGTCGCGGACCTCAAGAAAGTGTTCGCCGAAGCAGATGCCATGGCGCAGATCGGGCGCAAGACGCTGCTTTTTGTGGACGAGATCCACCGCTTCAACCGCGCGCAGCAGGACGGTTTTCTGCCCTATGTGGAAAAGGGCACCGTCACGCTGGTGGGCGCGACGACCGAGAACCCGAGCTTTGCGCTGAACGCCGCGCTGCTGAGCCGGGCGCAAGTGCTGATCCTGCACCGGCTGGATGCGGCGGCGCTGGGATCGCTGCTGGCGCGGGCTGAGGACCTGACCGGCCTCACCCTCCCCCTCACCCCGCCGGCGCGCGAATCGCTGGTCGCTTCGGCAGACGGCGACGGGCGGTTTCTGCTGGGGCAGGCCGAGACGCTGTTCGACGTGTCGCTGCCCGCGCCGCTGGGCCCGGCGGAGCTGGGCGCGTTCCTGATGCGGCGCGTGGCCGTGTATGACAAGGACCGCGACGGGCACTACAATCTGATTTCGGCACTCCACAAGGCTCTGCGCGGATCGGACCCGCAGGCCGCGCTCTACTACATGGCGCGGATGCTGACGGCGGGCGAGGAGCCGCTCTACGTGCTGCGGCGGCTGGTGCGCTTTGCCAGCGAAGATATCGGTCTGGCCGACCCGCAGGCGCTGGTGCAGTGCCTGGCAGCGAAGGATGCCTACCAGTTCCTCGGATCGCCGGAAGGGGAACTGGCGATCGTGCAGGCGTGCCTTTACCTTGCGACCGCGCCCAAATCGAACGCGGCCTATGCGGCGCAAAAGGCCTCATTCGCGAGCGCGCGCGAAACGGGATCGCTTATGCCGCCTGCGAATATCCTCAACGCGCCGACCAAGCTGATGAAGGATATCGGCTACGGCGCAGGCTATGCTTATGACCATGAGGCCGAGGACGGCTTTTCCGGCGCAGATTACTGGCCGGAAGGGATGCGGCCCCAGGAATTCTACAAGCCGGTGGAGCGCGGGTTTGAGCGCGAGATCGTGAAGCGGCTGGAGTGGTGGGACAAGAAGCGGCGCGAGCGGCGGGGGGAATGAACCCTCGGCGTTTCCGGCATTTCGCGGCGATTGATTGGTCCGGCGCGGCGGGTGAGCGGCATCGGGGGATTGCTCTGGCGATATGCAGCGAAGGCAGCGCAGCGCCGCAACTGGTGCGTCCGGGGCATCGCTGGTCCCGGCCCGAGGTGCTGGCGTGGCTGCGAGATGACTTGCCGGCGGATACCGTGGTGGGGATGGATCTGGGCATTTCCCTCGCCTTTGCAGACAGGGGCGCGTTCTTTCCCGGGTGGGCGGAAAGCCCGCCTGATGCCAAAGCCTTGTGGGCACTGATTGATGCACTGTGTGAGGACGAGAAGCATCTTTCGGTGGGGGCCTTTGTCGATCATCCCGAAGCGTCTGCGCATTTCCGGCGGCATGGCGGGCGCGAGGGCGTGCTGTTTGGCGGCGGGCGCGGGCGGTTTCGCGTGACCGAGCTGGCGCAGCAGGCCATGGGCTGCACGCCCTATTCGAACTTCAACCTCGTTGGCGCGGCGCAAGTGGGCAAATCGAGCCTTTCGGGAATGCGTGTGCTGCACCGGCTTGCCGGGGCGCTCCCGGTCTGGCCGATTGATCCGCTGCCGGAGGCGGGATCGGTGATCTGCGAAATCTACACCACGATTGCCGCGATGGCGGCGGGGCGCAGCGCGGGCCGCTCGAAAATCAGGGACGGCGCGGAACTGGACATGGCGCTAGCGCGGCTGGGCAGCGCGGGCGCAGGGCTTAAAGGCGTGGTGGATGATCACACGAGCGATGCCATCATCACCGCCGCATGGCTGCGAACGGTGACACACGATCCGGCGCTGTGGCACCCCACTGGTCTGACCACAGAAATTGCCCAAACCGAAGGCTGGACCTTCGGGGCCTTCTGACGCTATGGACCGCGCCAAGGCCGGCTTAGCTCAGTTGGTAGAGCACCTGATTTGTAATCAGGGGGCCAGGGGTTCGAATCCTCTAGCCGGCACCATATTCCCGAAGGCGCGAAGGCAGGTGCCATGATCATCGCCAATATCGCGGACTTTCGGGAAGCCGCGCGCCGCCGTCTGCCGCACTTCCTGTTCGAGTATCTGGATGGCGGTTCCTATGCTGAGGAAACGCTGCGGCGCAATGTGGCCGATCTTGCAGGCATAGCGCTGCGACAGCGGGTGCTGGCCGATGTGGCGAATATCGATCTTTCGGCGGACCTGTTTGGACAAAACGTGGCGATGCCGGTGGCCCTGGCGCCCATTGGCCTTGCGGGGCTGAACGCGCGGCGGGGCGAGGTGCAGGCGGTGCGCGCGGCGGAGCGGGCCGGCGTGCCGTTCACGCTCTCCACCGTTTCAGCCTGCCCGCTGGGGGAAGTGGCCGCTGCGGCCAGCAAACCCTTCTGGTTCCAGCTCTACATGATCCGTGAACGCTCCTTCATGCGCGATCTGCTGGCGCAGGCGCGCGAGGCGGGCTGCAGCGCGCTGGTCTTCACAGTGGACATGCCGGTACCGGGAAGCCGCTACCGCGATGTGCGCTCTGGCCTTGCGGGCGCGTCTGGCCCGATGGGCGCGCTGCGGCGGGCGGGCCAGGCGGCGATGCGGCCCGGCTGGGCGTGGGATGTGGGCCTCATGGGGCGTCCGCACCATCTGGGAAATATCGCGCCGCTGCTGAAAGGGCGGACCGGCCTTGAGGATTTCTTTGCGTGGATGCGCGGCAATTTCGATCCCGGCATCCATTGGCGCGATCTCGAATTCATCCGCAGCGAGTGGTCTGGCCCGCTGATCCTGAAGGGCATTCTCGATCCCGAAGACGCGAAAGCGGCGGCGGATGCGGGGGCAGACGGGATCGTGGTTTCCAACCACGGCGGGCGGCAGCTGGACGGCGTGCTTTCCACCGCGCGCGCGCTGCCGCCGATTGCCGATGCGGTGGGGGACCGGCTGACCGTGCTGGCGGACGGCGGGGTGCGTTCGGGCCTCGATGTGGTGCGGATGCTGGCGCTGGGCGCGAAGGGCGTGCTGCTGGGCCGGGCCTGGGCCTATGCGCTGGCGGCGGGCGGCGAGGCGGGCGTTACGAAAATGCTGGGCCTGATCGAAGCGGAAATGCGCGTGGCGATGGCGCTGACAGGGGTGACGCGGGTGAGCGATATCAGCCGGGACAACCTTGCAAGCCAATAGAATTTGGCTGGGTGCAGGCGGCGGGGGTTGAGTTTGTGGTGGCGGGGTAGGTTCTTGGCTGCTCTGGATTGCTTCGTTGCGCTCGCAATGACGAGATCCGGGGGAAGTGCTTCGAGTTTGGCATTACCCCACATTCGTCATTGCGAGGAGCGCAGCGACGAAGCAATCCAGAGCGATGCAGCGCAACTTTCAGCCGGCGGTCTACATCATGGCCTCGCAGCGTAACGGGACGATTTACGTCGGTGTGACCAGCAATCTGGGACAGCGGGTGTGGCAGCACCGTGACGGTGTGGCGGATGGTTTCACCAAACAGCATGGTTGCAAGATGCTGGTTTGGTTTGAACTATATGCGACGATGGAGCACGCCATTCTGCGCGAGAAGAAGCTCAAGGGCGGGTCGCGGCGAAAGAAGCTGGCGGTGATCGAGGTGGGAAATCCGGCTTGGCGGGATTTGTTTGCGGAGATTTGTGCTTAGGTCTGTCGTTGCACTTACCTGCTCTGGGTTGCTTCGTCGCTGCGCTCCTCGCAATGACGAGGGTTTGGGGCAGGAGATGGGCGAGACATCAGACGCCCAATCAATCCGGCGTCAGCACCATCTTGAGCGCGCCAGCCTCGCGGGCTTCGAACAGGCGGTAGGCTTCGGCGCCTGCGCTCAGCGGCATGCGGTGGGTGATCGTGCGTTCGGGTTTCAGGCGGCCAGATTGGACGAGCGGGAACAGCGCCGGGAGTTCTTCGGGCACCGAACACGTGCCGATGCGGAAGGTGAGGCCGGCAGCGAAGGCGCGTTCCAGCGGGAAGGCGAAGCGGCGCGATTGCTGGACGCCGATGACCGAGACAGTGCCGCGCGGGCGCACCAGCCGCAGCGCGAAATCGACCGTTGCATCGCTGCCGACGACTTCGACCACGCAATCAAGCTTGCGGCCTTTGGTGTCTGCCTTGATGCGTTCCAGCGCTTCGTCCGGATGGAGCGTGATGGCGCCGGACGCTTCCGCCATGGCGCGGCGTTCGGGGATCGGGTCTATCGCGTAGACCACGTGGGCGCCCATCACGTAGGCGCTTTCCACCGCCATCAGGCCAATGGGGCCGAGGCCGATCACCGCGACCGAACTGCCCGGGCGGATATCGGCCTGGCGCGCGCCGAACCATGCGGTGGCGAGCGCGTCGGTCATCATCAGCGCCTGATCTTCGCTCACGCCTTCGGGGATCGGGACGGCGTTCATGTCAGCCGCGGGCACGCGCACGGCTTCTGCCTGCGAGCCTTGCAGGCGGGCGGAGAGGCCGTAGCAGGCGCTGGCATTGAACTCGCAGGTGTGAACCACGCCCGCAAGGCACGAGCGGCAGCGGCCGCAGCCGACTGCGGCGGGGAGCATCACGAGATCGCCGACCTTGTGCCGCTGGACCGCGCTGCCGACTTCGACCACTTCGCCCACCGCTTCGTGGCCGACGCAGAAGCCCTTGTCCTCCGAAAAGCCGTGGCCGTGGTAGATGTGGAGATCCGACCCGCAGATCGAGCAGGCGGTGACGCGCACCACGGCATCGGAGAGGGACTGGGGCGCGGGATTGTCCATGCTTTCATAGCGGACATCGCGCGCGCCGTAGTAGCGCAGGGCCTTCACAGCGTGAGCCCTCCATCGACGATCAAGGTCTGCCCCGTGACATAAGCGGCGAGCGGCGAGGCGAGGAACAGCACCGCGCCGGCCATGTCCTCCGGCGTGCCGAGGCGCCCTTGCGGGATGCGGGCGAGCGAACCGGCGAGGCGGTCCGGGTGCTGGGTGGTGACTTTGGTGAGCTTGGTATCGACGAGGCCGGGGGCGATGCCGTTCACGCGGATGCCCTCCCCCGCCCAGGCATTGCCGAGTGTGCGGGTGAGGCTGACGGCGCCGGCCTTGGACGCGGCATAGGCCGGATTGCCGACATTGGCGCCGAAGCCCGCGACCGAGCTGACGGTGATCAGGCTGCCCCCGGTTGCGGCGAGTTGCGGTTTGAACTTCCGCGCGCAGTTCATCAGGCTGTCGAGATTGACCGCCATGACCTTGTCCCACCCCTCACGCGCAAACTCGCCGCGCTTGTAGAGCACGGTGCCCTGGCTGAGGACGAGGACATCGAGGCCCCCGGAAGAATTATCGGCGAACGGCAAGGGCGCGGCTTCGATGGCATCGGGATCGGACACGTCTACGCAGGTGTAGCCAAGGCCGGTGAGATCGGAACCTTCGGCGGGATCGTAGTCCTCGGCGCTGGCGCGCGTGCCCCAGACGTGGACCGCTGCGCCGCGCTGGCGGAAGGCGTGGGCAATGCCGTTGCCGATGCCGCTCGATCCGCCGACGACAAGGACCTTGCGGCCGGTGAAATCGGTATCGCCGTTCATGCGCATGCTCTCCTGCGGGGCAATTGCGCCCTCTTGCGCGTCCTTTTTGGCAGGGCGCGGCGTGCGCGCAAGGGGCTGCATCGGCTGTTCATGAAAGTCGATTGAAATATGAACGAATGCCAACAGCGCATTCAGCCTCGTGCCACGGCGAATCAGGCAGCCTGGCTTCATCGACACCAGTGAAGGGGTAGTACGATGAAGACGATGACCAAGGTTCTCACCACCGCGCTCGCACTCGGCAGCGCAGTTACCATCAGCGGCGCGGCGAGCGCACAGGACTGGCACGGACCGGGCTATGGCGGCGGCCACGAAAGCGGCTACGACTGGGGCGGGGGCCCGGACGGAAGCTGGCGCGATCGCCAGCCGGTGGACCGCCGTCTGGCTTACACGACGTGCACGGGCAAGCGGGGATACTGGATGGAAAGCCGGCTGCAGGCGGCGCGCGAGCGAGGCCAGATCGACTGGCGGACAGCCCGGCGTATCCAGAAGTCTATCGACCGGCTGCAGTGGCGCGAACAGCACGAATGCAGCGAGGGCGACTACCGCGCCGCGACGCGGATAGGCCTTGAATACGACCGCATCGGCGCGTGGATCGCGCGGGAATCCGCCAGCTATGGGAATGGCAATTGGGGCGGCGGATATTGGCGGCGTTGATCAGGTGCGCTCCCCGCAGCCGCCGGGAGCGCATCCCTCCCTCAGCCGCGACCACGATAGGGCGCAACCCCCTGATCCGGGAGCCACAGTCCCTCGGGCGGGGGGCCGCTCTGCCAGAACACATCGATGGGAATGCCGCCGCGCGGATACCAGTAGCCGCCGATGCGCAGCCAGCGCGGCTGCATTTCAGCAAAGAGCCGCTGGCCGACGCCGACCGTGACGTCTTCGTGGAAACCGGCATGGTTGCGGAACGCGCCGAGGAACAGCTTCAGGGACTTCGATTCCACGATGGTCTCACCCGGCGCATAGTCGATCACGATATGCGCGAAATCGGGCTGGCCGGTGACCGGGCAAAGCGAGGTAAACTCCGGCGCGGCAAACCGCACGAGAAACAGCGATCCGGCGCGCGGATTGGGCACGTAATCGAGCACGGCCTCCTCCGGCGAGGCAGGCAGGCTGCTGTTCTGGCCGAGGTAGAGCGGGGTGGAGCCGATATCGGTCATGGCACATCCTTTCGAGAGCGCGCCAGATACCAGCTTTTGAAAAGAGGGAAACCCACCCCCACGACCACTTGCGAAGGGGCGCGGGGCCGGAACGGCATCCCTCTCATGAAATGGCGGAATTTCACCATTTTGGGCGTGACGGCGGCAGGGGGCAGGATTAGGCTGCTTTCAAGGACCCGCACAGACGGGCCACACGCAGGACGGAGCTGAACCCATGGATTCCCTGGTCTCGACCCAGTGGCTCGCGAGCGAGCTGGGCGCGAGTGATCTGCGCATCGTCGATGCCAGCGCTTTTCTGCCCGAGCACGGGCGCGATCCGGCGCTGGAATATGACGCGTGCCACATACCCGGCTCAGTGTTCATGGACTTGGCGCACCTGAACGATCCCGCGCAGCCGGGGCTGAACATGCTGCCCGGCGCAGAGCGCTTTGCCAGCCGGATGCAGAGCCTGGGGCTCGGCGATGGCAGCCGCATCGTGCTCTATGACGACAGCCCGGTGAAGACTGCAGCGCGCGCGTGGTTCATGCTGACGATGTTCGGCGCGGCCAATGTCGCGCTGCTCGATGGCGGGATCGCGAAGTGGAAGGCCGAAGGGCGCCCTTGCGCGCAAGGACGCGAGACCTTGCGGCACCGCCACTTCACCGTGTGGAGCGATGACCGGCAAGTGCGCTCCAAGGCCGATGTGCTGAGGAACCTGACCGAGCAGACCCAACTGGTGGTCGATGCGCGCGGGCCGGGGCGATTTACCGGCGATGTGCCCGAAGTAAAGCCCGGCCTTGCCAGCGGGCACATTCCGGGCGCGCGCAATGTCTATTACGCCAGCCTGTTTCAGCCCGACGGCACGTGGAAAAGCCCCGATGCGATCCGCGGCGTTTTTGAGGCGGCGGGCGTGGACCTTGCCCGCCCGCTGATTACCAGCTGCGGTTCGGGCGTGACGGCCAACGTACTGATTTTCGCCGCGCATCTGATCGGCAAGACCGATGTGGCGCTCTATGATGGCAGCTGGAGCGAATGGGGCGCGGACCCGGAAACGCCCAAGGCAACCGGGGCGGCGGCATAGGGGCTGCCTGGAGTTATCGTCCATTTCCAAGCGATCTCGGCTTTTCTGGACGCCGGTTCTGTGACAGATTCATGGCTGGCGTGGAAAGTGGGTCGCACCATAGTCCTTTCCCCCAAACCCGCGTGGGAAGCCCGGCCTGGCTGTGAGTGCTTCCTCCGGAGAGCGTGGGGAGGCCCGGCTACGCTGTGCCTCCCCCCAATCCTGTCTTTGGTGACAGCCGCAGCCTTTGCCGCGTTCCGTCAGCGAACTTTCCCTTCCCCGCTCACCCTGAGCTTGTCGAAGGGTGGGGCCGCGAGCGCAGCGTTGTGATGCTTCGTCCCTCGACAGGCTCGGGATGAGCTCAGCATGAGCGGATGGTGGTTTGGTGGGGCGGAGGGATGGATTCCATTCCCCGCAAAATACCCCTAAAGGTGCGCCATGGCTGAACACGACATCGAAAACGCCGGCACCGGCACCCGGCTGGTTGGCGCAGGCCGGCGCGCGGCGTGGACGGGGACGGCGGAGCATCCCGGCGCGGTGGTCAATCCGCCGGTCTACCGGGCGAGCACGCATCTCTATCCCGATATGGCGGCGCTGAGGGCGCATCCGGCCAATGTCGATGGCAATTTCTACTATGGTCGCCGGGGCGCACCGACGCAGTGGGCGCTGGCCGAGGCGCTGACCGCGCTGGAGCCGGGGGCGGACGGCACCGTGCTCTACCCCTCTGGCGTGGCGGCGATCATGGGCGCGCTGCTCACCGTGCTGCGGCCGGGCGATGTGCTACTGATGATCGACAACGCCTATGAGCCAAGCCGGGCCATGGGGCGCGGCCTGCTCAAGGATTTCGGCGTGGAGACGCGCTGGTTCGATGCCAGTGATCCGGCGGCGTTCGAGGCGGCGATCTGCCCGCGCACCAAGGCGGTGCTGCTGGAAAACCCGGGCAGCCTGACCATCGAGGTCTGCGATGTGCCGGGGCTTTCCGCCATCGCCAAGGCGCATGGGATGACCGTGGTGCTCGACAACACCTGGGCTTCCCCGCTCGGCTTTCCGGCGCTGGAGCGCGGGGCCGATATCGCGATCATGAGCCTGACCAAGCATGTTGGCGGGCATTCGGATGCGATGATGGGCAGCGTCAGCGCGGGGCCGGAATGGCACAGGAAGCTGCGCATTCGCGCGCAAGGGCTCGGCAATGTCGTCTCTCCCGATGATGCGGCGCTGATGCTGCGCGGCCTGCGCACGATGGGGCTGCGGCTGGCGCAGGAGACGGCCTCTGCACTGGCGATTGCCGAGTGGCTGCAGGCGCAGCCGGGTGTCGCCAAAGTGCTCTGCCCGATGCTGCAAGGATCACCGGGGCATGCGCTGTGGAAGCGTGATTTTACCGGCGGCTGCGGCCTCTTGAGCTTTGTGCTGAAGGGCGGCACATCGGCGGCGCGCGATGCGCTCATCGATGCGCTGGCGCTGTTTGGCATCGGCTATTCGTGGGGCGGGTTCGAGAGCCTGGCGACGCCGGTCGATCCCGCACCGATCCGCACCGCAAGCGCCTGGCCGCTGCCGGGACTGGATGCGGGCGACGCGTTCGGCGTGCGGCTTTCCATCGGGCTTGAGGATACGGCCGACCTGATCGCCGATCTGGAACGCGCGCTGGCCGTGTGGAGTACCTTGGGGAGCGCGGCGACATGACCGGGAAGGCCATGACCTGGGCAGGGGTGCGCCGCACGGTGACCGAATGGGCCTCATCGCTCGATGAGCTGGGCTTCGATGTGGGCCGCACACATATCTCGCTGTTCAACGCGCTGTGGATGATCTTCGTTGTCATCGCGGTGCTGGTGTTCGGACGCGTGGTGAGCCGGGTTGGGCGGCGCGCAGTACGCAGCATGAAGGGCCTCGACGGGACGCAGCGCGCGCTCGGCGAGAAGCTGATGACGGTGACGGTGTGGACCATCGCGGTGCTGGTCGGCATCGATGCGGTGGGCATCAACCTGACGACGCTGACGGTATTCTCTGGCGCGTTCGGCCTCGCGGTGGGCTTTGGCCTCCAGAAGACCTTCGGCAACCTGATTGCGGGCGTGATCCTTCTCATGGACCGCTCGATCAAGCCGGGCGACGTGATCGCGGTGACCGACACCAAGGGCAGCACTTTCGGGGTGGTGCACAGCATCGGCGTGCGCGCGGTTTCGGTGACGACGCGCGACAACCGCGAGATCCTGATCCCGAACGAAATCCTGATGACCACACAAGTGGAGAACTGGTCGTATTCCTCACGGCTGGTGGGGATCACGATTCCGGTGAGCGTCGCCTATGGCAGCGACCTCGATCTGGCGGAAAAGCTGCTGCTGGAGGCCGCGCTGACCGTGCCGCGCGTGCTGCTCGATCCGGAGCCCTCGATCCTGCTCGACGCTTTCGGGCCGAGCGCGATCCAGTTGCTGATCTACATCTCGATCAATGACCCGGAAAACGGCGTAGGCAACGTGCGGTCGGACGTGCTGAAGGCGGCGTGGCACAAGCTGAAGGACAGCGAGGTTAGCATTCCGCTGCCGCAATCTGACGTGACGCTGCGGGATTCGGATGGGCTGCGGCGGCTCACCGAGGCACTGGCGGTGCGTGGCGGCGGTGAGCCCAGTTAGGGGGCTTGCGCTACCCGGCCGCGCCCCTTGCCGGACGGTAGACGCGATACTCGATCCCAAGCCCCGGCAGGATGCGGCCTTCGCCGACGAAGAACGTGGTGTTGACCCAGCTGTAGCGCGGGTCACCGGTCTCGATCCTCGGATTGGTGCAGAAGTACTGGTCGGCGAACTCGGTCCCGGTGCCGTTTTCGATCGCGCCCATGACGGCCGCATTCATCTCGAGCAAGCCGAAATACTGCACATAGAGAAAGGCCCCATCTGGGGTTTCGACTTGCGCGCGAACGTCGACCCGCAAGTAGCCATCGGGCCCGATCAGAGCCCATTCCCCGCCCCCGCGGATGGTTCCGTTCAGGCGCTCGCCAACCACTTCGCCGCCGCCGATCTCGTAGTACATGCGCGTGCCGATGGGGCCTGCGCCAATCGGCAGGGGCGGCTTCAGACCGGCTCTGAAGGTGAACTCGTGCACCAGTTCCATTCGGCTTCTCCCCCTGTTTTTTGCCTGATCACATTAACACGTGTGCGAACAGCGAACAGACCAAAACGCTAGCGCCGGAAGGGGCGGCTAGTTTGGCCGCTTGCCCTCCCCCGCCCCCTCCCGCTTGCGGGTGGGGCTGGGGGTAAAGCTCACCTAGCTGCCCCCCTAGCTTTCCTCGCTGGCGATTGCGGGGCGCAAGGACCATCTGGCGGCCATGGACAATGCGCCCAACAGAATCGGAACCGTTTTCCTCGTGGGCGCTGGGCCGGGTGATCCCGACCTTTTGACGCTGCGCGCGGCGCGGTTGCTGGAGGCGGCGACGCTGGTGGTGCATGACGGGCTGGTTGATCCGGCGATCATGGCCTTGGTGCCGGAAGGCGCGCGGCTGGTTTCCGTGGCAAAGCAGCGCGCGCGGCACACCATGCAGCAGGACGATATCAACGCGCTGCTGGTGCACGAGGCGCTGGCCGGAAGCGATGTCGTGCGGCTGAAGGGCGGCGATCCGTTTATCTTCGGGCGCGGGGGCGAGGAGGCGGAGGCCTGCTATGCCGCCGGGGTTCCCGTTCAGGTCGTGCCCGGCGTGAGCGCGGCATTGGGCGCGGCGGCGGCGGCGCAGATTCCGCTGACGCACCGCGACAGCGCCTCGATTGTCAGCTTCGTGGCTGGGCAGTGCAAGGGGCTGAGCGATCAGAACTGGGCCGGCCTTGCGGGCGTGGGCCGCACACTGGTGATCTACATGGGCGTCGCGACGAGCGATGCGATCGCGGAAAAGCTGATGGCGGATGGCCTTGCGCCGGACATGCCGATTGCGGTGATCGAGAACGCGGCGCGGCCCACGATGCGCGTGCTGCGCGGGGCGCTGGCGGGGCTTGGCGCGCTGGTCGAAGCCGAGCGGGTCAAGAGCCCTGCCCTGATCGTGATTGGTGAAGTGACTGCGCGCGAGCGGGCTTATGAATTGCAGAGAATTGCGGAGAGCGCTGCGTGAAGATTTTGACGGGAAATGATCTGGGCAGCGGCGATGTCGTCTGGTGGGACGGCAAGGGCTGGTCGCGCGACGTGAATGATGCGGTGGATGTGGGCGATGCGGCCGACGCGATCCTCGCCGCCGAGGAAGCCGCGCGCCGCGTGAACGCAAGCTATGCGATTGCCGCGACGCAGACCGCAGACGACGTGCGCCCCGCGCATATCAAGGACCGCATCCGCGCGCTTGGGCCGACCGTTCGGCTCGACCTTTCCCTCCGCCCCGGCGATCCCGACGCCGCGAAGCAGGTGATCTGACATGTACCAGTATGATAGCTACGATCAGGCCATGGTCGATGCGCGCGTGGAGGAATTCCGCGGGCAAGTGGCGCGCCGCCTTTCGGGCGAATTGACCGAGGACCAGTTCAAGCCGCTGCGGCTGAAGAACGGGCTCTATCTGCAGCTCCACGCCTATATGCTGCGCGTCGCCATTCCCTATGGCACGCTGAGCGGGAAGCAGATGCGCCTGCTGGGCGATATCGCGGACAAGTATGACCGCGGCTATGGCCACTTCACCACGCGGCAGAACATCCAGTACAACTGGATCAAGCTGGACGACACGCCGGACATTCTCGCGGACCTCGCGACCGTGGAAATGCACGCGATCCAGACGAGCGGGAACTGCATCCGCAACATCAGCTCCGATCACTTTGCCGGAGCTGCGGCCGACGAACTGGTCGATCCCCGGCCTTATGCCGAGCTGCTGCGCCAATGGTCGAGCTTCCATCCGGAGTTCGATTACCTGCCGCGCAAGTTCAAGATCGCGGTGATCGCAAGCGATACGGACCGCGCGGCGATGCGGCTGCACGATATCGGCATCCAGATGGTGGCCAACGAAGCCGGTGAGATCGGCGCGCGCTTTTATGTGGGCGGCGGCATGGGCCGCACCCCGATGATCGCGCCGGTGATCCGCGAATTCGTGCCCGCGCTGCAGATGATCAGCTACGCCGAGGCCTGCCTTCGCGTTTACAACCGCTATGGCCGGCGCGACAACAAGTACAAGGCGCGGATCAAGATCCTCGTCCACGAGATCGGCGCGGACGAATACCGCCGGCAGGTGGAGGAAGAGTTCGCGCATATCCTCACCCTGGGGCTTGAGCCGCCGCAGGCCGAATTCGACCGCATCGCCGCGTTCTTTGCCGATCCGGGCTTTGAAAGCGGCCTTTCGGACGCTGTTGATCGCTCCGATCCTGATTTCGCGCTGTGGCTCGATCAGAACACCGCGGCGCACAAGCAGCCGGGCTATGCGGTCGTGGTCATCAGCTTGAAGCCCACGGGCGGCATTCCGGGTGACGCGAGCGCTGACCAGATCCGCCTGATGGGCGATCTGGGCACGGCCTATAGCCTCGATGAGCTGCGCGTGACGCACACGCAGAACATCGTGCTGCCGCATGTGAAGAAGGCAGACCTCTACACGCTGTGGCAGAAGCTGGATGTGGCGGGGCTGGCCAGCGCCAACCTCGATCTCATCAGCGATATCATCGCGTGCCCGGGGCTCGACTATTGCAGCCTCGCCAATGCGCGCTCGATCCCGCTGGCGCAGAAGATTTCGAAGCGGTTTGCCGACATGGACCGCCAGCGCGATCTGGGTGAACTCAAGCTCAAGATTTCGGGCTGCATCAATGCCTGCGGGCACCACCATGCCGGGCACATCGGCATTCTGGGCGTCGACCGGAAGGGCACCGAGAACTACCAGCTTTCGTTCGGCGGCAGCGAGGCGGCGGATACGTCGCTGGGCGTGATCACCGGGCCGGGCTTCAGCGAAGACGGCGTGGTTGACGCGCTGGAGAAGGCGACGGACGTCTATCTCACGCAGCGCAGCGAAGGCGAGCGCTTCCTAGATACGTACCGCCGCATCGGCATGGCCCCGTTCAAGGAGGCGATTTATGGGTGATCTGCTGCGCTACCGCGATGATGCGGCAACCGGGGCGCCCGTGCTGGCGCTGGCCGACTTTCTGGCCGCCGACAACTCGGTCGCCGTGCGCATCGAGCCGGGCGAGGACGCGCGCGCGCTGTTGCCGCATCTCGGCCGGATCGCGCTGATCGAAGTGAGCTTTCCGGCTTACGGTGACGGGCGCGGCTATTCCTCGGCGCGGATCCTGCGCGAGGAAGGCTTTACCGGCGAACTGCGCGCGACCGGCGATGTGCTGATCGATCAGCTGAGCCACATGACGCGCTGCGGATTCGATGCCTTTGCGCCGGCCAAGCCGATTGCGGCGGACGCGGCGGCAAAGGCGATTGCGACCTGGCCCGAGGTTTATCAGAAAACGGTCGATGGCCGCAGCCCGATCTGGGCAAAGCGCCATGGCGGGTAACCAGACGCGCCAGACCGAGTCGGCTTCAGGCCGGGCTGCAGACCGGGCCACAGACCGGATCGACGCCGGGCCGCGCTTCACGGAAAGTGACGCGATCCGGCTGAACAACCTCTATCGCGGCACCGATACGCCCGAGATGCTGCGCAGCGTGCTGGCCGACAAGCTGATCGGCGACGTTGCTGTGGTATCAAGCTTCGGCGCGGAAAGCGCAGTGCTGCTCCATCTGATCGCGCAGGTCGACAAGGCGCTGCCGGTGATCTTCCTGGAAACGCACAAGCATTTCCCCGAAACGCTGGCCTACCGCGATGAACTGGTGGCACATCTGGGGCTGACCGGGCTTCTGGTGATCGAGCCGGACATGGAACCGCTGGCGAAGAAGGACGAGAACGGCCTGCGCTGGTCGTGGGACCCGGATGGTTGCTGCGAAATCCGGAAAGTGCAGCCGCTGGCGCGCGCGCTGCTGGCGTTCGATGCCTCGATCAGCGGGCGCAAGGGATTTCAATCGGCCACGCGCAGCGGGCTGCCGCGCTTCGAGATCGACCGGACCGATGCCGAAGGGCGGCTGAAGTTCAACCCGCTTGCCTCGTGGTCGGCTGAGGACATCGAAGCCTACATGACGGCGCACGATCTCCCGCGCCATCCGCTGGTGGAACAAGGCTACCCCTCGATCGGCTGCGCGCCCTGCACCAGCCGCGTCGCGCCGGGCGAAGACCCGCGTTCGGGCCGGTGGAAGGGCTGGGACAAAGTGGAATGCGGCATTCATGTGCCGGGCTCGCCCGATAGTAGCGAGACGGGCAGCGAACTGCCGCCGGGGTATGATCCGGCGTTCTGAGGCAGACGCCTCACCAATGAGCACCTTGCGGGAGCTTGGCCCCGAGGCCTAGGCGGATGGGCATGTCCCCACCCCCGCTCACTGTCTGGTTTGATGGCGCCTGCCCGCTCTGCACCCGCGAGATTTCGCTGATGCGGCGGCTGGACCGCGCGGGGCGGATAGACTTTATCGATGTGGCGGGCCCCGGCGCGAGCTGCCCGATTGATCCGGCCTTGCTGCTGGCGCGGTTTCATGCGCGCGAGGATGGTGTGCTGCTGAGCGGCGCGGCGGCCTTTGCGGCGATGTGGCGGGCGATCCCGGTGCTGCGTCCACTGGGGCTTGCGGCGCGCATTCCGCTGGTGCTTGGCGCGCTCGAATGGGCCTATGTCCGCTTCCTGAAGATGCGCCCCGCGCTGCAGAGGATGATGCGTTGAGCGACGACCGTTACAGGAAAGTTCCCACCAGCCGCTTCTCGCGCTTTTCCGCGTTTGGCCAGATTGCGGGCGGCGTGGCGGGCGGGGTGATCGCCGAGGGCGCGAAGCGGCTGGCGCGCGGCGAGCGGCCGCAGATGTCGGACCTGCTGCTGACCCCGGCCAATGCCACGCGCGTGACTGAGCAGCTTTCGCGGCTGCGCGGCGCGGCGATGAAGCTGGGACAGATGATCTCGCTCGATGCGGGTGATCTCTTGCCGCAGGAGTTGACGACAATCCTCGCCCGGCTGCGCGATGCGGCGCATTTCATGCCGCCCAAGCAACTGCAGACCGTGCTGGCGGCCGCATGGGGACCGGACTGGCGGCGGCGCTTTGCCCGGTTTGAGGCGACGCCGATTGCCGCTGCTTCCATCGGGCAGGTCCACCGCGCCGAAATGCATGACGGGCGCGTGGTGGCGGTGAAAGTGCAGTATCCGGGCATTGCCGCGAGCATCGACGCCGATATCGACAATGTGGCGACTTTGCTGCGCGTTTCGGGCCTGCTGCCGAAATCACTCGATATCACGCCCCTGCTGGTGGAAGCCAAGCGCCAGCTGCACGAAGAAGCGGACTACTTGCGCGAGGCCGAGCAGATGCGCCGCTATGGCGCGATGCTGGCAGGCGAGGCCGAGTTCCTTGTGCCCGCGCCCGTGGACGAGCTGACCGGCCCCGGTGTGTTGACGATGGACTTCATCGCATCGCGCCCCATCGACACGCTGGCCGATGCGCCGCAGGACGTGCGCGACCGAGTGATGGGCGCGATGCTCGATCTGGTGCTGCGCGAACTGTTCACTTTCGGCTTCATGCAGACCGACCCGAACTTCGCCAACTATCGCTGGCAGCCCGATACGGGGCACGTAGTGCTGCTCGATTTCGGGGCGGCGCGCGGGGTGCCGGTGGAGACGCAGGGCGCCTATGCGCGGATGATGCAGGCCGGGCTGGACGGCGATCCTGCCGAACTGAAGCGCCGGATCTGCGAAGTGGGCTTTGCCTCCGAAGAGCAGCTCGCGCGGCACGGCACGGCGTTTGACGGGGTGATCTCGGTGATCATGGACCATGTCAACAAAGCTGATATCTTCGATTTTGCCGACCGCAGCTTTGTGACGAAACTGCGCGATTTCGGCGAGCCGGTGGCGCAGGACCGCGACACCTGGCACTTGCCGCCGATGGATACGCTGTTCGTTCAGCGCAAGGTGAGCGGCACGGCGCTGCTGGCGGTGCGGATGAAGGCGCGGCTGCCGCTGAAGGCCATGGTGGCGCAGCGGGTGGCGGAGCTGATCCTGCCGGCTTGAGCCGCTACTTCAGCCAGCCGGCCTCGCGGTACCATGCGGCGGTAGCCTTGAGCCCTTCCGGCGTATCGATGCGCGCACGCCAGAGGCTGCGGGGCGGCTGGAGCCCTTCCCCCACCATCCAGTCCGGATGGCAGATATAGCGCGCGCGGTCGGGCGTGAGCTTGGCCTTGGAGCCGCGCACTAGCCGGTCAGCCCGCGCGGCAAGGCCGATCAGGCGGGGCGAGAGCGAGAGCGGGCGGATGGGTTTCTCGCGAACCGCCGCGCCGATAGCCTGAGCGAGGCGCACGTGCGTCCAGCCGCCCGGCTCGCCGTCGTCCGGCTCGAACATCCGGTGAGTAACGTCCTCGCTGCTGGGGAGCAGCGCAAGCAGCAGTTCGGCCAGATCGGCGACATGGATCACCGAAAGCCGGCCCGGCGGCGGCAGCGGCACCACCCCGCGGCGCGCAAGGCGGAACAGCTCCAGCATCTCGGTATCGCGCGGCCCGAACACGGCGGGCGGGCGCACCACGGTCCAATCGAGGCCGGAAGCGCGGACCAGCTTCTCCCCGCGCAGTTTGGAGGCGCCGTAGATCGACAAGTCCGGTTCGCGCGCGGCGAGCGAGGAGACGTGGACCACGCGGCCGACGCCCATCTCATGCGCAGCCTCGATCACGCGCAGGGTGCCTTGCACATTGCCAGCATCGAACCCCGCCGCATCGGGCGCATTCACCACTCCGGCGATGTGGATCACCGCGCTGGCGCCGTCCATCAGGCGCCTCAGCGCTGCGGTATCGGCCAGATCGCCATCGACCCATTCGACCCCGCCGCGCAGGCGCTGCTTGCGCCGGGTGAGCGCGCGCACATCGAGGCCGTGGCGGCCTGCGGCCATGAGCACTGCCTGCCCGACAAAGCCGGTCGCGCCGGTGACCGCAACAAGATCACCGCCGCTGCCAGCAGTGGTGATCACAGCATTACCAGCTGATCGCGGTGGATCAGCGCCGAGCGCGGGGCATAGCCAAGCAGCGCCTCATGTTCTGCCGAGGGGCGGCCCATCAAGGCCGTGCACTCCGCCGCATCATATTCGCTAAGCCCGCGCGCAAGGACCGCGCCATCGGGGCCGAGCACGGCAATCGCATCGCCGCGAACGAAAGCGCCGTCGACGCGGGTGACCCCGGCCGCGAGGAGGCTGGAGCCGCGCGACAGGGCCGCTGCTGCGCCCGCATCGACTGCGACTGCGCCTTTCATGCGCAGCTTGCCGCCAAGCCACGCCTTGCGCGCCCGCGCCTTGCGTCCGGTGCGCGGGGGCGGGCAGAACAGCGTGCCATTTTCCGAGCCCAGCGCGGCGGCAATGGGACTTTCCGGGCGGCCATCGATGATCGCGAGCGCGATTCCCGCGAGCCCAGCGATCTCGGCGGCCTGAAGCTTGGAGGTCATGCCGCCCGAGCCGAGCCCGGAGGACGAGCCGCCGGTGGCCATGGCGTGGATTTCGGGCGTGACGCCGCGCACCACCGGCACGCGCACCGCGCCTTCGAGGCGGGGATCGCGATCATAGAGCCCGTCGATATCCGAAAGCAGCAGGACCGCGCTGGCGCCCGCCGCCTGACCCACGCGCGCGGCCAACCGGTCGTTATCGCCGAAGCGGATTTCCTCGGTGGCTACGGTGTCGTTCTCGTTGATCACCGGCACGGCGCCTGCGCTGAGCAAAGTGCCGAGCGTGGCGGTGACGTTGAGATAGCGGCGGCGATCCTCCAGATCCTCAAGCGTCAGCAGCACTTGCGCCGCGATCAGTCCGTACGCGGCGAGAAGCTCTGCCCAGAGCCCGGCGAGCGCGATCTGGCCGACGGCGGCGGCGGCCTGCGCATCGGCAAGGCTGCCCCGCCCGCCACGCGCAAGGCCGAGCTTGCGCGCCCCCAGCGCAATCGCGCCAGACGAAACGACGATCACATCCTGCCCCCGCGCGCGCGCAGCGGCGATTTCCGCGACCAGCGCCGTGAGCCATGCGCGGCGCGGCGCACCATCTGCACCCACAAGCAGCGCGGAGCCGACCTTGATCACAAGGCGCGGGGCCTCGGCAGGATCAGTCAGCAGGGCAAGGCGTTCGATAGACATGTTGGGCGCCGCTTAGGGGAAATGCAGCGGCGCGGGAAGAGGTTGCCCGCCTGTGCTTCGTCATTCCGGCGTTCGCGGGAAACCGTAAGTGCGGGCGTAGCGTTTGCTGCTCTGGGTTCCCGCCTTCGCGGGAATGACGAAGTGTGGGGTGCGGCGGGCACGGCGTTTGCCGCGCTGGATTCCCGCGAAGGCGGGAATGACGACGATGGCGGAGATGCGAGGCCGGCTAAGCTCGGCTCAGATCGGCGACCAGGGCGCTGCGTCTTCGGCATCTTCCACTTCGCCGCTGGGCCGTTCGGTGGCGGTGGCGGCGGGGAGGTGCTGGAGCACGGCATCGAGCAGCGCGCCCATGCCCCTGCCGGTGGCGCCGGAGATGGGGAACACGCGTTTGGCGCCGGCGGCGCGCAGTTCGGCGCGGAAAGCGCTGACGAGTTCGGTATCGACAAGATCGATCTTGTTGAGCGCGATCAGGCGCGGCTTTTCATCAAGCCCGCCGCCGTAGGCTTCGAGTTCGTCCTGAATGATGTGCAGCGCTTCGGCCGGATCGGTGCCGTTGATATCAATCAGGTGGATGAGCACGCGGCAGCGCTCGATGTGGCCGAGGAAGCGATCGCCCACCCCTGCCCCTTCGGCAGCGCCGGCGATCAGGCCGGGAATATCGGCGAGGACGAATTCGCGGCTCTTGTGGCGGACCACGCCAAGCTGCGGACGCAAGGTCGTGAAGGCGTAGTCGCCGACTTTGGCCTTGGTGTTGGTGATCTGGTTGATGAAAGTGGACTTGCCGGCATTCGGGAGGCCGACGAGACCGACATCGGCCAGCAGCTTGAGCCGCAGCCAGACGTACATTTCCTCACCCGGCCAGCCGGGGCCGGACTGGCGCGGAGCGCGGTTGGTGGAGGACTTGTAGGACAGGTTGCCGCGCCCGCCATCACCGCCGCGCAGCAGGACCGCGCTCATGCCGGGCTCGGTCAGATCGAGCAACACCGTCTCGCCATCATCATCGATCACCTGGGTGCCGACGGGGACCTTGACGACGAGATCCTTGCCGCCTGCGCCGGTGCGGTTCTTGCCCATGCCGCCGATGCCGCGCTGGGCCTTGAAATGCTGGGTGTAGCGGAAGTCGATCAGGGTGTTGAGCCCGGTGATCGCTTCGAACACGATATCGCCGCCCTTGCCGCCATCGCCGCCATCGGGGCCGCCGTATTCCTCATACTTCTCGCGCCGGAAGCTGACCGCACCGGGGCCGCCCGCGCCCGAACGGATGAAAATCTTGGCCTGGTCGAGAAAATGCATGGAGGAGTTCTAGCAGAAAGAGGGGAGAATGTCCCGAACTGCTGGCGTTTCAGGCCAGTGTGCCGGAAATGGGCTCAGGCTGAGCCGAGAATGGTGCCTTCCAGGAACCGTCGCGCAGCGGCCATTCGGGCCGTGAGCACCGGAAACGCAGAAAGGTGCCGTTCGCAGGCCAGCATGTGACCATTTACGGCATACTGGTGGAGCCGAGGGGGATCGAACCCCTGACCTCGTCATTGCGAACGACGCGCTCTCCCATCTGAGCTACGGCCCCGTTCCCAGTATCCTCCGGCATGACAGCGCGAACGCTGCCCTGACGGGAGCGCGCGCCTTAGCCCAGCCGCGCTGCGCTTGCCAAGCGCTAATTGCTTGGGCGCGGGATCACCCGGGTCTCACCCACCTCTGTCGCAGTCAGGGCGTGCCAGCCGTGGGGGCAGGAGCCGGCGGGCCGTACCTGGCATTCCACTCCGCCAGATCGCTGCGGTACATTTCGTAGCGGCGGTAGAAATCGTCGTAGACTACCTCGATACTCGGCAGGCTGCGCAGCGCGAAAGCTTCGAGTTCGGTGGGCTTCACCCCGGCCATATCGCCGCTGACCACAAGCGCCGCGTTGCAGAACTCGTTCATCGCCGGCGGCAGCGCGAAGTGGTTGTAGACCGAGGTCATGTAAGCTTCGCGCGGGGCGGTGAACTTCGCGCCGTAGCGGCCCTTGAACTCGGCATCGACCTTCTTGTTCGCGGCCGTGAGCGGCTTGGCGTACGTCTTGAGGAAGACCTTGTAGCGCGGCAAAATCTCGGCGTGCTTGGGATCGCTGCAATTGAGTGCGGCGACATTGAACGCCGAGCGCAAGTTCCACACCATCTGCGTGGGCGTGATGTTGCGATTGACCGACTGCCGCAGGCCCGAAGCATCAAGCGGCGGGACGGTGAGATGATCGCTCGCGCCTGCAGGCGGCTGGGGCTTCGGCGGCGGCGGGATATAGGGCTTGGCCGGCGGCGGCGGCGGCGGGGGTGGCGGCGGCGGCGTGGGCGCGGCGCAGCTTGCAAGCGCAGCGGCGAGCACGGCCGCCGGAAGGAAACGGGCAATCTTGTTGAAAGCAGGCACCGAAAGGCGCGCGTAACGAGGCATGCGGAAAAGTCCCCCGGGGAAATCGATCGCTTGCCTTAACCCGCTAGCAGCACAAAGAAAATGCCCGGCGAGCCAGAAGGCCCGCCGGGCAAGGCAATGTGATTGCAGTATTGCTTCAGATCAGCGGCGATCGCCCATGAACTGCAGCAGGAACGTGAACATATTGACGAAATCGAGGTAAAGCGTGAGCGCGCCGAGCACGATCATCTTGCCTGCGAAATCGGTACCAGCCACCTGATCATACATCAGCTTGAGCTTCTGCGTGTCATAAGCGGTGAGGCCCGCAAAGATCAGCACGCCGAGGAAGCTGATGCCCCAGGCAAGGCCCGGCGACTGCAGGAAGATGTTGATCACGCTGGCGATCAGGATGCCGACAAGGCCCATGATCAGGAACGTGCCGAGGCCCGAAAGGCTCTTCGTGGTGGTGTAGCCATAGAGGCTGAGACCAGCGAAGGCGCCCGCAGTGGCAAAGAACGTCGCCGCGATCGACGGGCCGGTGTAGACCGCGAAGATCGAAGAGAGCGAGATGCCCATCAGCACGCTGAACGCCCAGAACAGGCCCTGCATCGTGACTGTGGAGATGCGGTTGGCGCCGAAGCTCATGACCATCACGATGGCCAGCGGCGCAAGCGCGACGAGCCAGCGCAGCGGGGTGCCGAACACGGCCTCCGCCATGCCCGAGGTGGCGAACAGCAGCGCAACCACGCCCGAAAGCAGCACGCCCGAGGCCATGTAGTTGTAGATCGACAGCATGTAGCGGCGCAGACCAGCATCATACGCGGCACCGCGCCCGGCGAGACCCGCCGCAGCACCGAAGCCTGCCGAGCTCCAGCCTGAAGGCTGGGGGTCATTCCAGTTTGCCATGACGTACCAAACTCCGTTTCGGCCCGGGATGGGCCAAGTGAATGCAATATCGCCCCAAACTCATGCATTTTCAAGCGCCGGGACCATAACCGAGTGTATCAAAGCGTAATAAGCTGGGGTTTTGGCCCGGATCGGTATTCAGGCCTATCCGCCGCGCGCAGCCCGCGTCATCTCCGCGCTGCGATCGCGCGCGCCGCGCAAGGTATCGGTGAGCAGCGCGACGAGGCGCTTGTCCGCATCGAGCACATCGATCCCGACTTGCGTGACGCCGCCGGGGCTCGCCACGCGGCGGGCCAGTTCGCCGGGTGCGTGGGGCGAGGCTGCTGCGAGGGCAGAGGCGCCTTCGACCATGGCAAGCGCAAGCCGGTCTGCCTGGGTGCGCGGCAAGCCAAGCGCGGCTGCCGCTTCAGCCAGCGCATCGATGAAGCGGTAGACGAAAGCAGGGCCGGAGCCGGCGAGCGCAGTGACGAGATCCATCTCGCC
Source organism: Sphingomonadaceae bacterium (assembly GCA_947453945.1). Taxonomy (GTDB): domain Bacteria; phylum Pseudomonadota; class Alphaproteobacteria; order Sphingomonadales; family Sphingomonadaceae; genus Novosphingobium. Next base: position 51,042 of record CANGJB010000005.1, read on the forward strand.
CTCTTCCGCCAGCCATTCCGCCGGGCCGAGCGGGGCCATCAGCGCTTCGGTCCTCTCTCGCGCGGAGCCGGCGGCATCACCGAACAGCGCGATGGGCGATTTGCCGATCGCGGCAGCAAGATTGGGCATGACGCGCACCACGGCGGCAGCCTGCGGGAAAGCCGCGCGCAAGGTGGCAAGATCGACACCCGCGAGGATCGAGAGCAGCAGCGTGCCCTCCCCCACATGCGGGCGGATAGCATCAGCAGAGGCGGCTAACTGCTGCGGCTTGAAACCCAGGAGCACGACTTCGGCAGGGACCGCGCCTGCGGGTGGGCCTTGCAGCAGAGTGACCCCGGTCGGCGCTTCGGCGAGCATGGGGTCGACCACCGTGAACGCAGCCGGATCGAACCCGGCGGCAAGCCAGCCGGCGAGCATCGCGCCGCCCATGTTGCCGCAGCCGAACTGGAGAAAAGAAAAGGTCATGCCGCCGCCCCGCTCACGCTTCGCCCGCAGCGTCAATCAAAGCGCTGGCGAGCGCTTCGGCGGGGGTCTTGTCCCCCCAGAGGAGGAACTGGAAGGCCGGGTAGAAGCGGTCGCATTCGTCCACCGCCGCCTCGATCGCGGTTTGCGCCTGGACGAGGCTGAGCAGACCATCATCGCCCAGCATCAGGCCGTGGCGATAGAGCAGCACCGAGCCGTTGGACCACACATCGAAGTGGCCGAGCCAGACTTGCTCGTTGATCAGCGCCATGACCTCGAACATCGGGCCACGCTTGTCATCGGGCACGCGGATATCAGGCAGGCAGAGGATCTGGAGCACGTGATCCTCGCTGCGCCAGATGCAGCGCAGCTGGTAATTGGCCCAGCTGCCCTGAATTTCGCCGTGGATCTCGTCGTCCGAAACAAACTCGCAAGGCCACCCGCGCGCCTCGAACAAAGAGGCGAGCATATCGACCGGCGCCGCATCATCGCGTTCGCTGTCTTCTTGGCCGGTGCGCATCACGAAATCCTCGGGGGAGGCCCGGACTGGGCCCGGGTGCAGCCATCGCGGAGGCAGCGCGCGGCGGCAATCGGGCTCCGGTGCGGGGCTGGGCAAAACTCGACTAGTCTGTTCATAAGCTGTGGAGAAGCAGTTGAACGCGCGGCGGATACTTCCCGCTACTTCACGGCGAGGCTATCCACCGCCTGTCCCGCCGGGCTGGTCCACTGGAAACCGCTCACCCCATCCTTGCGCAGAAGGCCGAGGAAGGCCTGCGCCTCTGCCTCGCTGGCGAAAGGCCCTGTGAGCAAACGGAAATTGTTGCGCCAAGGGGTGATGAAAGGCTTGCGCGTGCGAAGCGCGGACGCTTCCTTCACGAGGCCTTGCCACTCCTTGCCCATGCCCGCGCGGTTCGAACCGGTGAGCACCTGGACCCAGATACGGCTGGCATGCGCTGGCTCGGCCTTGCCCCCCTTCTTGCCCTTCTGGAGCTTGTCGGCCTCGGGCGGGCACTGGGCCTCAGCTGCAGCCTTGCCCTTGGCGGACTTCGTCTTGGCCGGAGCCGGTTTGGCACCCTTCTTGCCCGACTTGCTGCTGGGCGCCTTGTCGAGGCAATCGCGATCCAGCGCGAGCTTGTCCTTGGCGATCTTTGCTGCGGCGTCCTTGGCGTTCTTGTCCTTGGCGCCATCTTTGCCGTTTGCCTTCCCGGCGCGGGTGACGACCGTTTCGGCTGCATCCTGATCGCTGGTGCGTGAAACGGCGGTGGGGCCATCGGGGCGCGCGCCGCGATCCCTGGCTGCCTGCTCGCGGGCCTTCGCAGCGGTCCTTGCGGCCTGTCGCAACGCCTCGATCCGCGCGAGATCAACGGCTTCAGCTTTCGTGGCAACTTCCTGCTCGGGCGGCTTGTAGCCATCAAACAGGCTGCGGAAATCGGCCGGGCTGTCGGGAGCGGCTGCAGCTGCCTGCGGCGCAGGTGCGGGTGCGGCTACCGGCGAAGACGCAGCTGGCGCTGGCGCGGCTGACGTTGGCGCGACCGGCCGCGGCGCGACGAGCGCGAGTTGCGTTCCCGAAGCCGGTGCCGATCCCGGCTGCGTGACGGGCAGCGTAACGGGGGGCGGGGAAACCGAGGGCGGCGGCGCGGGCGTTGCGGGTGGCGGGCTGGCGATGGGCGCAGATTGCGCGGCCACTGGCGTGACGGTTGGCGTCGCAACTGGCGGGGCAGGCGCCCGCACGGCAAGCGGCGGCGCGGGCGTAAGCGGGGCCGGTATGGCGGCCAGTGCGGGGACTGGTGCAGGTGCAGGTGCAGGCGCTGGCGCGGGGGCAAACGCAGGCGGCGTAGGGCGAGGCGCAGGCGGCGGGGCCAGCGGCACGCCGGGCGGCACATCAAGCTTTGACAGCACGACCGGCTTTGCTTGTACTCGGGCTTGGGCCTGTACGGGGGCCTGTACCTGCACGGACGACTGAACGCCCGGCGCGGCGGAGCGGGTGCCGGGCTGGAGGCCCCACGCTGTGTTCACGGCAGGTGCCGCGATCGCAAGGGTTGTGGGCGCGGGTGTCGGGGGCGTTGGCGGCTTGGCGAGCGGGGCTGCGGCAGCCTGAGGCGCGGGTGCCGGTGTCGCAGCGGCGAGCGCCGTCTCACGCGGGGCGTCCTTGCCCTGGCGCCGGCGCTTGCCGCGATCATCCCGCCCCCGCGCGCCCAGCGCCGGGCCCTGCGGGACAAGGCCCGCATCGACGCGCGGCGCACGCGGATGGGCGAGCGCATACTGCACGACTTGCGGATCATCGCGCCCAATGTCTGCCGCGCGCGGGAACCGGCCGAGATTGGCGGCGGCGGCCTGCTGCGCGGGCGTGAGGCGCGGCATGTAGCGCAGATAAGGCGAGATCGCGGCGGCCAGATCGGCCGGCATCGTAGCGCGGGCGATGCCCTCAGCCTCGTCGCTTTGCCCGGCGATCGCCATGATGAACGTGCGCACGCGCCATGCGCCCCGGTCGCGCCGTTCTAGTAGCGGCTGGATCACCAGTTCGGCGCCGCGCCGATCGCCAGCAACGACCAGGCTGATCGCATAGCGGCGGCTCGCCTCATCATTCTGCCCGGCGGCGAGCGCCAGTTGGTATTGGCGCTGGGCCGCGGTATTATCGCCAATGAGATCATAGGCAAGGCCACGCTCGGTAGCCATCTCGACGCCCTGAAAGCCTGCCTGCTCTGCCAGATCGAACCAGCGGATCGCCTCGAACGGCTGGCCCGAGCGCAGCACCGCAATGCCCATGCGTGCGCGCACGCCTGTCGTGCCGGGCGCGACCTGCTCTGCGCGGGAGAGGAAGCCGATGGCCGCATCGGTATCACCCAGATCGAGCGCCGCGGCGCCGGCATCAAGCAGCGCGGTTATGTCGCGCGGATCCCGCGCGAGGCGGGCTAGCGCGGTGTTGAGCGTGCGTGTCGGGCTTGGCGCTGTGGACTGGATCACCGGCACCGAGGTGGTGGCGATCGGATCTGCCCCGTCATCGTCAACCGGGCTGGCCTGCTGCGCCGCAAGTCCGGGCGCCGCGCATGACAGGATCACACCGGCCAGGAGCGTGGAGCCAAGGGGGGACGCGCTGTGCCGGAGGCCGGAGCAAAATAAGCGGCGGATCATGGGGCGCACCTTATCGCGGCGAAAAGAAACACGCAAAGCGGCGCTGATGGCAACTTGCCCCATATGAGACAGGCCGCGGCGTTTGCCGGCCGCCCCCAGCCGGCTCCCCCAAAAAGGTGGCCTGCGCCGCGCTTGCCGCCCTGCTTGCGCAGGGCGGTGCCACGTTACTGGTTGTTTTGCCGGCCGAGGAAGCGCGGGATATTCAGCGCGCTGCCGTCTTCCGGTTCGGCGTCCTCTTCACCCGCACGGACACCGCCGCGTGAGAGATTGGCCATGCGTTCAAACAGCGTGCTGCCCGGCGGGCTGCGGGGCGCATCGCCCCCAGCCGGATCGGGCTGCGCGCGGCCGAAGCGCGGCGGAATCGGCGCCTCATCGCCCAGACCGAGCTCGAGTTCGCCCTCAGCCGGGGGTGCGGTTTCCTGCGCCTCGGACAGATCGAGCGTGAGATCGAGCGGATCTTCCGCAGGGGCCTCAGGCTCTGCCGCATCGCTGGCCGCCGGTTCGGGCGGCGCGAAGCTGGGCGGGGCCAAAGACTGCGGTTCTTCGGCAACGGGCTGCGGCGCCGGGGCCAGTTCCGCTGCAGCCGCGCGGCCCAGACCGCCGGGGAATGCCGGGCCGCGCACGCCGCCCATCATGGTCGGACGGGCTGCGGATTCGGCCATTTCAGCGCTCTGCTCGATACCGGTGGCAACCACCGAGACGCGGATCTTGCCATCGAGGTTGGGGTTGAAAGCCGAACCCCAGATGATGTTCGCGTTGGGATCAACCAGCTCGCGGATGTGGTTCGCAGCTTCGTCGACTTCGAGCAGCTTCATGTCGTCGCCGCCAATGATCGAGATGATGACGCCCTTGGCGCCCTGCATCGAGACGCCATCGAGCAGCGGGTTGGCGATGGCGCGTTCGGCGGCTTCGAGCGCGCGGTTGGGGCCTTCGCCCTCACCCGTGCCCATCATCGCCTTGCCCATCTCACCCATGACCGAGCGCACGTCGGCAAAGTCGAGGTTGATCAGGCCCGGCATGACCATGAGATCGGTGATCGAACGCACGCCCTGCTGGAGCACTTCGTCCGCCAGCTGGAAGGCTTCCTTGAACGTGGTCTCCGCCTTTGCGACGAGGAACAGGTTCTGATTCGGGATCACGATCAGCGTATCGACGTGCTTCTGCAGCTCCGCGATACCCGATTCGGCGGCGCGCATCCGGCGCGTGCCTTCGAACAGGAACGGCTTGGTGACGACGCCAACCGTGAGCACGCCCTTGCGGCGCGCAGCTTCGGCGATGACCGGTGCAGCGCCGGTGCCGGTGCCCCCGCCCATGCCTGCCGCGATGAAGCACATGTGCACGCCTTCAAGCGCGCGTTCGATGTCTTCGATCGTTTCTTCGGCAGCAGCGCGGCCGACTTCGGGCCGGGCGCCGGCGCCGAGGCCCTGGGTCATATCCGGCCCCAACTGGATGCGGTTGTCCGCGATCGAATTGTTGAGCGCCTGCGCATCGGTGTTGACGACGACGAAATCGACGCCCTCAATCTTGGCGTTGATCATGTTGGCGATGGCATTGCCGCCCGCCCCGCCTACGCCAATGACGGTGATGCGCGGCCGCAGTTCGTCGATGGCCGGCGGTCCGATGTTGATGCTCATAGCGCTCTCCCGTGCGGGTCTGCGGGGGGCCGGAAATGGAGCCCCGGAATCGTAACGTTTGCTTTGGCACGGATCGTTTCACCGAATCAAAGCTTCGACAGGTTTTTCCACAATTAGAAAGGCCAAAGGCGGACTTCCCATCAGAAATATTCCCGCATGGCGTGCCAGACACGCTGGATCAGGTTCAACCCACTGTAGGATTGCGTAGGCCCCCAGGTCGGGCCGAGCTTGCGGATATCGACCGGATCGGCGGCGGCATAGAGCATGAGGCCGACCAGCGTGGAGGAACTGGGCGTGGCATGGCCGGGCGGCAGGCCCAGCATCGTCGGCGGGGAGCCGATGCGCACCGGGCGGCCAAGTGCGGCCTGGGCATAGTCGGCAAGGCCGGGAAGCTGCGCGCCGCCGCCGGTGATCACGACCTGCTGGCCGCGCTTGCCATTGAAGCCAAGTGCCTTGAGCGCGCGCCCCACTTCCTCCGTAAATGCACCGAGTTGCTGGGTTATGACCGAGACGAGTTCGGCGCGGGGAATGCGGTTCTTGTCGTCTGCATGACGCGCCATCGGGCCGCTCACTTCGGGATCGCCGGGCGCATTGACCGGGATCATCTCGCGGTGATCGGCGGGGCTCGCCAGCGCGGAGCCCGACATGCACTTCAAGCGCTCTGCCTGATAGCGGCGGATGCCGAAGGCCGATGCGATGGCATCGGTAATGTCGCCCGAACCATAGGCTATAGCCTGCATGCCCAGCAGCATGCCGCCGGCATAGACCGAGACAGTGGTGACTTCCGCGCCGAATTCGATGAGCGCAACGCCCAGTTCGCGTTCTTCGGCAGAGAGGCAGGCATGGCCCGCCGCGATAGGTGAGCCGACCACGGCTTCGACGCGCAAGTGCGCGTTCTCGACCGTTTCCTTGAGATTGCGCACCGGGGCGCCGTCCGCCAGCATGACGTGGATATCGACCGCGAGCCGTTCGGCATGGAGGCCCTTGGGATTGGGCACCCCGTCTGCCCCATCAAGCGTGTAGTGCGCGGGCTGGGCGTGGAGCACGGTCCGGCCATCGGGCTGGATCACCTCGCGCCCGGCGATCAGCAAGTGCTCGATATCATCGGATTCGATCCGCCGCCCGCCGATCTCGACTTCGACCTTGGCGGTGGAGCTGGTCAGCCCCGCCCCCGAACAGCCGATCCACACGCTCTGCACGCTGGCATTGGCCATCTTCTCGGCGCGCTCGATCGCATCGCGCACGGAATGGGTCGCGGCGACCATATCGGTGACATAGCCGCGCTTGATGCCCTGCGACTGGCGGTGGCCCGAGCCCATCACGACCATCTCGCCCGCTTCGGTGAGCCCGGCGATGATCGCGGAGACGCGGAACGAGCCGAGATTGACGGCCGCAAAAACCTTGGTGATGCGCGGTGCCGCCATGTTCGACGATCAGTCCTGCGCGATTTTGATGATGGGCGACTTGCCGGGCGCGGCAGACGCGATGGCAGCGTGCGCGGATTCGGTTTTGGCGGTAGCGGCAGCGGCCTTGGTACTTGCCTCGGCCCGTGCGGCGGCGGCCAGGGCATCGGCGCGGCCGGGCACGCGCATGTAGATGCGATCGGCGCTGCGCATATCGAAGCTGACAACCTTGCCGCCGAGCAGCCGGTCCACGCCGTCCATCCGCGCGAAGGTGAGCAGCGCGCTGGCGGACTGGTCGTCACCCTCGGGCAGGGCAAGGACCTGCTGGGTTTTGAACGTGAGGTTCCAGCGGCGATTGCCGATCCATTCCGCCTCCGCCACCTGCGGGCGCAGCGCAGGCGCGGCATCGAGCAGATGGACGAGATCGGGCACGCGCGTTTCGGCACCATTGCCGGACAGCACGAGCAAGCCCTTGGCCCGCGCCGGGTTCACCGCTTCGAGCGGATGGCCGGTATCGTCGATCAGGGTCAGCTTACCATCACGGCGCATCACGGCATGGGGGCTGCGCTCGATCACATCGACCACCAGCGTATCGGGCAGCTGGCGCGAGACGCGCGCATCCTTGACCCACGAGAGCTGCAGCAGATCATTGCGCAAGCCCGCGATATCGAGCCGCGGCATCGCCTGATCACGCTGGCCGAGCACTTTCTCGTAGATCTTGAGCTCGTTCATACGGTTGACGCCGCGCACTTCGACGCGCTTGACCTCGAACCCGGATTTCGAGGCGAACAGCGCCATTTCGGCCTCTGCCAGCTGGGGCACGCCCGCCATGCTGGCGACGATCCAGGCGAGCGCCGCCGCACCGCCGAGGATCACGACCATCAGGATGCGGTGCAGCGTTTCCTCGCTGAAAGGCATCCACTGCATGATCTGATCGATCACCGAGCCGGTCTGGCGCCGCGCGGCATTGACCTTGCGCTTGGTGCCGCTGGCAGCAGCGACGCGGCGGACGGCCTTGCCGCCCCGGCGAATGGTCTGTGCCATGGCTCAGGTCTCCTTCTTCGCTGAAGTGAGAGCATCGGAAACAATCGCTTCGACCAGATCGCCATAGTCCATGCCGAGCGCGCGCGCCTGTTCGGGGACGAGGCTCAAGGGTGTCATCCCCGGCTGGGTGTTGACCTCAAGCAGGAACAGCCCTTCCACGCCCTGCTCGTCATCCCAGCGGAAATCGCTGCGGCTGGTGCCTTTGCAGCCAAGCAACTGGTGGGCGCGGAGCGCAATGTCCTTGCAAGCCTCGGCGATCTCGTCCGGAATTTCGGCCGGGCAGATATGATCGGTCATGCCGTCGGTGTACTTGGCGTCGAAATCATAGAAGCCGGACTTGGGCCTCAGTTCAGTGACGAGGAGCGCCTTGTCGACCAGCACGGCCGTCGTCAGCTCGCGGCCGCGGATGAAGGGCTCCGCCAGCAGCTCGTCGAATTCGTTCCACGGGCCGATGGCATCGCGGCTGATCGGATCGCCATAGTTGCCGCCCGCAGTCACAATGGCGACGCCGACCGAGGAGCCTTCGTTGACGGGCTTCAAGACATAAGGGCGCGGCAGGGGATCGCGCTCGAACAAGTCGGCGCTTTTGACCATGCGCCCGCCGGGCATGGGGATACCGTGGGGCACGAGTGCCTGCTTGGTCAGCTGCTTGTCGATTGCAATGACCGAAGTGGCGAGGCCGGAGTGGGTGTAGGTCAGACCCATGAGGTCCATCAGGCCCTGCACCGTGCCATCTTCGCCGGGCGTGCCGTGAAGGGCGTTGAACACGACATCGGGCGCGGCTTCGGCGAGGACTTGCGCAACATCGCGGCCCATGTCGATGCGGGTGACGCGGTGGCCCTTGGCTTCGAGCGCATCGGCGACGCCGTTGCCGCTCATCAGCGACACCGGGCGTTCGCTGGACCAGCCGCCCATGAGGACCGCGATGTGGAGTTTGGGGATTGTCATGGCTGGCCTACACGTTCTTGTGGCGCTCCGGCAATCATGCCTACGCGCTGGATTTCCCATTGTAGATCAACGCCCGCAGTCTGGCGCACCTTGTCGCGCACCAGTTCACCCAGCGCCTCGATATCGGCGCTGGTGGCCTCGCCCGTGTTGATGAGGAAGTTGGTGTGCTTTTCCGAGACCTGTGCGCCGCCGAGCGTAAGGCCCCGGCAGCCCGCCTTGTCGACGAGTTCCCACGCCTTTGCGCCATCGGGGTTCTTGAAGGTGCTGCCGCCGGTTTTGCTGCGCAGCGGCTGGCTGGCTTCGCGCGCGGCGGAAATGCGGTCCATTTCGGCCTGAATGGCGGTGGGTTCGCCCGGATGGCCCCGGAAGCGCGCGGCGACGACGATGCTGCCGTCGGTCAGTTCCGAATGGCGATAGGTGTAGCCGAGTTCGCTGACCGGCAGCGTGACGATCTCGCCCGAGCGGATCACGACATCGCAGGCGATCAAGATGTCCTTGACCTCGCGGCCATAAGCGCCGCCGTTCATGCGCACGAAACCGCCGACGGTGCCGGGGATCGAGCGGAGGAATTCGAGGCCCGCAATGCCATGATCGCGCGCGGTGCTGGAGACGAGAATGCCGCTGGCCCCGCCGCCGCAGTTGAGCGTGACTTCATCCAGCTTCTCGACAGAAGCGAAGGCCTTGCCGAGGCGGACGACAACGCCGGGGACGCCGCCATCGCGGACGATGAGATTGGAGCCAAGGCCGAGCGCCATGACCGGCACTTCGGGCGCGAGGCCGGCGAGGAAGTCCTGCAGATCAACGACGTCCTTGGGCTCGAACAGCCACTGCGCGGAGCCGCCGGACTTGAACCAGACTAGCGGGGCGAGCGGGGCACCCGGCGTCAGCTTGCCGCGAACTGGAGGAAAGGCGGTCAGCGTGGTCACGCCGCCGCCCGCCTGGCTTCAATCGCGCCGGCCAGCCCTGCCGCCCACTTGGTGATATCGCCCGCGCCGAGGCAGACGACCATGTCGCCCGGCTGGATCACGCCTGCGAGTTCGATTGCCAGCGCATCGGCACCGGCGATGAGGTGCGCCGAGCGGTGCCCGCGCGCCTTGATCCCTTCGACCATCGCGGCGCTATCCACGCCTTCGATGGGCTGCTCGCCTGCGGGATAGACCGGCGCGGCATAGACCACATCGGCATCGTTGAACGCGCCCTGGAACTCTTCCATGTGATCGCGCAGGCGGGTGAAGCGGTGCGGCTGGACGACGGCAATGACCCTCCCCCCTTGACCTTCAGTGGGCACACCCTCACGCGCGGCGGCGAGTACGGCGCGGATTTCGACCGGGTGGTGGCCGTAGTCGTCGATCACGGTCGCCCCACCTACTTCACCCACCTTGGTGAAGCGGCGCTTGACCCCGCCGAACTTGGCAAAGCCGGTGCGGACCAGCTCTTCCGAAACGCCCATCTCCACCGCGACGGCGACGGCGGCGAGCGCGTTCTGCACGTTGTGGCGGCCGGGCATGGGCAGCTCGATCCCCTCGATGCGGCGGAAGCTGCCGTCGCGCTGGCGCAGCACGGCGGTGAAGCGGTTGCCGCCGGGGATCGGGGTGACGCTTTCACCGCGCACGTCGGCCTGCGCGGAAAAGCCGTAGGTCACCACGCGGCGATCGCGCACCTTGGGGATGATCGCCTGTACTTCGGGGTGATCGATGCACAGGATAGCCGCGCCGTAGAACGGCACGTTCTCGATGAATTCGACGAAGCTGTCCTTGACCTTCTCGAACGAGCCGTAGTGATCGAGGTGTTCGGGATCGATATTCGTGACGACCGCGAGCGTGCCATCGAGCCGCAGGAACGAGCCGTCGCTCTCGTCGGCCTCGACCACCATCCACTCGCTGTCACCCAGCCGTGCGTTTGAACCATAGGAATTGATGATGCCGCCGTTGATCACGGTGGGATCGACCCCGCCGGCATCGAGCAGGCAGGCGATCATCGAAGTTGTGGTGGTCTTGCCATGCGTGCCGGCCACGGCGACGGTATTTTTCAGCCGCATCAGTTCGGCGAGCATTTCCGCGCGGCGGACGACGGGAATGCGGCCTTCCAGCGCGGCGACGACTTCGGGATTGTCACGCTTCACGGCAGTGGACGTGACGACCACGGCAGCGCCTGCAACGTTTTCCGCGCGCTGGCCGATCATCACCGCGATGCCGCGCTGGCGCAGGCCATCGACGACATAGCTTTCCGCCATGTCGGAGCCCTGCACGCTATAGCCCATGTTGTGCATGACCTCGGCAATGCCGGACATGCCGATTCCGCCGATGCCGACAAAGTGGATCGTGCCGATTTCGGTGCCGACGCCCTTCATTCGGCAAACTCCTTGGCCAGCGCCTCGCGGGTGGACGGCGCCGTTTGCGTAGTGCTGTCCATGCGGATCACGTCCATCAGCGGCACACCGCCGAAGCCTTCGACGAGATCGGCCAGGTCCTTCACCGCATTGGGGAGGCCGCAGTTCCACGCGGCGTGGGCGGCATTGGCGAGCGCGGCGGGGCCGAGCGCCATGGCCTGAATCTGCTTGGCAAGCTCCTTGGGCGTGAAGCCCGACTGGCGGATCGCGCGCGCGCCGCCTGCCTTCACCATCTCGCGCGCATTGACCGCCTGATGATCGTCGGTCGCAATAGGCAGCGGCACGAGGATCGCGGGGCGGCCGACCGCCGAGAGTTCGGCAATCGTCGAAGCACCGGAGCGGCCGATGAAGAGGTGCGTTTCGGCAAGCCGGCTCGCCATATCCTCGAAATAGGTGCCGAGTTCGGCCGGGATCTGGTGCCCGGCATAGCGCGCGCGCACCGCCTCGATATCTTCGGGGCGGCACTGCTGCGTGACTTGCAGGCGGTGGCGCAGCGCCGGAGGCAGCATGGCAAGGCCATCGGGCACGACTTCGGAAAGGATCGAGGCGCCCTGGCTGCCGCCGGTGACGAGCACGCGGAACAGGCTGTCCTCGCTGAAGGCCGGGAATGCCTCACCGCGCAGCGCAAGCACTTCGGCGCGGACCGGATTGCCGACGCGGTGGACTTTGCCCCACAGCTTGGGATCGAGACGCTCGACTTCCATGTAAGCCGTGGCGATGGCATCGACGCGCTTTGCCAGCAGGCGGTTCACCCGGCCCAGCACGGCGTTCTGTTCGTGGATCACCGTGGGAATGCCGGCCGACCGCGCAGCGAGGAGCGCCGGCAGCGCAGGGTATCCGCCAAAGCCGACGACGCAGGCGGGCTGGAAGCTTTCAAACAGGCGCAGCGCCATCGCGCGGCCGCTCCAAATCGCGGCAAGTCCCTTGGCGAGCGCGATGGGGTTCTTGCCGAGCCGCCCGGCGGGCAGGACATGCGCAGGCAGGAACGAAGGCTTGCCGGGGATCTTGGCGCCGCGCTCGTCGGTAACCAGCGCCACGTGATGCCCGCGCTGCTCCAGTTCTACCGCCAGCGCGAAAGCGGGCAGGAGATGCCCGCCAGTGCCGCCTGCGGCGAGGACGAAATGGCGCGATACGCCGGGTACATGGGTGGTCATTGCCGCACGAGCTCCCTGAAGTCTGTCGTCTCGCGCGAGAGATAGGGGTTGCGCCGCGTGATGGCGAGGAGGAACCCGACGCCGAGCAGCAGAGCGATGGTGGAGGAACCGCCATAGCTGATGAGCGGCAGGGTCATGCCCTTGGACGGGAACAGCTGCAGATTGACGAGGATGTTGATGAAGGCCTGCCCCGCCAGCTGCGAAGTTAGCCCGGCGGCTGCGAGCACGGTGAAGAGGTCTTCTTCATCCGCAAGGCGCATCATCACGCGCACCACGATGGCGCAGTAGAGCACCACGATCATCGCGCAGGCGATGAGGCCAAATTCCTCGCCGATCACCGAGAAGATATAGTCGGTATGCGCCTCAGGCAGCGCCATCTTGCGGCTGCCGAGCCAAAGGCCGCTGCCGCTCCACCCGCCGCTGACCAGCGTGCGCATGGCGAGGTCCACCTGATCGAACTCGCTGCCGCCCGAAAGGAACGCATCGATGCGGTGCGTGGCGTTGGGGTAGAACAAGTAGGCGAGGATCACGATGAGGATGCCGCCGCCGAGGCTCCAGCCGACTTTCGACACGCTGAGGCCCGAAAGCAGCACGAGCACGAACCACACGCCGCAAAACAGCACAGTGGAGCCGAAATCGGGCTGCGCCATCAGCAGCGCGCCGATCAGGCCCATCAGGGCGATGGTGATCGGGATCACCGGAATATTGGGATCGCGCACCCGCCACGAGAGGATCCACGCGACCGCAATGGCAAAGCCCGGCTTGAGAAATTCGGAAGGCTGGAGGCTGAAGCCGATCCACAGCCAGCGTTTGGCCCCCTTCACCTCGCTGCCGAATATCGGCACGAATACCAGCGCTACCAGCATCGCGGCGGCGAGCAGGATTGCAAGGCGGCGGGTGGTTTCCTTGGGCAGGAGCGAGGCGACGAACATCGCGAAAAGCCCCACCGCCAGCCAGCGCAAATGTAGCCAGAAGAAATAGAGATCGCCCAGCGCCTTGCCCGGCGTGGAGAGGCGGTGTGCGCTCGCCGGGGACGAGGCCGCAACCGCCACTGTACCGACGGTGACGAGCGTGAGCACGAGGCCGAGCAGCACACGATCGATCTCGCGCCACCAGATCACGAGCTCGCTGCGGCGCGTGCGGCGATAGCGATTGGTGCGCGGCGCGATCCGCACCCCGCCGCCGGGGAGCGCCGTGGCGACCTGCCGGGTGGGCTGATGCGCGTCCATCACGCGGCCCCCTCGGCGATCAGCGCGGTGACGATCTGGCGGAAGCTGTCACCGCGCGCCTCGAAATCGCGGAACTGATCGAAGCTGGCGCAGGCGGGCGAGAGCATGATGACATCGCCGGGCTGAGCCGCATCCATCGCCTGGCGCACCGCATCGCCCAGCATTTCGCTGCGCTGCACCGGCATCAGGGGTTCGAGGATCTCGGCAAAGCGGGGGCCGGCCTCACCAATGGTATAGGCCTGCACCACATGGCTGAAATAGGGCGCGCAGGCATCGAGATCGTCGCCCTTGGGCAGGCCGCCGAGAATCCAGTGAACGCGTGGCCAGGCACCCAATGCGGGCGCGGTGGAGGCCGGGTTGGTCGCCTTGCTGTCGTTGATGAAGAGCACGCCCTTCGCCTCGCCCACCCGCTCCATGCGGTGCGGCAGGCCGACAAAGCTGGCGAGCGCGGCACGCCACACGCTTTCTGCGATGCCCAGTCGCTCGGCAATCGCGACCGCAATCGCGGCGTTCTGCAAGTTGTGCGGGCCTTGCAGCGAGGGCCACTCGGCCTGTCCCGTCAGAGCAGCCGGATCGACCACCGCGACATCGCCCGCCGGGCGGCGCGCGGCAACTTCGGCGGCGATGCGGCGCGTGTCGTCGTCGCTGCAGCCGAACACCGCGAACTGCCCATCGCGCTGCATGGCAAAGAGGCGCGCCTTGGACGCGGCGTAGCCTTCGTACCCATCGTACCGATCAAGGTGATCGGGGCTGAGGTTGATGAAAGCGGCGATATCCGCGTCGAGGCCGTAGGTAAGATCGATCTGGTAGCTCGACAATTCGAGCACATAGACCCCGCCTTCGGGAAGCGGCGGCTGGCCCAGAATGGGGAGCCCGATATTGCCGCCCATTTCAGTCGGCAGGCCCGCTTCGCGGCAGATATGGTGGACCAGTGTGGTAGTGGTCGATTTGCCGTTGGTGCCGGTGATCGCGACAACCTTGTGCGGCGGCAGGCTGGCCCGTGCCTGCGCGAACAGCTCGATATCGCCGATGATCGGCACACCCGCCGCGCCGGCATGGGCGGCGATTGGGTGGCGGTTCAGGGGCACGCCGGGAGAGACGACGACCCCATCGAAGCCGGTGAGATCGATGGCGAGCGGATCGGCAATGGTCGCGCGCTCCCCCGCCAGTGCATCACGCGCATCTTCGCGCCCGTCCCATGCTGTGACCTCTGCCCCGCTGGCCAGCAATGTAGCCACGCTGGCCAGCCCCGAGCGGGCGAGCCCGAGGACCGCATAGCGTTTGCCGGCAAAAGATGGGGAGGTGATGATGGGCTCTGGCATCCGCGCAGCTTACCGCACCTTGAGCGTGGCGAGGCCGATGAGCGCGAGCACGATCGAGACGATCCAGAAACGAATGACGACAGTCGATTCCTTCCAGCCCAATTGCTCGAAATGGTGGTGGATCGGCGCCATGCGGAACACGCGCTTGCCGGTGCGCTTGTAGACGAAGACCTGCACGATGACCGAAACAGCCTCCATCACGAACAGCCCGCCGACAATGCCGAGCACGATTTCGTGGTGGATGGACACGGCGATGACGCCGAGCGTGCCGCCAAGGGCAAGGCTGCCGGTATCACCCATGAACACGGCAGCAGGCGGCGCATTGAACCACAGGAAAGCGAGCCCCGCGCCCATCACCGCGCCGCAATAGATCGAAAGCTCACCCGCGCGCGGCACATGCTGGATGCCGAGGTAGTGTGCATAGTCGACGCGCCCTGCCAGATAAGCGATGATCGCGAAGGTGCCCGCTGCGATGATCACCGGCATCGTGGCAAGGCCATCGAGCCCGTCGGTAAGGTTTACCGCATTGCCCGCGCCGACGATCACGAAAGCGGCGAAGAGATAATAGACCGGGCCCATCGGCACATAGAGATTGCTGAATACCGGCAGGTAGAGATTGGTGTCGGTCACCACCAGCGAGAGCGCGGTGCCCGCCACGATGAATTCGGCCACCAGCCGGATCCGCGCGGAAAGCCCTGCATGGGCATACTTGGTGACTTTGGCGTAATCGTCGAGGAAGCCGATCAGCCCGAAGCCCAGCGTGACGATCAGGCAGGCCCAGACGAACTTGCTGGTGAGGTCCATCCACAGCATCAGCGAGATGGCGAGGCTGATGACGATCATCAGCCCGCCCATGGTGGGCGTGCCGCGCTTGGCGAGGTGCGATTGCGGCCCATCAGCGCGGATCGGCTGGCCCTTGCCCTGGCGCACACGCAGCATGTTAATGAAGCGCGGGCCGATGATCAGGCCGATGACCAGCGCGGTCATCAGCGCGGCACCCGAACGGAACGACTGGTAGCGAATGAGGTTGGCAATGCCTTCAAAGTGCAGCCAGTGCGCCAGCAGATAGAGCATTCAGTTTTCCCCGGCCGTTCTGGCCCTGTTGCTGGCCCCGTTAGTGGCCCCCGTCGTCAGTGCGCGCACGAGGGCGCCCAGCCCGACCGAATTCGACCCCTTTACCAGAATGGCGTCGCCGCCCTGCGGGGCGTCGGCCGCCAGACATTCCGCCGCTTCTGCAGCGGTTTCGGCATGGTCGAGTTCGATTCGCGCGGCAAGCGCGGGGCCAGCGCTTTTCCCCAGCGCCTTGGCGAGCGTGGCCATTTCCGGGCCGACCAGAATGATCCGCTCGACGCCTGCGGCGATCAGCGGCTCGGCCAGCGCGGCGTGATAGGCATCGGATGCTTCGCCCAGTTCCTTCATCGCGCCCAGCACGGCGATATGGCGGCGGGCAGGCGCTTCGCCCAGCGCGGCGATGGTCGCGCGCATCGAGGCGGGATTGGCGTTGTAGCTTTCATCGATCAGCAGCGCCTTGCCCGAGCCATCTCCGCCCGGTGCCGGGATCACATGGCGCGCGCCGCGTCCGGCAAGGCCTTCCATTTCGGACAAGGCAAGGCCCGCCGCGCCCAGATCACCGCCCGCCGCCGCAACAGCGGCCATGACCGCGAGCGAATTATCGACCCAGTGCGCGCCGGGCTGGGCAATCGTGTAGCACAGCTTGCGCGCGCCGAGCGGGCCGGAGAACGCGGCGGTGACGAGCGTGCCGCCGCCGGGTGCAGGCACGGCATCGAGCAGGCGTGCATCGGCGTGAGCGCCGCGCCCGAAGCTGACGACTTCGCCCGCATAGCGCGCGGCAGCCTCCCGCAGTAGCGCGAAGTGCGGGTTGTCTGCCGGGATGATCGCGATGCCGCCGGGCTCCAGCCCTTCGAAGATCTCGGCCTTGGCCTGGGCGATGGCTTCCTCGCCCGAAAAGTGCCCGATATGCGCAGGCGCGATAGTGGTGACGACCGCGATGTGCGGGCGGACCAGCCGGGTCAGCACGGCGAGTTCGCCGGCATGGTTCA
Source organism: Sphingomonadaceae bacterium (assembly GCA_947453945.1). Taxonomy (GTDB): domain Bacteria; phylum Pseudomonadota; class Alphaproteobacteria; order Sphingomonadales; family Sphingomonadaceae; genus Novosphingobium. The sequence continues at coordinate 67,819 of CANGJB010000005.1, forward strand.
TGCCCATCTCGAACACGCCGAAGCGGCTGCGCGGCGGCATGCGCGAGAGGCTGAGCGGCACGCCGACGTGGTTGTTGTAGCTCTTGACCGAGCGGTGCGCACGGCCACGGCTGCCGCGATCCAGCGCGGCGAACAGCGCTTCCTTCACGCCTGTCTTGCCCGCTGAACCGGTCACGCCGATCACCATAGCGCCGGCGGCATCCGCGCGGGCGCGGGCTGCATGGCCGAGATCGACGAGCGCCTGGGTCGTGCTTTCAACCAGCACATGCGGATATGCCACGGGGTGTTCGACCAGCGCGGCGGCCGCGCCGCGCCCAAAGGCGCCTTCAAGGAAGCCGTGCCCGTCGCTCTCCGCGCCCTTGAGCGCAATGAACAAGTCACCCGGCTGAACCTCGCGGCTGTCGGTCGCGCTGCCCGAAACTTCGAACGTGCCGGACGCGGTGCCACGGGTGGCCGCCGCGATCTCGGCCGCAGTCCACAGCGCGAGGCCGACATCATCACCAGCCACGGCGGGCCATTGCAGCAAGGCACTCATGGCATTCATTGGCTGCACTCCCGCGCCACTTGCACATCGTCGAAGGGAAGGACGCGCATGGCCTCGCCGCGTCCCACGATCTGGCCCTGTTCGTGGCCCTTGCCGGCCACGAGCACGATATCGCCTGCACCGGCATCGGCAATGGCGGCGGCAATCGCCTCGCGCCGGCCGGGCACTTCGCGGGCACGCGCATCGCAGCCGCCGAGCACGGCGGCGCGGATTGTGGCCGCATCCTCGCCGCGCGGGTTGTCGTCCGTCACGATCACGATTTCTGAGCCTGCACAGGCGGCGCGGCCCATTTCGGGGCGCTTGCCCTCATCCCGATCCCCGCCCGCGCCGAACACGGTGATCAGGCGGCCCTCCTTGCCGACATGCGGGCGCAGCGCGGCAATCGCGGCGGTGATCGCATCAGCCGTGTGGGCATAATCGACATAGACCGGCGCACCGCTGCGGGTGATGCTGGCACGTTCGAGGCGCCCGCGCACTGGCTGGATGCGCGAAAGCGCGCCCAGCGTAGCGACCGGATCGCCCCCGACCGCGATGACCAGACCCGCCGAAACGAGCGCGTTGGCGGCCTGATAGGCGCCGATGAGCGGGAGATCGAGTTTGCGCTTTTGCCCGTCGTGCTCAAGCTCCAGCGTCTGGCCGAGCTGCGTGGGCGTGCGCGAGAGGAGCCGCAGCGTCTCGCCGCCCTCACCCACGGTGATGAGCTTGAGCCCGCGTGCCTTTGCCGCCGCAATCGCCTGCGCGGACCAGACATCATCCGCCCAGATCACAGCCGTGCCGTCTGCCGCCACGACATCGCCGAACAGGCGCATCTTCGCGGCGAAATAGGCTTCCATCGTGCCGTGATAATCGAGGTGATCGCGGCTGAGATTGGTGAAGGCCCCGGCCATCACGCGCGGGCCTTCGTTGCGGAACTGATCGAGCCCGTGGCTGGAGGCTTCATAGGCCACATGGCTGACGCCTTCGCGCGCCAGGCCCGCCAGATTGGCAAGGAACGTCACGATATCGGGCGTCGTCAGCCCGGTGGAGACGCTTTCGTCTGCCGTGGTAACGCCCAGCGTGCCGATCGAGGCGGCGTGGAAGCCGGCCATGCGCCAGAGCTGGCGCGTCATCTCGACGGTGGAGGTCTTGCCGTTGGTGCCGGTGACGGCGACGAGCGTTTCAGGCACCGGCGCGAAGAACGGCGCGGCAAGGCGGGCAAAGGCGCGGCGCGGCGCAAGATCGGCAATGTGGACCGCGCCTTCTACGCGGGCTTCGGGCCGGGCGACGACGGCAATCGCGCCCGCGCGGATCGCGTCCGCGATGAAATCCTCGCCGTTGACGCGGGTGCCGGGGAACGCGCCGAACACGGTGCCGGGGGCAACCTTGCGGTGATCGATGGCAAAACCGGTGACCGAAGCGCCCACCAGTGCGCCCGCGCCATCAGGCAGCGCGATCCCCGCCGCTGCGGCAAGCGCGCCCAGGTTCATTCGCCTTCTCCCGAACCGACCAGCGGGCTGAGATCGGTAATATCGACATCATGGTGCGCATCAGGCACCACGCCGAGCATCGGGCCGATGCGCGGCACCAACCGGCCCACGATGGGAGCGGCGTTCCATGCGGCGGATCGCTGGCCGGAGGTGCTGGCGGTGGCCTGCGGTTCGTCGAGCATGACGATCACCACATAGCGCGGCTTGTCCATCGGGAAAGCCGCCGCGAATGTCGCGATCAGCGAAGTCTTGCGATAGCCGCCGCTGCCAGGCTTTTCCGCCGAGCCGGTCTTGCCGCCGACGCGGAAGCCCGGTGCATCGGCCTTGCGGCCCGTGCCGTCGACCACGATCATGCGCAAGAGCTGGCGCATGAGCGCGCTGGTCGATGCCTGAAACACCCGGCGGCCGGAAGCGAGGTGCGCCGGATCCACCTTGTAAAGCGTAGCCGGGCGCCAGATCCCGCCGTTGACGAGCGCCGCATAGGCCGAGGCGAGGTGAAGCGGGGTAACCGCGATGCCGTGGCCATAGCTCACCGTCATCGTCGTCAGCCGCGCCCAATCGCCCTTGCCGCCCTCGCCGCCGCCGTGGGGCCAGAGCGGGAAGCCGCGCGCGGGCAGTTCGATGGTCGGGCGCTCGTTCATGCCGAGCTGCTCCATCGTACGCTTGAGCGCGACCGGCCCCAGCAAGTCCGCCACATGCGCCGTGACCGTGTTCGACGAATGGATCAGCGCTTCGGGCACGTTGAGCGAGGCGCCGAAATTGTGGCTATCGTGAATGGTGAACTTGCCGATCTGGAACGGCACGGCGGGATACCGGGTCGCCAGATCGGTGATGACGCCGGCATCGATGGCGGAGGCAACCGTGATCGGCTTGAACGTGGAGCCAAGCTCGTAAACCTGGTTCGACACGCGGTTGAACACCAGATCGTTGTAGGCAAGATCCGAGCGGTTGGGATTGAACGAAGGGAGCGAGGCCAGCGCGATGACTTCGCCGCTGTCAGCATCAAGGATTACCCCGGCCGCGCCCTTTGCGTTGGTTTCCATCATCCCGCGGCCAAGTTCGTCCTCCAGCGCGCCCTGGGCCCGCGCATCGAGCGAAAGCGCGGTGGGGGTGCCGCGATAGGCCGGATCGAGCAGACGGCCTTCGAGCACCTGCTCCATGCCGACATGGCCCTTGCCGGCCTCGTCGACATAACCAAGCACGTGTGCGGCAAGCGAGCCTTGCGGATAGAAGCGCTGCTCCTCGCGCGGGAATTCCAGGGCAGGTTCACCCAGCGCGAAGATCCTGTTGGCCTCTTCCGGCAGCACCCGGCGGCGCAGATAGCTGGGCTTGCCCGCCTTCAGCCGAGCGACGAGATCGGCGTAGTCCGCATCGGGAAAAATGGCGACGAGCGCGTGGGCGACTTCCTCAGGCGTCTTGACCAGCGGGGCACCGCTTGCGCCCAGCGCCTTGGGATTGAACCACAGCGAATAGGACGCGAACGCGCGCGCCAGCGCAAGGCCGTTGCGATCGGTGATCTCCCCGCGCGAAGGCAGGAGCGCCTCAGCCAGCGAAGCGCGCTCGGGCGTCTGTTCGAACAAGCCGAGCTGGCCGATGCGCACGCAGGCAGTGAGCGCGGTGAACACGAACAGCAGCATGACCCATAGGGCCCGTACGCGCGCAGTGGCGAGTGCGATCTGGCGCACATTGGCAAGCTGGACGCGGCCAGTGGCAATTGCGGCAGAGGCAGTCAACGCGTTCACGGAGCCGACTTGCCCCCCTTGGCGGACTTTACAGGTATTGCCGACTGGGCCGGCTTACCTGCAACAGGAGCCTTGCCCGGCTTGGCTTCGGGCTTGCCGGCCGCTAGCTTGGCGCCCTTGGCGGGTTGCGCTGAATCGCCCTTAGCCGCCTTGGCGGGCGTGGCGAGAGCCGCCTTCCCGTTGACCTCCCTCGAATCCTTGGCAGGCTTGTCCTTGCCGCCCTTCCCCAGCGGCGCGACCATCGCCAGCCGCGCGCCAAGGTTGGCAGTGGCCGCGGCGCGATCAGCGGCAGCGGCGTGCTTGGCCGCAGGCTTGGTATCGGCTTTGGCTTCAGGCGTTGCCGCCGGGGCCGAGATTTCGGAATCACCGCCAAAGCCGGCCATCACTGCGGGAAACGCCGCTTCGGCCGCCACGCTATCGTCGGCGCTTGCCACGCGGATCGGCTCGGGGCTGCCCGGGCCATCGGGCTTGGCGATGGCGGCAAGCTGGCGCTCATTGGCCAGATACTGGCTGGCCGACGGCGCGACATAGCCGAACTCGACATCGTTCCAGAGCTTCAGTTGCTGCTGGTTCGCGCGGGTTTCCACCTCGGTTTCGAGGTAGAGCTTCTCCTTGCGCAGCGAAACGATCTTCAGTTCGGTGCGGTGAACCTGGCTGCGCAGCGCGTTGACGCGGAACGCGAGGACCATGACCACCGCCCCGCAGACGAGCAACAGCGCGATCCAGCCGATCGAGCGGAAGCGGTTGGCACTGACCATCATGCGGCAAGCCCCTTTCCAGAAAGACCTTCCCGGGCCGGGGCCGCGGTGCGGACCGCCCAGCGCAAGGTGGCCGAACGCGCGCGGGGATTGCGCGCCTGCTCTTCCGCACCGGGCCGGATCGCGCCGGAGGGTTTTTCGAACACGGGCTGGCCCGCGGGGCCGCGCACGGGCAGGTGGCGCGATCCGGCCGGGACGGCGCCAGCGGCTTCGCGCAGGAACTGCTTCACGATCCGGTCTTCAAGGCTGTGGAAGCTGACAACCGCGAGGCAGCCGCCGGGAGCCAGTACGCGCTCTGCCGCGGCGAGGCCGGCGTGCAGTTCATCGAGCTCGCCGTTCACGTGGATGCGCACCGCCTGAAAGCTGCGCGTGGCTGGATCCTTCGGCGCGCCGGGGCGATAGCCGAGCGCCTTGCGGACCACATGGGCAAATTCGCCTGTGGTCGTCAGCGGACGGGCAGCCACCACCGCGCGGGCGATGCGGCGCGACTGGCGCTCATCGCCATAATGATAGAGCACATCGGCAATCGCTTCTTCGGCCGCGCCGTTGAGGAAATCAGCTGCGCTCTCCCCGGATTGCGACATGCGCATATCGAGCGGGCCATCGCTGGAGAAGGCGAAACCACGCGCGGCCTGATCGAGCTGCATCGAGCTGACGCCGATATCGAACACCACGCCCTGCACGCTGGCAATGCCCACTTCGGCAAGTCCTTCGGCCAATTCGGAAAAACGGCGGGGATGGAGCACGAGCCGGGGCGGGCTTTCGGAAACTTCCCCCCAGGCCCGCCCCGCCGCAATCGCATCGGGATCGCGATCGAAGGCATGGACGGTAGCGCCGGCACCGAGCAGGCGGCGGGTGTATCCGCCTGCGCCGAAGGTGGCGTCCACGATCAGCGAGCCGGGCGCGGGGTGCAGCGCGGCCATCACCTCATCGAGGAGCACGGGGATATGGGGGGCCAAGGGATCGGGGGCATCGCTCATTTGCGGGCAGCCTTGACGGCATGTTCGGCCATCTTGGCGCGGCATGCGGATTTGACCGAGTCCCAGCCGGGACCCATCGTGAACAGCACTGAGGGCGCCCAGATCGTGAACTGGTGAATGCCGCCATGGAAATAGAGCGCATCGTCCACCGCGACCTGCTCGCCGAGGTATTCAGGCAGAACGAAGCGGCCAGAATCATCGAAGCTGATGCGGGCAAAGCCGCTCAGCTGGGCGGCGCGTTCATCGATATCGAAGGGTTCGCCGCGCTCGATCGCGATGCGTTCCTCGTGCGCGATCTGTTCAGCAAAGCTTTCCGCGCGCATTTCGCCAAAGCCGACAAGGCAGGGGTGCTTGTGGTGCTTGTCGAGGCAGAGGGTGCGGTTCCCGCGGGAGGCATCGCGGACGGTCTGGCGGAAATCTGCAGGCAGGACGAAGCGGTTCTTTTCGCCGCGCGGCGAAAAGCCCTGTCCCCAATACTGCGACTGCCCCCCAGCCACGTGCCGCTTCCCCGCCACGGACGAAAGCCTCCCAACCCGGCCATGCATACCCGCATGGCCGACTCATCCCCCGCGGATGCGTCATGGAGTCCGTCCTGATGGGAGGATGTCTTAACGCGGGACGGCCCGGGCGAAAAGGGGAAAATGCGGGAAATTGCGTCCAGACGTTGATTCTAGTGGATGAATCTTTGCTTGGGGCAAATCTTTATACCTTTCCTGCTTTCGCACCACCCCGGACAAAGCCACGCAATTCCGCCAAAAACTGGCCGCAGGACGTAGCCTCACCGTCCCAGCGCGGGTCATTCCCGTGCTTTCCCGCGCCCCACCCATTGGCGATTCCCGCTTATTCCCGGGTCAGCGGGCGAAGGCCTGCCGCATCAGCCGACGCAGCGCCCACGCCTGCGCGGCAGCAGCAGGCCCGCTGGCCGGTTCCAGCAGCGCTGCATCCGCCACGATCAGCACGGTTCCTCGGGCGATCCGGCACATGGCGATGAGCCCGGCCTGCTCGATTCGGCAATCGGCAGAACCGCCGGCAGCAAGGGCAAGTACACCCGGCGCGCGCACGGGGAACGGCGCGCCCGCGATTTCCCGCGCCGCCTCTTCCGGCTGGAGGACGAGGCCCCAGTGCGCCAGAATCGGCGCAAGCAGCACGGTATCGGCCGGGCGGCGGGGATCGCCGAGGGGAAAGCCGCTCTCGGCCGTGAGCAGCGGATCGGCGAAGAGCAACAGGTGCCCCCCGCGCCGCACCCACGCATCGAGCGCGACATTCTCCGCAGGCTCCAGCGGGCGCGGCTGCGCGATCACGATATCGGCAAGGGCACCGGGCGCAAGCAGGGTATCGAGCGGGACAAGGCGGCGGCCTTCCTCCAGCACCGGGCGTGCCCAGTGGGGATCGCCGGGCGGCGCAAGCTGCGCGGCAATACCATCTCCCTCACGCCACAGGATCGGCAGGCTGGTGAACAGGCCGAGCCCGGGGCGCTCCTGCGGCGGCTGCGCAGGAACACGATTGCAGGCGGCCAGCGCCAGAGCGCCGACCACAAGTATCGAAACGATGCGGATGCGGATCAGTTGCCCGGGGGGCGCGGCGCTGGCCGCGCAGGCTTGGCGCCGCTTGCCACGGGCAGTTCGGGCGCGACGCCCATATCGACCAGCGGATCGTTGGCCGTACTGGTGCTCGGGCTGGGGCTTGCGGCAGCGGCGGCGGGCGTGGTGGTGCGGTCCACCAGCTTGGCGCGGTCCATGATCACGTTGGCAAGGCTGACCAGCAAGAGCATCCCGGCAAGGCCGAACAGGCCGATCTGGAGCCGGTGCACGGCCTGCGCGCGCAGTTCCCGCGGACCGGGCCGCGCCGGCTGCAGCGCGGCAAGGCGGGCGGCTTCGGCAAGCGATTCGCTCGCGGTTGCCACCGGCTCAGTCGCAGGGCTGCGATCAGGGATGAGGCCGAAAAGTGCCATCCGCCTGATACTAGACGCTTATGCGAGCCAAGGGAATACCGGCAGCCCCTTCGCGCGCAGCCACTCCGGGTTGTAGAGCGAGGAGAGGTAGCGGAAGCCGGTGTCGCACAGAATCGTGGCGACGCGCGCGTCCTTCTTGCCCTGAGCCACCAGCTGCTGGCCAAGCGCGACCGCGCCGGCCACGTTGATCCCGCTCGAAAGGCCAAGGCACAGCCCTTCCTCGGCCAGCAAGCGGCGGACCCATTCGATGCCTTCCTCGTCCGAAATGCGGAACTGCGTATCGATCGGCGCGCCTTCGAGGTTGGCGGTGATGCGCCCCTGCCCGATCCCTTCGGCAACCGACGAGCCTTCTGCCTTCAGTTCGCCATGCGCGTAATAATTATAGAGCGCCGCGCCGTGCGGATCGGCAAGGCCGATGGTCACGTTTTCATCAAACGCCTTGAGCCCGAAGCCCACGCCCGCAATCGTGCCGCCAGTGCCCGCCGCGCAAATGAAGCCATCGACCCGGCCATCCATCTGCGCCCAGATTTCCGGCGCCGTGCTTTCGATATGCGCGCGGCGGTTGGCGATATTGTCGAACTGGTTGGCCCAGATCGCGCCTTCAGTTTCCTCGGCAATGCGGCGCGAGGTGTGAACGAAGTGGCCCGGATTGGAAAACGGCGCGGCGGGCACAAGGACCAGCTCCGCGCGGAGCGCGCGCAGCGTGTCCATCTTCTCGCGCGATTGCGTTTCTGGCATCACGATCACGGTTTTGTAGCCGAGCGCATTGGCGACAAGCGCCAGACCAATGCCGGTGTTGCCCGCAGTGCCTTCCACAATCGTGCCGCCGGGCTGCAGCAGGCCCTTGGCCTCCGCATCGCGCACGATCCACAGCGCCGCGCGGTCCTTCACCGAAGCGCCGGGATTGGCGAACTCGCACTTGCCATAGATCTCGCAACCGGCCGCCTCGCTCGGCCCTTTCAGGAGAACCAGCGGCGTGTTGCCGATGAGTGAGAGGGTATCGGGCAGGATGGCGGGTGGCGGGACGGTGTCTGTCATGCCGGCGGACGTAATGCGCCGCCGCGCGCCCCGCAATGGATTTGCGCTTTCAGCAGCGCAAGCGGGGCTCTACTCGCGCCCCGCGCGGATCGCGCCCGCCGCTGCAAACGGGGCAATCGCCAGCGCGGCCAGGCTGGCAGCCGCGAGGAGCAGCAAACCGCCCTCCCCGCCCGGCTGGAGCGAGCCTGCACCGAAGATCAGCATCGGGACAGTAAGCGGAATGGCCAGAAGCCCGCCCAGCGCCGCGCCCGCGCGCAGCCCCGCCGTGAGCGCGGCGATGGTCACGCCGATGGCGGCAAGGCCCGGCGTGCCAAGGAGGAGGCCGGCTTCCACCGTCCAGAGCTGCGCGCCATCGAGATTGAGCAGGCCCGCCGCGAGCGGCGCGGCGAGCATCAGCGGCACACCGAAGCTGAGCCAGTGCGCCACGATGCGCAGCAGGAGCACGCCTTCCTCCGCAATTCCGCGCAAGGCCCACTGATCGAAGAACCCGGCTTCGAGATCGGGCTCCACCAGCCGATCAAGCGGGAGGATCGCGGCGAGCAAGGCCGCGACCCAGATCACGCCCGCGCCCGTCCGCGCCAGCAGCCGCGCATCTGGGCCCACCGCGAAAGGATAGAGCATGGCGACCGCGAGGAAGAACAGCAGCGGCAGCAGCGCGCCGCCCCGGCCCGGCGCGCCAAACAGCAGCAGCGCTAGATCGCGGCGGAAGATGGTCCACAGCGCGCCCTTCATGGCATATGTTCCAGCAGCGATAGCGTGCGCAGCCGGCTGAGTTCCAGCGGCTGGTGCGAAGCGATCACGGCAATGCCGCCCAGCGCCCGGTGTGCCTCGATCGCGGCCTGCGTGCTTGCACCCCAATGCGTATCGAGCCCGTTCAGGGGTTCATCGAGTAGCCAGATCCGCGCACCGCTGGCCGCCAGTCGCGCCAGCGCGGCGCGCTTGCGCTGGCCGGTGGAAAGATAGCGCACCGGCACATCCGCCAGATCTTCGAGCCCGAAATCGGCGCGGGCTTCGCCTGCCCGGTCAATCGACTGCCAGAAGGCCAGCGCCTCACCCAGCGGGCGGTGGGGATCGAGTGCAGGGCGTTCATCCGCCAGCGCGCGCGTGCCTTCATGTTCCACATGGCCGTTATAGGGGCGCAGCAGCCCGGCCAGAATGCGCATGAGGCTGGATTTGCCGATGCCGTTGGGCCCCGCCAGCTGCAGCGCATCGCCGCTGTGGAGTTCGAAGCCCACCCCCTTGAACAGGAGCCGGTCGCCACGCCGGCAGGCAAGATCATAGGCAGCGAGACGGCACGGTTGCATCGCCCCTGCCGATAGGGGAAAGCGGGCCCACTGCCAAGGAGAGCCATCATGGCGATTGCCCAACTGACCGAAACCGAACGCGCCGCCGCCCTTGCCGCCCTGCCCGGATGGGCGCTCAGCGCAGACGGCCTCGCGATCACGCGCACCTTCCGCTTTGCCGATTTTGCCGAAGCCTTCGGTTTCATGACCCGCGTGGCGATCCTGGCGGAGAAGGCCGATCACCACCCCGAATGGTTCAATGTCTACAACCGCGTGGACATCACGCTGACCACCCACGATGCGGGCGGGCTGAGCGCAAGGGACGTGGCGCTGGCGAGCGCAATCGACGGGTTCGGGGGCTAGCCGCCCATCGGCCGCCCGAGCCCGCCGACCTGCTTGCGCAAGGCGCCGGGCATCCAGCGCGCGGCAAAGGCCAGTTTCTTCGCGGTCTTGCCCACCAGTGTGTGCACCTTCTGCCCATGCACCGCCGCCCATGCCGCTTCGGCGACTGCGCTCACGGGCGTAATCTCGAGGCCCGCAGAAGTCACCCCGGTCCGGATATCCTGATTGGAGGCCCGGTTGGGCGCGTGATCGAGCAGCGGGGTTTCGATGAAGCTCGGCATCAGATCGCGCACCATGATGCCGTCTTCCCGCCACTCGCCATCCAGCGATTCGGTGAGGGAGCGCACGCCGAACTTGGTGGCCGAATAGATCGAACCGCCCGGCACGCCATAGATGCCCGCCGCGCTGGCGGTGTTGAGCAGGCATGACCCCGGCGCCGCGGCCTTGAGATAAGGCCAGGCCGCCTGCGCGCCGAAGATCACGCCCTTGAGGTTGATATCGAGCGTGCGTTCGACTTCTTCGGTGCTGCAATCGATGATCCGCCCGCCGATGGGAATGCCGGCGTTGTTGAACACCACATCGATTTTTCCGCCCGAAGCCTCGGCACAGGCGGCGAGCGCGGTGTCCCACGCGGCGCGGTCGCGCACATCCAGCTTGTGCTGCGAAGAAAAACCCGCCGGAATCAGCGCAGCGGTGCCGGCCATGCCATCTTCATTGATATCGGCAATGCCGACAAACCAGCCCGCCCGCCCGAAGCGCTGCGCCACCGCGCGCCCAATGCCGGAAGCGCCACCGGTGATGAAAATCGTCTTTTGGCCCACAACCAGCACCCTTTGTTGTTCTTGTCGGGCCGCAGACTACAACGCCGGATTGTTATAGCAATGCCAGGTGAAGATCGCTGCCGCGCCGCGGTGCGGGCGCCAATCTTCTGCCATGGCGCGCGTTGCCTTTTCGTCAGGCCGCTCAGCAAGGCCGAGGAGTTTCGCCATTCCGGCCTGCACGGCCAGATCGCCCGCCGGCCAGATATCCGGCCGGCCTTCGGCAAACAGCAGGTAGATTTCCGCCGACCAGCGACCGATGCCCTTGATCCGGGTGAGCTGCGCAATCGCGGCTTCGTCGTCTTCGGGCAGGGAGTGCAGATCAAGCTCACCCGTCACCACCAGCTCGCACAAAGAGCGCACATAGCCCTGCTTTTGGCGCGAAAGGCCGCAGGCGCGCAGCGCATCGAAATCGGCTTCGAGCAGATCCTGCGGGGGCATGTCATCCCCCAGCAGCGCTTCCAGCTTGCGCCAGACCGAAGCGGCAGCGGCCACGCTGACCTGCTGGCCGACGATCGTGCGCAGCAGCGTAGCATAGCCGCGCGGGCGAATGCGCGGCTCAGGATAGCCAACGCGCGCGACCGCTTCGGCGATGGCTGGGCTCCTTGCGCCGACATGGGCGAGGCCTTGCGCAATCTGGTTGGCGGTGAGGCCCATAGGGTACAGCTTTCCTTTAGAGGCCATGATGCAGCGCAGCACCTTGCCAAATCCGCCCCCGCGCGATAGCAGCCCCGGTCAAATGGAGCCAGAGAGCACGGACTCACGCGTCCCGCTCTTAACAGGAGACGTGATCGATGCCGAAGCTTGTCGTGGTGAACCGCTCGGGTGAAGAATCCACTGTCGAGGCCGCTGCCGGCCTTTCGGTGATGGAAGCCATCCGCGACAACGGCTTCGATGAACTCCTCGCACTGTGCGGCGGCTGCTGCTCTTGCGCCACTTGCCACATCTATGTCGATCCCTCCTTCGCCGACAAGCTGCCGAAGATGAGCGAAGACGAGAACGACCTGCTGGATAGCTCGGACCACCGCGGCGAGACTTCGCGGCTTTCGTGCCAGATCCAGCTGACTGGCGATCTCGACGGCCTGAAGGTCACGATCGCCCCCGAAGACTGATCAGGCGCGCGGCCAGCCCGCGCTGCTTTTTCCGCAAGGCATGGACGCCCCGACGCAGTAATGCGCTCGGGGCGTTTTGCATGGCGGCCCATGCCCATCGGGGCGGCCTAGCGAGTATGACGGAGTGAGTCTCGAAACCAGCATAAAACTGTCACCTCAGGGGCTTAGCGGGCGCAGCAACCGAGCGCTTCATGAGGGAGTTTTTTATGCGCCTTGTCACACTTCTGCTTGCATCGACGGCATTCGCTGCCGCCCATGGCACCGCCTTCGCCGGCCCCGTAGCTGAGGCCGCCCCTGCTGCTGAGGCTGCCCCTGCTGCTGAGGCTTCCCCTGCCGAGGCCGCTGACGGCGAAGCCATCGTGGTCTATGGCACCGGCAAGACGCGCCAGGTGCAGGAGCTTTCGGGCGCCGACCTTGCCATCCAGGCCGCCGGCACCAGCCCGCTGCGCGCCATCGCCAAGCTGCCTTCGGTCAACTTCCAGTCGGCCGACGCGTTCGGCACGTATGAATGGTCGACCCGCATCACCATCCGCGGCTTCAATCAGAACCAGCTGGGCTTCAATCTCGACGGCATCCCGCTCGGCGACATGTCGTATGGCAACAACAACGGCCTGCACATCAGCCGCGCGATTTCGGCCGAGAACATCGGCAACACGGTCGTCAGCCAGGGCTCAGGCTCGATCGACACGCAGTCGACCAACAATCTGGGCGGCACGCTGAACTTCTATTCGATCGATCCCAAGGATGCGCTCGGCATCGATGCCAGCGGCACGTATGGTTCGAACAACACCTGGCGCGGGTTCCTGCGCGGCGGGATCGGCACGCGCGATGGCGCGCGCGCCTTCGCATCTGTCGTCTATGCCACCACCGACAAGTGGAAGGGCGATGGCAAGCAGCGCCAGCTCAACGTGAACGCCAAGGGCGTGCTGCCGCTGGGCTCCGTGGTGCTGGACGGCACCTTCAGCTATTCGGACCGCGCCGAGCAGGACTATCAGGATCTCAGCCTCGATCAGCTGAACCGCCTCGGCTACAACGCCGATAACTTCGGCCCCAGCCAGTATGCGCTGGCGATCCAGGTGGCCGATATTGCCGCCAACCGCGGCGATACCGGCACCACGCCGCTCAACCCTTCGGCCGGCACCGTCTATCCCGGCAAGATCAAGACCGCAGATGATGCCTATTACGACGCATCGGGCCTGCGCCGCGATACGCTGGCCTCGGTCGGCCTGAGCGCCGATCTCGCCCCGTCGGTCACGCTCAAGGCGCGCACCTACCTGCATCACAACGAAGGCCAGGGCACCTGGGGTTCGCCCTATGTCAACAGCCCGACCGGCGTGCCGATGGCGCTGCGCACCACCGAATACGAGATCAACCGCAAGGGCCTGTTCGCCAGCGTGAATGCCGATCTCGGCATGAACGCGATCACCGTTGGCGGCTGGTATGAAAACAACGATTTCAACCAGGCACGGCGCTTCTATGCCTATACCAGCCGGACCACGCCGGGCCGCGATCACCTGAAATTTCAGCGCGATCCGTTCTTCACGCAGTGGGATGTCGATTTCAACACCAAGACCTTCCAGTACTATGTCGAGGACGAGATCAAGCTGGGCGACGCCAAGATCAGCCTCGGCTGGAAGGGCTTCAAGGTGGACAACCGCGCCACGCCGATCGTGGCCGGCGGCCGCACGGCAGGCACGCTTTCAACCACGGACTGGTTCCAGCCGCACGTGGGCGCAAGCTATCGCTTCACGCCCGAAATCGAGGCGTTCACCGGCTTCACCCAGGTGACCCGCGCGTTCGTTTCCGCCACCACGGCAGGTCCCTTCTCCTCCAGCCAGATCGGCTTCAATGCGATCAAGCCGTTCCTCAAGCCCGAGCAGTCGGACACCTATGAGGCGGGCCTGCGCTTCAACAGCGGCGTCTTCCACGGCGTGCTGGCCGGCTACCTTGTTAACTTCCGCAACCGCCTGCTGGCGATCCCGACTTCGGTGGGCATCGTGGGCGCGGCCAACGCGCTGCAGAACGTGGGTGGCGTGCGCTCGGCCGGTATCGAGGCGAGCGGCGAACTGCGCTTCGGCCGGGGTTTCTCGGCGCTGGTGTCCTACAGCTACAACGACAACACCTACCGCAATGACGTGGTGATCCGGGCGAACGGTACCACCACCACGATCCCCACCGCGGGCAAGACGGTGACCGACAGCCCGAAGCACCTTGTGCATGGTGAGCTTTCGTACGATCAGGGCCCGATCTTTGGTCGCATCGGGGTTGATTACATGTCGAAGCGTTACTTCACCTACACCAACGATCAGTCGGTCCCGGGCCGCGCGCTGGTGGATGCAACGCTGGGCTATCGCTTCGATGTGGGGATGCGCAAGCCGGTAGAGCTGCAGATCAACGCCACCAACCTGTTCGACAAGTCCTACGTCGCCACGATCGGTTCGAACGGCTTCGGCAACAGCGGTGACAACCAGACGCTGCTTTCCGGTGCGCCGCGCCAGATCTTCGCGACCGTGAAGGTGGGCTTCTGATGCGCCGCGCGCTTCCCCAGGGCCTTCTGGCCCTCGCCCTTGCGCTCCTTGCAGCGGCAGGGGAAGCGCGCGCCGCTCCCGTTCTCATGATTTCCATCGACGGGCTGCGGCCCGCCGATGTCCAGGATGCCGAGGCGCGCGGTCTCAAGGTGCCCAACCTGCGGCGGTTCCTCGCCGAGGGTACTTACGCGACCGGCGTCAACGGCGTACTGCCGACAGTGACCTATCCCAGCCATACCACCCTGATCACCGGCGTGGCCCCGGCGCGGCACGGCATTGTCAACAACACCACTTATGATCCCCTCCAGATCAACCAGGGCGGCTGGTTCTGGTATGCGCAGGACGACAAGGCTCGCACGCTGTGGGATGCCGCGCACGATGCGGGGCTGACCACGGGCAACGTGCACTGGCCCGTCTCGGTCGCGGCGAAGAACGTGACCTGGAACCTCGCGCAGATCTGGCGCACGGGCCATCCGGATGATCGCAATCTAGTCGATGCGGTTTCGACGCCGGGGCTCATCGCAGATCTCGAGCATGCGGCGCACCTGCCTTATGCCGCCGGCAAGGACGAAGACCTTCCGGCCGACAAGAACCGCACCCGCTTCGGGGTGGAGATGATCGCGAAGCACAAGCCGGGCTTCATGACGATGTACCTCGCTGCGCTCGATCACACCCAGCACGAAACCGGCCCGGGATCGGCTGAATCCCATGCGGTGCTGGAAGCGATTGACGGTTTTGTTGGCGAACTGGTGACCGCCGAACTGAAAGTCCATCCCGATGCGGTGATCGCGCTGGTCAGCGATCACGGCTTCGCGGCCGTAGATACGGTGATCAATCTCTATCGCCCGTTCATCGATGCCGGGCTCGTCACGTTGGGGCCGGATGGCAAGATCGCCAGCGTCGAAGCGGCGCCGTGGGGTTCGGGCGGCTCCATCGCGATCCGCCTTGCGCGGCCGGACGATGCCGCGCTCAAGGCCAAAGTGAAGGCCGTGCTCGACACGCTGGCCGCCGATCCCGCCGCAAAGTTCGAGCGCGTGCTCGACACGGCCGGGATTGCGGCCGAGGGCGCCAATCCCGAGGCCAGCTTCTACGTAAACCTCAAGCTGGGCGCCGTGGCAACTCCTTTCGTGAACGGCACGCTGCCGCTTACGTTCCCATCGCCCAGCACCAAGGGCATGCACGGCTATTTCCCCGCCGCCCCCGAAATGCGATCAACCTTCATGATCATGGGCAAGGGCGTGGCCAAGGCCCGCAGCCTGGGCGAGATCGACATGCGCGCGATTGCGCCGACGCTGGCCAAGCTGATGGGCGCCGCACTGCCTGATGCGGAAAAACCGGCGATCAACTTGGGGAAGTAGGCAATCGGAAGTCGGGCGGAAGTCGGGCGGAAGTCGGGGCGGCCTACCAGCCCCGGCTGCCGGGCCCGCCTTTGAATGGCCCGGCCACTTTGCCGGTGATCCACCCGCCGTAGAATTCGCCCGGCTGCGGGATCACCGTTTCGCCGTCCACGCTGCACCGATCAAACGGCGCGGCATAGAACGCGACATGATCCTTGAGTGCGAGGAACAGTCGCGTGGGGTTCGGATAGCTCCATCCGACACGCGGCAGAACAAGGTCGCCCACCACCACATCCCAATAGACCGCCGCGCCCTTCCATTCGCACAGCGATGTGCCCGCCGCGCGCCGCAGGACGCCGGGCGCGATATCATCGGGGTGGATGTAGTAGCTGGGCGGGTGGCTGGTCTCGAGCGTTTCGACACTGCGCCGGGTATCGGCCACGATCTGCCCGGCATGTTCGATCGTCACGCGGGCCGTGCAGGGCCGTGCCACAGCCGGGCGGGGATAGTCCCAGACGCTTTCCTGACCGGGGAGAACAGGGTCAGGCTTGGGCCACATCAGAGCCGCAGCCCTGCCGTCTCGGGGAGGCCGCTCATCAGGTTGAGCGTCTGCACCGCCGCGCCGCTTGCGCCCTTGCCAAGGTTGTCTAGCACGGCGACGAGCCGCGCCTGCGTGCCATCGGCGCTGCCGAAGACATGAAGGTCGAGCCCGTCACGCGCTGCGTCGGAACGGCGCAGCAACAGTTCATCCGGCACGCCATCGTGCACGCACACCAGCGGGCTGCCGGCATAGAAAGCCACCAGCGCGGCGCGAAGCGCATCGGGCGCGGCGGTGCCGGGCATGGCGGCAAGCGGCACGGGCACTTCAACCACCATGCCGCGATGCGCAGGCACGACGGCGGGGGCAAAGATCGGCGGATGGGCGAGGCCAGCCTGAACCTGCATTTCGGCCACATGCTTGTGGCCAAGGCCGAGGCCATAGGCGCGGAAGGCAATGTCCGGGTCCGCCTCGAAACGCGCAATCAGCGCCTTGCCGCCGCCCGAATAGCCCGAGACGGCGTTGACGGTGTAGGGCCAGTCTGCCGGCAGCAGCCCGGCCCGCAGCAAAGGCACGAGCAGGCCCAGAAAGCCGGTGGGATAGCAGCCGGGATTGGAGACGCGCTTGGCATTGGCCACCGCATCCTGCCCAACGATCTCCGGGAAACCATAGGTCCAGCCCGGCGCAGTGCGGTGCGCGGTGGAGGCATCGATCACGCGGGTGTGATCGTTGGTGATAAGCGAAACCGCCTCGCGCGCGGCATCATCCGGCAGGCACAGGATCGCGACATCGGCGGCATTGAGCGCAGCGGCGCGCGCGCCTGCGTCCTTGCGCTCGGCATCGCTCAGCGCGATGAGGCTGAATTCGCTCCGCCCCGCGATCCGTTCGGCGATTTCGAGGCCGGTGGTGCCCGCGGCGCCGTCGATGAAGACGAGTGTGGTCATGGCTCCAGCGCCGTGAGCGGCAGATAGCCGACGAGGCCATCCTCGCCCTGCTGTCCCCAGCCCCAGCCGCCCGCCGCATCGAGCAGGTTGAAGACGTCGCCTGCGGCAAGCGTGCCGACAACCTCGGCGTCCGCCTGCGCGGCGGTGCGAAGCACGGCGCCTGCAGCCCCCACGCTGCGCGGCATCGGCACGGCATAGTGCGAGACGAAAATCTGCCCGGCATAGCGCACATGCGCCAGATCGCCGCGCGCCGCACGGGTCAGCGCATCGCCCTTGGGTGCGGGGGCGGTCAGCGCGTGCGACATCTTCAGGCTGGGCAGGATCGGATCAGTCAAGGCGGGCCTTCCGGCAAATAGGAACGCCGGGCGCTTATAGGCATCGGGCTCTGCGTTCAAGGCGTGCGCTCTTTTCCAAAACGGGACTGGATCAGCCCCCAACTTGCGCGAAGGCCCAGCGCTTCACCGCCCTTGGGTCGCCCCGGCCGTGCCGCTGGCCGCCACGCAAACGTATCGAAGTGCACCCAGTCCACCCCATCGGCCACGAACCGATCAAGGAACAGCGCCGCCACGGTCGCCCCCGCAAACCCGCCGGAGGGGCTGTTCTGCAAATCTGCCACATCGGATTTTAGCATCTCGCGGTAGCCATCGTGGAGCGGCAAGCGCCAGCACGGATCATCGCGCTCAAGGCCCGCCGCAAGGAGGCCGCCCGCTGTCTCGTCAGTCCGCGCGAACATCGCCGGCAGATCAGGCCCCAGCGCCACGCGCGCCGCGCCGGTCAAGGTGGCGAAATCGATCAGCAGATCGGGCCGCGTCTCGCACGCGCGGACCAGTGCATCGCCCAGCACCAGCCGCCCTTCGGCATCAGTGTTGGTGATCTCTACCGAAAGCCCGGCGCGTGATCGCAGCACATCGCCGGGCCGGAAGGCATTGCCCGAGATCGCGTTTTCGACCGCCGGGATCAGCAAGTGCAGCCGCACTGGCAGCCCCGCGCCCATCACAAGGCCCGCCAGCGCCAGCGCGTGCGCCGCGCCGCCCATGTCCTTCTTCATCAGCGCCATGGCCGAGCTGGGCTTCATATCAAGCCCGCCGGAATCGAAGCACACCCCCTTGCCGACAATGGCAAGGCGCGGGTGCGCCGGATCGCCCCATTCCAGCTCGATCAGCCGGGGCGCGTGGCTGCGCGCCGCCGCACGGCCGACCGCATGGATCATCGGATAATCGCGCTCCAGCGCATCGCCCGAAACGACATGGATCACCGCGTGGTGCGCCTTGGCCAGCGCACGGGCTTCCGCCTCAAGCTGGGCAGGCCCCATGTCCTCGGCCGGGGTGTTGACCAGATCGCGCACGGTGATCACCGCATCGGCTTCGGCCTGCGCTGTGTGCATCGCGCCAAGTGCGCCGGTCAGCAGCAGGCGCGCGCCCTTGTCGGCAGGATCACTGCGGTAGCGATCGAAGCGATATTGCGCGAGGCGCCAGCCGATGAGCGCCGGGCCTTCCGCGCCGGGAGCAGCAAGCCGGTACGTGCCCGCAGGCAGCCGGTCGGCCAGTGGAGCAAGGCACCAGCTGGAAAGCCTGGCCGGATCGGCCACGCCGCCAACCGCGAACCACCCCTCCCCCGCACCGGCAGCATCGGGGACAATCGCGGTCTCGCCCGCACCGCCTTCAAAGCCCTGCCCCGCCAGCACCGCGCGCTGCGCAGGGGTGAGTGCGGCAAGCCAGGCCGGCAGGCCCGCCTTGTCGACAATATGGAGCGGTATGGCCTTCTGGCCGCGATCAGGCTGGATCAGCGTGTCTAGGTGGTTCATCTTGGCGGCGATTCTTGCCGCAGCTTTGCGGTGAGCGCGAGAGGAAAGTGCATGGATTGCCCGCCTGCCCCAAATGCCGCCCTCCGGCCCTTCCTGCTTGCGCTCGTGTTTTGCCTCTCTGCCTGCCAGCAGCCCGCCCCATCGGAAGCCGCGCCTGCCGCTCCTGCCGCGAGCGCATCGGCCCAGATGCCTGCCGCGCCGCCCGCGCCCCCTCCACCGGCTACCGCAGCGCGCAAGGTGGACGAAACCAGCGACACCTATGGATTCGAGTATAGTTATCCCTCCGCCGCCGCCGCGATCCCGGCTCTGCGCGATTGGCTGGAGGCCGACCTCACCCGCACGCGCGCCGATCTCGCTGCCGAAGCGCGCGAGGCGCGCAAGGATGCCAAGGCCGAAGGGTTCCCGTTCAATCCCTACATGAGTTCGACCGGATGGCAGGTGGTCACCGATCTGCCCGGCTGGCTCAGCCTTTCCGCCGAAGGCTACAGCTTTACCGGCGGCGCGCATGGCAACAGCGGCTTCCAGACAATCCTTTGGGACAAGGCCGCCAACAACGGGGCTGGCCAGCGCCGCACCGCAACCGATCTGTTCGCATCAAAGGCAGCACTAAAGGCGGCCGTGCTGAAGCCGTTCTGCGCCGAACTGGAACGCCAGCGGGCAGAGAAGCGCCAGGGCATGGATTTTAGCGATGATCCTGACGATCCCTATGCCCAGTGCGTCGATCCCAACGAACAGGTCGTGATTCTCGGTTCGAAAAGCCGCAAGGGTTTTGACCGGATCGGCTTCCTTATCGCGCCCTACAACGCCGGGCCCTATGCCGAAGGCAGCTATGAAGTGACCCTGCCGGTCAGCCCCGCCGTGCTTGCCGCGATCAAGCCGCAATACCGTGCCAGCTTTGTCGTTCCGTGATCTCGTAATTTCCGCGCGAAGGCGCTACAGGGATCGGATGACCGACTATGTGATCGCCGACGAGACCGATGTGATGCCGCGTGACGGCACGATTAAACTGCATGGCCCTGCGGGCTTTGACGGCATGCGCAAGGCCGGGCGCCTTGCCGCCGAAATCCTCGATGCGCTGGCACCGATGGTCCAGCCGGGGGTTTCCACCGCCGCGCTCGATGATGTGGTGCGCCAGATGACGCTGGCTGGCGGCGCGATTCCGGCCACGCTGGGCTATCGCGGCTATACCCATTCGTGCTGCATTTCGATCAACCACGTGGTGTGCCACGGCATTCCTTCGGAAACCCGCGTGCTGCGCGATGGCGATATCGTCAACATCGATGTCACCCCGCTGCTGGATGGCTGGCATGGCGATTCGAGCCGCATGTACCTCGTCGGCGATGTGCCGCTGAAGGCGCGGCGACTGGTCGATGTGACCTATGAGTGCCTGATGATCGGGATCGAGCAAGTTCGCCCCGGCGCGCGGCTCGGCGATATCGGCGCGGCGATCCAGGCCCATGCCGAAAAGCACCGCTACGGCGTGGTCCGCGAATTCTGCGGGCATGGCCTGGGGCGCCTGTTCCACGACGCGCCCGAAGTGATCCACGCCGCGCACAAAGGCACCGGCCCTGAGCTCAAGCCCGGTATGTTCTTCACCATCGAGCCGATGATCAACCTCGGCAAGGCGGGGGTGAAGCTGCTCGACGATGGCTGGACGGCAGTGACGCGCGACCGCTCGCTTTCCGCGCAGTTCGAGCATTCGCTCGGCGTGACCGAAACGGGCTGCGAAATCTTCACGCTGAGCCCGGCGGGCCTGCACCAGCCGCCTTACGCGGGCTGATCCAGCACGCGCCTGCCTAAAAATAAGGCAGGGCTTGCGCAAATCTTGTGCAGCAAAGGATCATTTGCGCGCAACTTGCGCAATGCGGCGACGTGCGGGCCGCTTGCATTCTTGCCGTAGCGGCAGAATTCCCGCTTTCGCGGCGCTTGTTGATCGCCTAGTGAGGCTGCAGACCCGCGTGGCACGATTCTTGGATAGCTGATCCAGTATTGCGCGACGCACGAATACCAACCGCCGGACAGGCCTTGTGGCCAAGCGCCGGTTTGCCTGCAGGGAATGATCGAGTGAAAAAGGTCGAAGCGATCATCAAGCCCTTCAAGCTGGACGAGGTGAAGGAAGCGCTGCACGAAATCGGCGTTTCCGGGATCACCGTCACCGAAGCCAAGGGTTTCGGCCGGCAGAAGGGTCATACCGAACTCTATCGCGGCGCCGAATATGTCGTCGACTTTCTGCCCAAGGTGAAACTCGAGGTGGTGGTGACCGACGCGTTGGTCGACCGCGTGGTCGAGGCGATCGCCGCCGCCGCGCAGACCGGCCGCATCGGTGATGGCAAGATCTTCGTGTTTGCCGTGGAAAGCGCGCTGCGCATCCGCACCGGCGAACGCGATAATGATGCGATCTAGTAACGCATCATAGCAACACGAATTGCATTTCACCCGGAGGCTGTCGCGGGACTGGCGGCTGCTTCCCCATGTTTTAGACCACTGAGCGCCCCTGCATGGGCCGGGGCCAGTTAAAGGACCAGCGATGGCTACTGCAAAGGACATTCTCGCCCGCATCAAGGACGAAGAAATCGAATGGGTTGATCTGCGCTTCACCGATCCCAAGGGCAAGTGGCAGCACCTCACGATGGTCTCCACCGTGCTCGGCGAGGACGAACTGGAAGACGGCCTGATGTTTGACGGCTCCTCGATCGAAGGCTGGAAGGCCATCAACGAGTCCGACATGATCCTGAAGCCGGACCTCGACGCCGTCTATGTCGATCCGTTCTCGGCCACGCCGATGATGATCATCTGCTGCGATATCGTCGAGCCTTCGACCGGCGAGCTCTATGCCCGCGATCCGCGCTCGACCGCCAAGCGCGCCGAATCCTTCGTGAAGGCGAGCGGCGTGGGCGATACCGTCTACGTTGGCCCCGAAGCCGAATTCTTCATCTTCGACGATGTGAAGTTCTACGACGGCTACGACGGCAACGGCTTCCGCATCGATGATATCGAGCTGCCGACCAACTCGAACAAGGACTACGAAGGCGGCAACCTCGCCCACCGTCCGCGCGCCAAGGGCGGCTACTTCCCGGTTGCGCCGGTCGACAGCTGCGTCGACATCCGCGCCGAGATGGTTCGCACCATGCTCGATATGGGCCTGCCCTGCGACAAGCACCACCACGAAGTGGCTTCGGCACAGCACGAGCTGGGCCTGACCTTCGGCACGCTGGTGCAGACCGCTGACCGCATGCAGGTTTACAAGTACGTCGTGCACCAGGTCGCGCAGGCCTATGGCAAGACGGCGACCTTCATGCCGAAGCCGATCAAGTCGGACAACGGCTCGGGCATGCACACCCACATTTCGATCTGGGATTCGGGCAAGCCGCTCTTCGCGGGCAACGGCTATGCAGGTCTTTCCGACATGTGCCTCTACTTCATCGGCGGCGTGATCAAGCACGCGAAGGCATTGAACGCCTTCACCAACCCGACCACCAACAGCTACAAGCGTCTGGTGCCGGGCTTCGAGGCCCCCGTGCTGCTCGCCTATTCGGCGCGCAACCGGTCGGCCTCGTGCCGCATCCCCTATGGTTCGGGCGCCAAGGCCAAGCGCGTGGAATTCCGCTTCCCCGATGCGATGGCAAACCCCTACCTGTGCTATTCGGCGCTGCTCATGGCTGGTCTCGACGGGATCAAGAACAAGATCCACCCGGGCGAAGCCATGGACAAGAACCTCTACGATCTGCCGCCGGCCGAACTCGCCGAAGTGCCGACCGTGTGCGGCTCGCTCCGTGAAGCGCTCGACTCGCTGGTCGCCGACCATGACTTCCTGCTCCACGGCGGCGTGTTCACCAAGGACCAGATCGAAGCCTACATCGAACTCAAGTGGCCCGAAGTAATGCGCTGGGAAACCACGCCGTCGGCGGTCGAGTTCGACATGTACTACAGCGCCTGATCCCACCGATCAGTGCACGCAGAAAGGGGCGTCCGGGCAACCGGGCGCCCTTTCGTTTACGATAGAAGGCAGCGCTCTCCCACAGTCATTTCGAGCCCGACAAGGGGGCGCGGCCACATCGGACGGGCTTGGCATGTGCCGCTCTGGATTCCCGCCTGCGCGGGAATGACGAACGAGTGGGCAGGAGGAACTACAACGGGTGCATATAGCCGGGCGAGCGACATGTCGGGTCTGGGCTCTCGACCTCAACACTCGTCCTTCCCGCGAAGGCGGGAATCCAGAGCGGCTGGCGCTGCGGATGCGGCCTTGGCTTCCCGCCTGCTCGGAAAGGACAAGGCTCTGGTGGGAGGGAAGCGTCCGTGAAACCGAGCTCCCCGCGCTGCAATTTTTTCCACAGCGCCACGTGGACTCGGGATGAACGGTGATTGCGGCAGGATGAACGGAAGGCACGCGGACTCCCCGAATCGGCGCAAATCCCTAGATATGCTGCACATGCACAAGAACATAATCGCCGCATTCATCGCTCTCTTTGCCTTTGCTGCGCTGCCCACGGCAGCCAATGCCCGGCTCCAGTGCGTGGCTTATGCGCGGCAGGTTTCCGAAGTGCAGATCAGCGGCAATGCGCGTGACTGGTGGAACAATGCGGCTGGTCGTTATGATCGCGGCCAGGCTCCGAAGCCCGGCGCCGTTCTCGCCTTCGCCGGCACCCGCGCGATGCCCTATGGCCATGTCGCTGTCGTCAGCAAGATTGTCGATGACCGGCATATCCTGATCAACCACGCCAATTGGTCGCGCCCCGGCATGGTCGAGCGCGGCGTGATGGCGGTGGATGTTTCCCCCGCTGGTGACTGGAGCCAGGTGCGCGTGTGGTACGCGCCGACCGGCTCGCTGGGCCTGCGCCCGAGCGCCGCCAAGGGCTTCATCTATCCGCGCACTGTGACGGCAAGCGCCGCGACCGCCCGGACAGCCGGCTGACTTTCCCATTCCGGCAAGCAGGCCGCGCGCCGGTTTGCGAGCAGAGCGGTCCTTGGCTAAGGACCGCTTCATGCTGAAACCCGCCCTTGCCGCAGCTGCCCTGCTGTGGAGCGCCGCCGCTCTTGCCGCCCCCGCGCCTGACGAAGCGCCGATGCCGCCTGCCGCGCAGGCCATCATCGATCATTTCAAGATGCAGAACATCCCCCACGAAGGGCCGTGGTTCCTGCAAACCTACAAGAGCGACGACGTGATCGAAGGCGCGCTGGCCGCGCGCTATCCCACCAAGCGCTGGGCCTATACGGCGATCTACGCGCTCTTCACCCGCAGCGACTTTTCCGCGATGCACCGCCTTGCCACGGATGAGATGTGGCACTTCTATGGCGGCAGCCCCACGCAGATGCTTTTGCTCTATCCCGATGGGCACGGCGAGACGCGGATCTGGGGCAGCGATGTCTTGAAGGGCGAGGAACCGCAGATCCTTGTTCCGCGCGGCACCTGGATGGGCGCGCGCCCGATCGGCGATGGCAAGACGGCCTACAGCTTCGGCGGCAACACGCTCTCCCCCGGTTTTGAATATGACGACTACGAACCGGGCTACCGCGACGAACTCACCGCGCTTTATCCCAAGTTCGCGCCCGAAATTGCCGAGCTGACCCGCTCCGATTCCGCCAAGCGCACGGTAGCAGCCACCCGCAAGGCCGAAATCGCCTCGCCCATCGCGGTCGAGGAACTCGTGGGCCGCACCGCGCCGCAGCGCTCCCCGCAAATCAGCGTCGCGCGCTTCGTGATGCAGCCGGGCGCGATGATGCCGATGATGGTGACGCGGGAGGGGCACGAGGCCATGGTCGTCAGCGCAGGCAAGGGCCGCGTGACCATCGGCGAAACAGCGCAGAGCGTGGCGCAGGGTTCGGTCGTGCTGTTGCCGCCCGGCGTGCCCCACAGCATCGCGGCGGAAACGCGGCTGGAATTCACGGTAAGTGTTGCGCCTGCATGGCAGCCTTCGGACGTCACCGTCCTGCCGCCCGCCAAGCCCTGACGCTCTGCGCCGCGCGGGCTTTTACGAAGCCGGGCGCAGCCAGGCGGAGGCTTCCGACGATTCCAGGAGCGCCCGGGCGTCTTGCGCCGGCAGCGCAGCCCAGAACAGATGGCCCTGCACCAGTTCGCAGCCCGCGGCCTGCGGCCTGCACAAGCAGCCGCTGCACTTCGGGCTCCACTCCTTCGGCCACAACCTTCGTGCGCAGCGTCTTACCCAGCCTGGTGATCGCGCAGAGGATCGAATGCGCATCGCGGTCGCGCTCGATGTTCTGCACGAAGGACCGATCGATCTTGATCCGATCAAACTGGAACGAGTGCAAATAGGACAGCGAGGAATAGCCGATCCCGAAATCGTCCAGCGCGACCCGGATGCCCATGCTGTTGAGCTCTTGCAGAACGCGGATCACATGCGCGCTGCGATCAAGCATGACGCCTTCCGTCACTTCGAACACCAGCCTCTGCGGATCCATGCCGGTTTCCTCCAGCAGGGCGGCCAGCATGGGGAGGAAATCCCCCGCCATGATCTGCAGCGGTGAGAGATTGACCGAAATATAGCAATCTGGCCAATCGCGGCACTGGGTGAAGACATGGCGCAGCACCCAGGTGCCCAGCGGAATCATGAGGCCGCCTTGCTCGGCAATCAGCACGAACAGATCCGGGCGGATCTCACCGCGTTCCGGGTGGTTCCAGCGCAGCAGCGCCTCGAAGCCCTGGATCGCGCCAGTCCCGGTATCGACCACCGGCTGGTAGGCGACCGAAAGCTCGCCGCGCGTGATGGCGATACGCAGCTCCATTTCCATCTCGCGCCGCAATTTGACGCTGGCATCCATATCGGGCGTGAAGCGGCTGTAGCGGAGCGGAAGCCGATTTCCCGCAGCCGATAGTCGTTTCCAATCAAGGCCTCTTGCTTGCCTCCTTGCCCTTTTGGCGCTTGCGGCTGTAGCGGAGCGGAAGCTCTCGCCATTCATCTCGAGGATGTGGACGTGGTGGGTCAGCCGATCGAACAGGGCTCCGGTGAGCCGCTCGCTGCCAAATACCGAGTCCATTCATCGAACGGCAAATTGCTGGTGATCAGCGTGCTGCCGGGCTCTTAGCGCCGACTGAGAACCTCGAACAGCAGCTCGCCGCCGACGGCAGTGAATGGCACATAGCGCAGCTCATCGAGGATTAGCAGCTTGACCGAGGCCAGATGTTACTGGAGCCCGCGCAATCGCCGCTCGACCCGAGCCTCTATGAGCTCATGCACCAGCGCCGCCGCCGTGGTGAACGCCACGCTTACCCCCTTCTGGCAGGCGGCAAAACCGAGCGCGGCATGCCTTATTTGGATCCGCCGCGGCCCCGTACAGCCTTGAGTTCATTATCCTGAAGGATGCCGTCGTGGTTCGTATCGGCGCGGTCGAAGAGCGCAAGCGCGTTGGCCGAGAATTCGGCCAAGCTTAACCGCTGGTCTCCATTCTTGTCGAGCTTGGCAATGTCATTTCCAGCATTGCCTGGCAAGACCTTGCGGCCTCCGGGCATCGCCGCCCATTCTTGGCGGGAAATCTGGCCGTTGTGGTCTACATCAAGCCGATCGAACGCAGCGCTGCGCCGCTTTTGCGCTGCGTCATCGAAATTCTTGGCGGCTGCCGTCAGGCTTGCGGTCAGTTCCTCGGTGCTGATCGCACCGTCATGATTGGCATCGACCGCTGCAAAGTTGCCCTCAAGACGCTTGACTAGATCCGCACGTCGCGGGGTTTGCTGTGGCTGAGCAGTCGGGGCGGCAGCTTTGGCTGCTGGCACCGATGCAGGCAGGCCCACTGCAAGCTCAGGAGCCGCTCCTGCCAGTAGTATGGCCGGCAAGGCGAGCAGGAAGCTTCGTTTCGGCAATGTCATTCTCCTCGATGTTTTAAGCCCGGACAGGCGAACGATCTGACGCAGTCCGGGCCCTTTATTCTTCAGGCGGTGTATTCAAGCGCATCGATCAAAGGCTTCAGACCTTCGCCATAGCGACGCCACCGGTCCACCGCGGATGTGTAAACCGGCTTACGGACTTGAGCCACGCTCGCGGTCTTCACGGGGCGCTCAGACTTGTGGAAGTCAACGCATCGCGAGTCGAATTCAACGCCAAGGAAATCCGTCAGCTTGTGCACGGCGCCTTCAACGTCTCCGACTACGTCCTCGTAGTTCATTGTCATCATCACACCAGACGGCAAAACCTGTTCCCAATGCGCCATCAGGCGTTCGTAATTGCGGTAATAGTGCCCCAATTCGGTCAGATCGTAGCTGTGCGGCATGTCGTCCTTGAACAACTTGGTAAAGGCAGACAGACAGGTATCGACAGGATTACGCTTCGAATGAATGATTTTAGCATTCGGGAAGGCGAGGTTGATAAGGCCCACGAACAGATAATTGCTGAGCAGCT